>CANDKY010000032.1 GCA_947385425.1 uncultured Lachnospiraceae bacterium | reverse complement strand
TTCCGGCTCACCTCAGGCTTCCGGCTCACCTCAGGCTTCCGGCTCACCTCAGGCTTCCGGCTCACCTCAGGCTGCCGCACAGACACAGGCTCCCGGCTCACCTCAACCTATCGCACAGACACAGGCTCCCGGCTCACCTCAATCTGCCGCACAGACACAGACTCCTGGCCCGTCTCAGCCCGCCGGCCAGGTACAGGTTCCTGTTTCAGGCCAGGCACAGGTTCCCTCCGGTCCGGCAGCAAACAGTTCCGCCAAGCCTGCTGCCCCTGTATCGGACGACAAACCGGCAAAGCCAAAACAGGAACCTGCTATGAGCGAATCCGATGCCCTGCTCCAGGTACTGACCAACGAGATTGGGGAATCGGCTAAAATACTTGAAGCCGTGGAAGATATGGATCTGGGTGAAATTGTCACCGATCCGCCTTCCGGCCGAAAGCATATACTTGTAGTGGACGACGACTCCCGTATGCTGAAAATCATTAAACGGCATCTGGCGGACAAATACGATGTTGCCACTGCGTTAAACGGCAGGATAGCCTTTAAATTCCTGGAAAATAAGAGAACGGATTTGATTTTGCTGGACTATGAAATGCCCCTGGAAAGCGGCCCTGACGTACTGAAAAAACTGAGGGATAACCCCACTACCCAAAATATACCCGTAATATTCCTGACCGGTATTTCCGAGCGGGATAAGATTGAAAAAGCATTGGCGCTTAAACCGCAGGGATATCTCTTAAAACCTATCGACCATATTAAACTGCTGTCTACCATCAGTAAATTTGTCAACTGAATTTTTAAAAAAACTTTCCTGCCGAGGATATGCCCCGGAACCGCTTCCCGGACATATCCTCGGCAGGAAAGAAACAGAAAGGCGGATTTATTTATATGCAGGAAGAACTATATATCACAGACTTTATTGACGTGGATATTTTACAGCAAATACAAAATGCTTTTTCCAAACTGACCGGCATCGCGGCAGTCATTACCGATGTGAACGGGGTTTCTATCACACAGGAAACAAATTTTTCCACTTTTTGCCAGAAATATACTAAAAAATCCACACTTGGATGCCTGCGCTGTGAGCAGTGCAATAAATATGGCATAGACACTGCCCGAAAAAAGGGGAAAGCCAGCTTGTATTACTGTCATGCCGGCCTTCTGGATTTTTCGGCCCCCATCATGGCCAACGGCAAAATGATAGGATGTTTTATCGGCGGCCAGCTCCTGACCGATTCCCCGAATATGACAAAAATCATGGAGACAGCCAGGGAGATCAACGTAGATCCTATCTCTTACTGGAATGCTGCCCAGGAAATCCGCATTGTTGAGAAGGACTCCCTGAATGATATTACCGCATTTTTCCAGACAATTGCTAATGTATTGTCCAACATTGCCCACCATACGCTGTTGATGAACCAGGCTAATATAGAAGTGGAAAAGGCCGCACGGATGAAATCCGATTTCCTTGCCAACATGAGCCATGAAATCCGTACCCCTATGAATGCGGTAATCGGTATGGCGGAAATGGCTCTCCGGGAAGATTTGCCCCCGGCTGCCAGGGAATATGTAAACCAGATCAAATCCTCCGGGAAAACATTGCTTACCATTATTAATGATATTTTGGATTTTTCCAAAATCGAATCGGGAAAACTGGATATTGTCTCCAGCGAATATGAAATGTTTTCCGTTATAAATGATGTTACCAATATTATCATGGCGCGTATTGACAGCAAGGATGTGGAATTTATCCTTGATATCGCCCCCAATATCCCCAGCAAGCTGCATGGGGATCTGATCCGGATCAAACAGCTTATTATAAACATCGCCAACAATGCCGTGAAATTTACCGAACACGGACAGGTCCTTTTAAAAGTTGATTTCATCCGGAAACACAATTCCCATATTGATTTGCTGGTTTCCGTCACGGATACAGGGATTGGCATAAAAAAAGAAGATTTTGGCAATCTTTTCCAAACCTTCCAGCAGTTGGACAGCAAAAGAAACCGGAATGTGGAAGGGACCGGTTTAGGGCTGGCTATTTCCAAACAGCTTCTCACTCTTATGCACGGGAATATATGGGCGGAAAGCGAATACGGGAAGGGAAGCCGCTTCTCTTTTATCTTACCCCAGAGGGTCGAGGACAACACCCCCAGTATTTCCCAGAAGGATCTGAAGCCCTTCAACGCCATCCTCTATATTTCCAACCCTTATATCAAGGAACAGTTGATAATAGATGTCCGGCGCCTGGGCGGCAAATGCCAGTTTATTACTTCCTCAAAGGATCTGCCGGACTTAGTATTGGAGGAAAATACTTTTTTCTTCATTGAACACTGTGTCTTTACCGAAGCATTTGAAGGCTACATTAAAGGGCACCCGGAAATTACGGGAATACTTTTACTGGATTTCCGTTCTTCTTATACAAGCGACATCAATAATCTGCTTGTCATAAGAAAACCGCTTTATTCTCTTAATCTTGCCGCGATTATAAACCATGAGGATCTCCGCCAGTACCTCGACCATCCTTCGGATGACGACTTTGAGTTTGTAGCACCTGACGCAGAGATATTGATTGTCGATGACAATACGGTAAACCTCACTGTTACAGAGGGCCTGTTGGAACCTATGCAAATGCATATAGATACCGCTATAAGCGGCAAAATTGCCCTGGATAAAATAGCACAGAAGCATTATGATCTGATCTTCATGGATCACATGATGCCGGAACTGGACGGTGTGGAAACTACCCACATTATCCGCCGTTTCCACGAAGATTATGATGATGTGCCGATCATTGCCCTGACAGCCAATGCCGTATCAGGGACGCGCGCAATGTTCTTACGGGAAGGGCTGGATGATTTCGTTCCCAAGCCCATTGAACTGCGTTTCCTTATATCCACATTAAAACACTGGCTGCCAAAGGACAAAATACAAAAAGTAAACCACCATTCCGGGAAACAGGCAAAACCGGAAGCAAAGCCTGCCCTGAAAATTGAAGGACTGGATGTGGACGCAGCCATGCAGCTCCTTGGAAGCGAGAAACTATATTGGGCGGTACTTAAGGATTATTATCATCTTATCAACAAAAAAATAGTGCTTATTGAAAACCTTGAAAAGCAGGAAGACTGGCACGGGTATACGATAGAAGTCCATGCTTTAAAAAGCGCATCCCGGCAAATCGGCGCTAATTCCCTGTCCGATTTGGCCGCTTCCCTGGAACAGGCCGGGAACGCCGAAAATGCGGATATGATCCATGCGCAGACCCCTGACCTGCTCAAACAATACTCGGAATACTCCAGGATTTTAGCGCCGTACTTTCCCGATGAAGTCACAAATGACGCGGAAAAGGCAGACGCAGATGAAGAAACCTTACATACTTTATTCGGAAAACTCCGGGAAGCCCTTGATAATCTGGATATGGACGATATGGAAGCGGTTCTCAAGGATATGGATCAATACCGCTATACGGACTGGAAACATGATTTATTTGAGCGGCTGAAAAATGCCGTTGACGATATTGATGTGGATGCCTGCGAAGAGATCCTGCAGGAATGGGAAACCCATGCAATTTAATGCATGGGTTTCTGGCTATGGAAAAAATCAAATATGCCCTGTGCAATATGCACCGGTATCTCAGGTACTTCTGCCAGCTTCTCCACACTGGCTTCTTTTATTTCCTCAATCGACTTAAACTGACGCATCAGTGCTTTCCTTCTGGAAGCGCCAACCCCCGGAATATCGTCCAGGACGGATTTGACCTGCGTCTTACTGCGCAGGGAACGGTGGTATTCTATGGCGAAACGGTGCGCCTCATCCTGTACTCTCGTCACCAGTTTAAAGCCTTCCGAATGATGGTCTATCGGTATTTCTTCATTATTATAGTACAGCCCTCTTGTTCTGTGGTTATCATCCTTTACCATACCGCATACCGGAATATCAATACTTAGCTCCCTCAGGACTTCCAAAGCTATGTTTACCTGCCCCTTTCCTCCATCCATCAGGATAAGATCCGGAAATTTGGTAAAACTTCCAAACTCCTTTTCCAGTTCTTTCAGATCCAGTTCCTTCTGTTCCTCCATCCCATGGACAAAACGGCGTGTCAGAACCTCCTTCATGCAGGCATAATCATCCGGCCCTGACACGGTCTTAATCTTAAATTTACGGTAATCGCTCCGTTTAGGTTTTCCCTTCTCAAAAACTACCATGGAACCCACATTGGCAAAACCGCTGATATTGGAAATGTCATATGCCTCCATACGGCTGATACCCTCCACCCCGAGCAGTCCTGCAATCTCTTTCACCGCCCCTATGGTACGCCCCTCTTCCCTCTTGATTTTCTCCTTATCCTGGCTCAGGACCAAAGCGGCATTTTTTGCCGCTAATTCTACCAGTTTCTCTTTTGTCCCCTTCTTCGGTATCCGTATATACACCCGGTTTCCCTTCCTTGTAGAGAGCCAGCGTTCCAGTATGCCTATATCCTCTATCTCTTCCTGAAGCATAAGCTCCCGCGGAATAAACGGCGTCCCGGCATAAAACTGTTTTACAAAATCCAACAAAATCTCCGCTCTTTCATGGCCCGACACATGTGTCATATAGAAGTGTTCCCTTCCGATCAATTTCCCATCCCTGATAAAAAACACCTGCACCACCGCATCGTTTTCGTCATTCGCCAATGCAATAATGTCCTTATCCTCTCCGTCACTGTCCGTAATCTTTTGTTTTTGCGCCACCTGCTTCACACTGTTATACAGATCCCGGTATTTTATAGCCTCCTCAAATTCCATATTCTCCGAGGCTTCCTGCATCTTATGCTCAAGTTCCTTCAAAATGGGCTGGTAATTACCGTTCAGGAAATCCAATGCCTTATCCACCTGTTCCCTGTACAGCTCACACGAAACATACCCCTGACAGGGCGCCATGCATTGCCTGATATGATAATTCAGGCAGGGCCGGTCCTTTCCTTCTTCCCTGGGCAGGCTCCGGCTGCAGGTACGCAGCATATAGAGCTTGTTCATCAGTTCAATGGTGTCCTTCACTGCCGCCGCACTGGTATACGGGCCGAAATATCTTGACTTGTCTTTTTTCATCTCCCTGGAAAAAAGCACTCTCGGAAATGCTTCCCCAACGGTTACTTTGATATAAGGATAGGTTTTATCATCCTTCAGCATCGTATTATAACGCGGACTGTATTCCTTAATCAGATTATTTTCCAATACAAGGGCTTCCAGTTCCGAGTCCGTAATAATGTACTCAAACCTGGCAATCTGTGTGACCATCTTATCTATCTGCGGCCCGCGCCCTATATTTTTGCGGAAATAGGAACGGACCCGGTTATGAAGGTTTATAGCCTTTCCCACGTAGATAATTGTATCATTCCCGTCATGCATAATATACACCCCGGGCCTGGTAGGTAATTTTTTCAATTCTTCATCAAAATCAAACAATATCTCCCACCTGCCTTTCTCCCCACCTGATTATGTCCACAAAGGAGGTTCTCATTATTTCATAAGAACCTCCCACTGCTATTTCTGTTCATCGATTTTTTTCTGCAGCGTTTCTTCAAAATTTCCCGCAGTATTGGAAAAACGTCCTACATGCGCCGGGTTCCCCGGCTGAATATCCGCTGCCTTGTCTTCTTCCCTGTTATTCCCGCTTGCCGAAAGCCCTCTTTCCTGTCTTTCCGGATCGTCCTTAAAAAAATCATCCTGCTTCCGCAAAAATCCATCCTGTTTTTCCGGCACATGTTCCCCGTGTACCGTTTCCTCCGTATCTGCAGACGGCTGTACATTTCCGCTGTCTGTACGGGCTGTACTGTCCGTTTTGGCTTCACTGAGCTGCTTTCCGTCCTCTTCTTTATCCTCCGGCTCAGGAAGCCCCTTTTCTTTCCGGTATATCTGCATAAACTCCTTACCTGTAATGGTTTCCTTCTCTATCAGGTGGGCTGCCAGCTTATCCATCAGATCCCTGTTCTCGGCCAGCATGCTTTTTGCTTCCTCATAACAGTCTTTCAGTATATTCATCACTTCGGTATCCACATCCGCCGCTGTCACATCGCTGCAGTCCATGCGGGAGCCGCCGCCCAGATATTCATTCTCTACCGTAGCCAGCCCCATCAGGCCGAATTTATCGCTCATACCGAACCTTGTCACCATATTCTTTGCTATGTTCGTAGCTTTCTCTATATCATTGGCAGCGCCGGTCGTCACTGTGTCAAAAACGATTTCCTCCGCCGCGCGCCCTCCCAGATAACCTACCAGCATATCATGCAGCTCTGCCTTGGTATTCAAATACTTCTCTTCCTCCGGCACCTGCATCACATATCCCAGCGCCCCCATTGTACGGGGTACAATAGTAATCTTCTGCACAGGCTCTGAATTTTTCTGCAGGGCGCTGAGCAATGCATGGCCTACCTCATGGTAAGATACGATTTTCCGTTCTTCCTTACTCATGATGCGGTCTTTCTTTTCCTTCCCGACCAATACCTGCTCCACCGCTTCAAACAGGTCATGCTGACAGACATATTCCCTGCCTCTCTGCACCGCATTGATTGCCGCCTCATTGATCATATTCGCAAGATCTGCCCCCACCGCGCCGCTCGTAGCCAGCGCTATGGCATCCAAATCCACACTGTCATCCATCAGTACATCCTTGGCATGCACCTTTAAGATTTCCACCCTGCCTTTCAAATCCGGTTTATCCACAATAATCCGGCGGTCAAACCGTCCCGGCCGAAGCAGCGCCTTGTCCAATATCTCCGGGCGGTTGGTAGCGCCCAAAATCAGAATCCCCTTAGATGTATCAAAACCATCCATTTCCGACAGAAGCTGGTTCAAAGTCTGCTCCCGTTCCTCGTTCCCGCCGCCGTATTTGGAATCACGGCTCCGGCCGATGGCATCAATTTCATCTATAAAAATAATACACGGCGCATTCCTTGTCGCTTCCTTAAACAGATCCCTTACTCGGGAAGCGCCCACACCTACATATAACTCTATAAAATCAGAACCCGCCAGTGAGAAAAACGGCACATGTGCCTCCCCGGCCACAGCCTTAGCCAGAAGTGTCTTCCCGGTTCCCGGAGGCCCCACCAGCAATGCCCCTTTGGGCAGCTTGGCGCCGATTTTCGAATACCGCCCCGGATTATGGAGGAAATCCACTACCTCCTGGAGGGATTCCTTTGCTTCATCCTCCCCGGCCACATCCTTGAAAGTAACACCCGTCTCTTTCTCCACGTATACTTTCGCATTGCTCTTGCCTACCCCCATCATACCGCCGCCGCTCTTCGACATCTTGCGGAACAGGAAACTCAGCAAAACCCACATCAGCAATATCGGAAGAATATAAGTCAGAATAATAGACAGCAGCATCCCGGAACCGTCCGGGACAACACCGCTTACATCCACCCCATTCTCCAGAAGGAACTGGGTAAGCCCTTCATCCTGCACCCGCCCGGTATAATAAGTAACAGTCGGAACTGCATAGGGGCTGCTGTTCTCCCCCTGCTGCTTCGGGATGATACTGATACGGTCAGTATCGATTTCCACACTTTTGACCTTACCATCCTCCACCATCCCAACAAACTCATTATAAGTAATTTCCCGTTCCGTACCGCCGGTCATAAGCTTCATAAAATAACTCATACATAAAAGAGTTACCAAAGCCGCCACCAACAGAAGCACGATACTCTGCCGCTTCGGATCCTCCCCGTTCCCGCCGGGGCCGGAACCATTATTATTCCCGTTATTATTTCCGCCGCGGTTCCCGTTATAACCGCCGCCTTCATATTGATTTAAATTATTATTATCCATCCTCTGCTCCTATTCACATCACTCTTGCTTTCTCTATTATAGAGACTACTTTTCGATAAATCAATATTATAATTGTGAAATCTTTTACCATCTATTAAAGATTTCTAAATTTTTTCTTTCAAACAGTAGATTTTTGGCCTCCAGACGTTGTATAATACATAGGTTATTTATATTGGAATCAGCCCATGTCCATATAATGCCCGAAAGGATTTCAGGTCGCCGCGCGGCCGGAAATTCTTTCCTATAAGGGGCATTATACGGACAGGAGCGGAACTGGAATAAAAATAGGAGAATCAAATGGCTGTAAAATATGTTTTCGTCACAGGTGGTGTCGTTTCCGGCCTGGGCAAGGGAATCACCGCGGCCTCCCTCGGAAGGCTACTGAAAGCCCGCGGTTATAAAGTAACCATGCAGAAATTCGACCCATATATCAATATTGACCCCGGCACAATGAACCCGATCCAGCATGGTGAAGTTTTTGTCACCGACGACGGCACGGAAACCGATCTGGATCTCGGGCATTATGAACGGTTTATAGATGAAAACCTGGACAAGAATTCCAATGTAACTACCGGAAAGATTTACTGGTCCGTCCTGCAGAAAGAACGGCGCGGGGATTACGGCGGCGGCACCGTCCAGGTCATCCCCCACATCACAAATGAAATTAAAAGCCGCTTCTACCGCAATTTCACTGATACAGAGACAAGAATCGCCATTATTGAAGTAGGCGGCACGGTAGGTGATATTGAAAGCCAGCCCTTCTTAGAATCCATCCGGCAGTTTCAGCACGAAGCAGGCCGTGAAAATGCCATCCTGATCCATGTAACCCTTATTCCTTATCTGCGTGCTTCCCAGGAAATGAAGACGAAGCCGACACAGGCAAGCGTAAAGGAACTGCAGGGCATGGGAATCCGTCCCGATATCATTGTATGCCGCAGCGAATATCCCCTGGATCAGGCAATCAAAGATAAAATCGCCCTGTTCTGCAATGTTCCCAGCACACGTGTATTGCAGAACCTGGATGTTGAATATTTGTACGAAGCTCCCCTTGCCATGGAAAAAGAGCACCTGGCACAGGTCGCATGTGAATGCCTGCACCTCCCCTGCCCGGAACCGGATCTCTCTGACTGGACAGCCATGGTAGATTCCCTGCGCAGACCTGCCGGAGATGTCACTATATCACTTGTGGGAAAATATATCCAACTGCATGACGCCTATATCAGTGTCGTGGAAGCGTTGAAACACGGCGGTATTTCCAACCACGTCAATGTCAACATTAACTGGGTGGATTCGGAAAGCGTTACCGCTGAAAATATGGACAGCCTCTTATCAGGCTCCGACGGCATCCTTGTCCCCGGCGGATTCGGCAGCAGAGGTATTGAAGGCAAGATTAATGCCATCCAATATGCCAGGACACATAACATCCCTTTCCTTGGGCTCTGCCTTGGCATGCAGCTTGCTATTGTGGAATATGCGCGCAATGTCGTAGGCTACCATGACGCACACAGCGCGGAACTGGATCCGAATACTACACATCCTGTCATCGCGCTTATGCCCGACCAGAGCGGTGTAGAAGATATCGGCGGCACTCTGCGGCTCGGCTCCTGCCCCTGTGTCCTGGACGAGGATTCTAAGGCTTACGCCCTGTACGGGGAAAAAACCATCCACGAAAGGCACAGGCACCGCTACGAAGTAAACAACGACTTCCGTGCAGTGCTCACAGAACACGGCATGAAATTATCCGGTTTCTCCCCGGACGGACGCATTGTGGAAATGTGCGAGATACCGGGACACCCATTTTTCATAGCTACACAGGCGCATCCGGAGCTGAAATCAAGGCCCAACAGGCCGCACCCTCTGTTCCGCGGTTTTATTGCCGCTGCAAAAGAGCGAGAAAGCAAAAGGTAAAACACCAAAAATGAAAATAGGATTTGACAATAATAAATATCTGAAAATGCAGTCCGAACGGATCCTGGAACGGATTACGCAGTTCAGCAATAAATTATATCTGGAATTCGGCGGTAAATTATTCGACGATTACCATGCATCCAGAGTCCTTCCCGGCTTTTTGCCCGACAGCAAACTGAAAATGCTGCTCCAGCTTAAGGAACAGGCGGAAATTGTTATTGTAATCAGCGCGGATGCCATAGAAAAAAACAAAGTCCGGGGCGACCTCGGCATCACCTACGATCTGGATGTCCTGCGCCTGATTGATGCATTCCGTTCCATTGGCCTCTATGTCGGAAGTGTGGTGATAACCCGCTACGCCGGACAGCCCGCCGCAGGCCATTTCCGGGAACGCCTGTCCAACCTGGGGATAAAATCCTATCTTCACTATTTCATCGAAGGTTATCCGGGCGATATCGGGCACATTGTCAGTGAAGAAGGTTACGGCAAAAATGATTACATAGAAACCTCCAGGCCGCTTGTCATTGTCACCGCCCCCGGCCCCGGCAGCGGCAAGATGGCAACCTGCCTGTCCCAGCTTTACCATGAACATAAACGCGGCATTAAAGCCGGATATGCAAAATTTGAAACCTTCCCTGTCTGGAACCTCCCGCTGCGCCATCCTGTCAACGTGGCATATGAAGCCGCCACTGCGGACCTGGATGATGTCAATATGATAGACCCCTTCCATCTGGATGCTTACGGGGAAACTACGGTAAACTATAACCGGGACATAGAGATATTCCCGGTACTTAACGCCATGTTTGAAAAAATTGCAGGCAGCAGCCCTTATAAATCACCTACGGATATGGGTGTCAACATGGCCGGGAACTGTATAATAGATGATGAAGTATGCCGGCAGGCTTCCCAGCAGGAAATCATACGCCGTTATTACCAGGCTCTTTATGACCGGAAAAAAGACCGCATGGGTGCGCAGGAAGCAGTTTATAAATTAGATCTGCTTATGAAACAAGCCTCTATCAGCATGGAAGACCGTAAAGTCGTCCCCGCCGCAATGATGAGGCAGGAAAACACCGGGCATCCGGCCGTAGCTGTCGAATTGCCGGACGGACAAATCATTACCGGCAAAACCTCCGGCTTACTTGGAGCCGCCGCCGCTGTCCTGCTCAATGCACTGAAAACACTGGGGGGCATTGATCACAACAGGCATCTGGTATCCCCATCTTCCATAGAGCCTATACAGACATTGAAAACGGACTATCTGGGCAGCCATAATCCCCGGCTGCATACCGATGAAATACTGATTGCCCTGTCAGCCAGCGCTGCAGATGATGCAACCGCCCGTCTTGCCCTTTCACAATTACCGAAACTGAAAGACTGCGAGGTGCATTCTACCGTAATTTTGTCTTCCGTAGATGAAAACACGTTCCGCAAGCTTGGTATGCGCCTGACCTGCGAGCCCGTATACGAAACAAACAGGATTTTCCATAAGTAATCCGTTGAAAACCGCATATATTTTTTTGTATGTAACAAACTATGAGAATACGGCTGCGCCCGTATAACTTATGGAAGGAGCATACAATAAATATGGACAGAGAATTTGAAAATACAGGAACTGAAAATACAGGAATTGAAAATAAAAAAACTGAAAATGAAGAAGCCGGTTATAAAGATGTTATGAGTAAAGAAACCACCGGCCAAGCCTTAGCCCGGAATACCCTTGACGATATTCCCCAGGCCAAAAGCGATGCCAAAGAAATCGTCGGCCTGGTAAAAAGCAGCGGGCGCATCACCGGTTATCAGCTTTCCGACGGTTCCACCGTATCCAAACAGGAAGGAGTAAGCCTGGCGAAAGAGGGGGAAATCAAAGGCGTGGGAATAGCCCACAGGAAAGATACCGAATACCTGAAATCCCTGCCTGACGGCTCGGAAAACAATAACCTTGGGAATCTTCCCTCTGTATCCGGTTAATACTTTTTTACGGCCAAACCGGGCAGGGGAATGGCTTTCTCCCCTGCTCCCGTGCGGTCTTTGTGCCGCTTTTGCAGCATCCTTCAAAATCAAAATCCCCCGTCTCTTTACAAACGAACATCAGCCCCGAAGCAAAGCCTGCAGCAGCATAATATGATATTCTTCATCCATTATAATCCTTGCCAGCACAGCGTTCACGCAATCGTCATTTATCATGCTGATATGCATCTTATACTGCCTGATCGCCGCTTTCTCTGCCTCTACATCCGCATACAGCATTTTCCCGGTATTATCCGGAAGATCCAAATATTCCGGTGTCCACATCCGCTGTTTTCCATTATTATATTTCGCCGTAAAATCAATATCCCCGCCCAGCAGGACAATCAGTTCCCCTAATTTCTGCAGATGCATCATCTCAGCCATAGCTATCCCAAGGAGCGTTTTCGCTACGTCACAGTAATCACAGGCCAATCTGTTTTCATTGTTGATATACTGTGTAATTGCAGATAATTCAGATACCGATCCGCAGTAATCGACACTGAGCAGGTTCGCATAAATCTGGTTTCTACCTCTCACCTCAATCGGCGGATACGGCAAATCCGCCATAATCGGCCTGATGCCGGAGAAACTGCAGGTGTTAACCAATGGATTTCTTTTCTCTCCCATAAAAAAACTCCTACCATTCAATATATAATAGTATATTGGCTTCCTGCAATTCCGTGCATCCCAAATCCATCTCCCTGGTGTGAAAATGTATCAGAGGAGGCTTTTCCCCCTACTCGCGCGCCAGGCACCCGTCAGCTCTTGCTGACATTTTCCCTTTGGGTGCCCGTGTGCAATTGAGTAGGGGAGGCTTTTCCCCCTACTCGCCGCGCGGGGTGCGTGCAGCAAAGCTGCTAATTTCCCTACGCACCCCTGTGCATAAAAATACAGCCGGCTCCCTTCCTGCCGGCTGCATTTTACTCTTATTCTGTCCGTATCTGAAAACAATACGGAATAGCTCCTGCATTAATACTTTCCAAACCCTTCCCCGAGAGAAATGATCTGTTCATTCGCATTCGGCCTGCTCGGGGCAGATGAATAGGAACCGCTGTCCACACTGCCTGAAGAACGGCTGTTTCCTGCCCCAAGGTTATAGATGGAAAGCAAATCCCGCATCCTTGTTGCCTGGTTGGACAGTTCTTCGCTGGCCGCCGCACACTGTTCGCTGGTTGCCGAATTAGTCTGTACTACCTGTGATACCTGTGCAATGGCCTGCTCAATCTGCGCCACTGCCGTCGCCTGATAATTCGAAGAATCCGCAATACCCTTAATCTGGCTGTCGCACTGAACAGCCGTATTGCTGATCTTTTCCAGCGCCTTCGCCGTATCGTCTGCTATGCCCGAACCAACGCTCACTTTGCCGATAGAATCCTCAATCAGCTCTGCTGTCTCTGCTGCCGCTGCCGCACTCTTAGCGGCAAGGCTTCTTACTTCCTCCGCCACTACAGCAAAACCCTTTCCTGCTTCACCGGCCCTTGCCGCTTCCACTGCCGCATTCAGGGCCAGGATATTTGTCTGGAATGCAATATCATCAATTACCTTGATTATCTTGGAAATACTTTCGGAAGACTTATTGATGTCCTGCATCGCAGACATCATATCCTGCATCTGCACGTTACCTTTCTGCACATTGTCAATCACTTCTGACATAAGGCGGTTTGTATCATTCGCCTGTTCCGCGTTCTGTTTCGTCTTCTCAGCGATCTCGCTGATAGATGCTGTGATCTCCTGAATTGCGCTCGCCTGCTCCGTAGACCCCTGGGCCAATGCCTGGCTTGCGCTTGCCACCTGCGCCGCCCCGATAGTTACCTGGGAACCGGCATCACTGATATTGGAAAGTGCATGGAAATTATCGTCTACCAGTTTCTTCAGGGAATTTCCCAATACGTCCTCCGCAGACTTCGGCGCTACCTTGATGGTCAGATTACCGCCTGCCACTTCCTCAGCGATATGAGCCTGAGACTTGATATTTTCGATAACTGCCGTATATTCATCCACCAAATCACCGAATTCATCATTATTATATTTCACCATATGAATATCAACCTTGCCGGCTGCTATCTCTTTTGCCGCATCCGATAACTGTTTCACACTCCTTTCGATTACCCTGATTAAAGCAACCGCAATCATAAATGTGACGACTACAGATACTACAGCCAGAACCACCGTAATGATATTCGTCTCCAATACATATCTTTCCTGGGCAGCAGGATCATTTACAAGCCCTGCTGCATGCTTCGTAGTAATGTTGCCGAATAAGATATTAAAGACCATAATCACAATCGGAATCAGGAACCCTATTATTAATTTTGTTTTCATTTTCATATTTTTCATACTCTTACCTCTCATTCTTCCTCATTCAACACATCATTCCCCTGTTCTATCATCGACATATCGGTGTCATTTAAGAGTTTATCCGGATCCAGCAAAAGCTTCACAGCCCCGCCGGCTTTACCAATGCCATAAATATACTTATTCTGTGTTTTATCTGTACGCCCCAGCGTAGGCGGCGGTAAAATATTTTCCTCTTTAATCTCCACAACCTCTGCGATTTTCTCTACAATCAACCCCACAACCGTAGTTTTTACGCTGATCACAATAATACAGGTCCTGTCATTGTACTCAAAAGGCTCCTGGCCAAACCTGAGCCGCACATCGATAACCGGGATAATCTTGCCCCTCAGATTGATCAGCCCCTTAATATATTCCTCCGTCTCCGGTACGGGCGTAATTGCCTGAAATCCAATAATTTCATTTACATACTGGATTTTAAGCCCATAATACTCATTCCCGGATTTGAAAGTCATATATTTCCCCTTTTGGGCATCCCGCTCATCAGAAACGGCTTTTAAATCTTCATCCAGTCTCTTTAATCCACTCGTTTCCTCCATATCGGTCCTTTTCCTTTCTTAAAATTAATCCACTAATCCGCCCGGATCCAAAATTAATGCAATGCTTCCGTCGCCTAACTGCGTACAGCCCGAAAGTCCCTTGATCTTCTTGATATAAGGCGGAATCGGTTTTACAACAATCTCCTGCTTGCCGATCAGCTTATCCACAAACAGGCAGAGCGTCCTGCTGTCTACTTCCAGTATCAGCATCATCCCGTTCTCTATGGAAGTCTGGTAATTATCCAATCCATACCATTTTCCCAGCCGGATAACCGGATAGCATTCTCCGCGTATCATTACGTATTCATCCCCGTCAGGCTCATGAATCATCATATCTTCCTTCACGCTGAAGAACTGTTTTATCACACCGGTTTCCATTACAAAAGAAGAATCCCCGGTTTCCATTACAATCCCGTCAATAATTGCAAGAGTCAACGGGATTTTCAGGCTCATCGTTGAGCCGTATCCCGGTTCGCTCTCAATATCCAGCACACCGCCGATGGCCTGGATATTCTGCACTACCACATCCATCCCGACACCGCGGCCGGAATATTCCGTAACCTGCTCGTTCGTGGAAAATCCGGGCAATGTAATAAACTGGTATACTTCTTTATCGCTGTAGGCAGATTCCGGTTTCCCATCGGTAAGCAACCCCTGCTTCTTAGCCTTCGCCATAATTTTTTCGCGGTTAAGGCCGGTTCCGTTATCCGCTACACTGATCCATACCTTACCGGCTTCCGTCCTTGCCGACAAAGTAATTTTAGCCTTTTCCGTTTTGCCGCTGGCTTCGCGCTCTTCCTTTGTTTCTATTCCATGATCCACGGCATTCCTTACCAAATGCATCAAAGGATCTGAAATATGCTCTATAATGTTCTTATCCACTTCCGTATGTTCGCCGACCATCTCAAAATCAACATCTTTGCCCAGCTTTCTGGACACATCGAATACAATACGGTTCATTTTCTGGAAAATATTGGTCAGCGGCACCATACGCATGGACATAATGACATTCTGCAGATCCGTGGAAATCTTTGACATCTGGGCCGCTGCCTTATTGAAGTTTGTCAGGTTCAGCCCCGGCACCTTCAAATCCGGATTTTGCAGCACTACCGATTCCGAAATAACCAGTTCCCCGATCAGATCCATAAGCTGATCCATCTTGCTTACATTGACACTGATAAAGGATGCTTTTTCCGTTTTCGGCTTATCCTTTGCCAACTGTTTTTTCTTGCCCGGTTCTTTAGACTTAATAACGAAATCACCGGGAGCCATCTTCGGCTTCTCTTTCGGTTTCTCCGCAGCATCGTCCTCCTGGCTGCTCTGGTCAATGGCCGCCTTGACTTTCGCCTCAATATCCTCTACGCTTGACTCCAGGTCAATCTTCAATTCCGGCTCCCCGAAATCAAATCCCTGCAAAAACTCATTTGCTTTACATTCAAAAACATCTACCGATTCAATATCATACCCTACCCCGATCAGATTCCGGATTTCCTCTTCGTCTGACTGTGACTGCAGCAAAATCCGGAACCCGTCTTTTACGATCGCCTGCGCGCTGTCCGGATCCGAAATGATGTCTTCCGGCGAGTACAATAAATCCTCTGCAATTTCCTTAAGGGCATATACGGCTTTATACGCATGCAC
This sequence comes from uncultured Lachnospiraceae bacterium, assembly GCA_947385425.1. Lineage (GTDB taxonomy): Bacteria > Bacillota > Clostridia > Lachnospirales > Lachnospiraceae > Kineothrix. The sequence continues at coordinate 21,554 of CANDKY010000032.1, read as the reverse complement.
ATTCGCCATCTCCGTATCCGGGAAAAAGGTAATATAAATCTTATAAAAACGGCTCGCGCTACTGGCTACAGGCGCAATATAGAAATGCTTTGGCTCCTCATGTACATTTTCTGGCACCGGCTTTCCCGTTTCCCCTGTCTTTCCTCCGCCCCCCTTGATCTTCTCCAAAAATTTATCCAGTTCCGCAATAATCTCCGCCGGCTCACCGTCCGGTGAATCTCCGTTGCGTATTTTATCCATTTCCCCGCTGATAAAGTCCTCTACCGTTAATACATGCTCCACCAGCTCCAAATGCGGTACGTTCTCAGGATGCGATTCACGCAGGTAGAAAAAGACATCTTCCAGCTTATGGGATATTGCCGTTATATTATCAAACATCATAATACCGGAAGAGCCCTTGATGGTATGCATGGTGCGGAAGATTTCATTAATGCTTTCTTCATCGAAGCAGTCCGAATCCTTCTGTTCCAAAACCCTTTCCTGAAGCTGTTCCAATAGCTGTTCGTTTTCAAACAGGTACATATCCAACATGCCTTCTGTATTAAATTCCTCAGCCATATACTTCTCCTTTCCTGTTTATTCTCCGCATGGAGGAACTTTATAATCCCGATTATGAAATTCTTCCATGCTGTCTACAGCAGACCCGTTTTCTTTAACGCCTGTTCGAATCTGTCCTGATCAATCGGCTTTCCGGAATAAATCGTACATCCTAATTCAAATGCCATATTGACATTCCGCTCCTCATTCAGGGCTGTTGTCATGATGACCTTTGCCGCCTTATCCTCCGGAACGTTCCGCTGCTTCTCCAGGTTGCGGATACCTACCAGCGCCTGATAGCCATCCATAACCGGCATCATGATATCCAGGCATACCAAGTCATAAGGCTCATCATCCTCCAGCGCCATCATAAATGCATCCACGGCTTCCATACCGTCCACCGTAACATCGCACTCGCCGTACTTCGACAAGAAATTAACCATAAATTTCCTTGTAACAAAATCATCTTCCGCCAATAAAATTTTCATACTTTCTCTCCTCTACATTTTATTTAATACTGCATAGGTCCTTTTGGCAATATCCGTTAATTTCTCCTGATACTCCACAGCCCCTATATCATAAGCCACCTTGGGCATCCCATAAACCACACAGGTCGATTCATCCTGCCCTATTGTCCTTGCCCCTGCCCGGCGCATCGCCAACAGGCCTTTCGCCCCATCACCGCCCATCCCAGTCAGGATAATTCCCACTGCATTGGATCTTGCCGCCTTTGCCACGGAATCAAACAATACATCGACAGACGGACAATGCCCGTTGACTTTCGGCCCCGGCTTAATCTCCACCTGATACCCTTCCCCGACTTTTACCAGATGCATATGCCTGTCTCCCCCGGGTGCAATCAGCACATGGCCCGGGATCACGCGATCACCTGTCTGCGCCTCTTTCACATGGACACGGCATTCATTATCCAGCCTCTTCGCATACATCTGTGTAAATCCCGGCGGCATATGCTGCACGATAACGATTCCCGGAATATCCACCCCATAATCCTTCACTACGGAAAAAATAGCCTCTGTACCTCCGGTAGAAGCTCCGATCGCCACAATCAGATTCTTATGCGCCGTTGTTAAATGCCCGTTGTCCGTATCCGCGACTGCCTTCTTAATATTGCTGATTTTCGCTGTTGAAGCTATCTTGATTTTAACCAGCAACTCATTCTGGATAAAATCCTCTAACTGCGATCTGCTCACAATCGCAGGTTTCGCCACAAAATCCACTGCCCCGGCATTCATGGCATCAAACACCTTATCGCTCAGCGCACTGATCACCACTACCGGCAACGGATACTGCGGCATCAGTTTCCTCAGAAACTCTATCCCGCTCATCCTCGGAAGTTCTACATCCAGAGTCATAACATCCGGATGGTACTTCAGAATAGCATCCCGGGCTTCAAACGGATCCTTTGCCGTCCCTACAACCCGGATAGAGGGATCCCTGCTCAGGCTCTGTACCAATAACTCCCTGAATACAATCGAATCATCCACTACCAAAACTTTAATCGGATTCATACATTCAATTACTCCCTCCCTGCTTCCTGAAAATTGACGGCTGGATAATCTGGAACGGCACTGTATTCCTGTCCAGGGTTTCCGTCATCCCGATAAACAGATATCCTCCGGGCACCAGGACGTCATACACCTTCCGCAAAAGCTCCGCCTTTGTCTTCTCATCAAAATATATCATAACATTCCGCAAAAATATAGTATGCATTTTCTTTTTAAACGGAAAAGGATCCATCAGGTTAAACTGGCGGAATATAACCTCCTTTTTAAGTTCGTCTTTTACCTGATACTGCCCACTCGCTTTGTCCAGCCGGAAAAAACTTTTCTTCCAATGCTCCGGCACCTGTTTCAACTGCTCTGCCGTGTAAATCCCTGCCAGTGCTTTCTGCAGTACTTTCGTCGATACATCCGTCGCCAGCACTTTCGTGTCCCAGTCATTACGCTCCATACCAAAGAAGTCTCTGAGTACCATTGCAATCATATACGGTTCTTCCCCGGTTGATGCCGCGCCGCACCAGATATGCAAATCCCTCTTTGCCCCTTCCGTTACCTTCAGCCAGGGCAGGACCACTTTCCGGAAATAATCAAAATGTTCAAACTCCCTCATAAAATACGTATGGTTGGTTGTCAGCATATTTACCAGTATAGACTCCAGCTTTCCGCTTGCATCCCTCTCCAGGGCATCCATATAAGCGCCGAAATTCGCCCATCCGCCCGCTCTGATGTAATTTTCCATCCTGCCGTTTACAATTACCTTTTTCTGTTCCAGATCCAGCCCGTAACGCGGTTTTAAATATCTGACAATCCGTAAAAATTCTTCATCTGTGATCAAAACCCCTCATCCTCCCCCCGCCCGCACTGTCCCTTTTTCAATGGAACTGACGCAGTACCTTGCAAAAAATTTTAAATATGTCGGAATGGAACTTCTTTTCCGCATCCTCCCTCATAATTTCAACGGCTTCCTCCCTGCTGTACGCCTCCCGGAAACTCCTCTTTTCCGTCAGTGCGCAGAACATATTCACAATCGAAACAATCTGCGCTGCCAGAGGGATTTCATTTCCTTTCAATCCGTCCGGATACCCTGTCCCGTTCCAGTTTTCATGATGGGATCGGGCAATATCAACAGACATACCGATGAAATCATTGTAATCGCTGGATACCTGCAAATCCGCCAGCAGCCTTGCGCCAATGTCCGTATGGCTCCTCAGTACCGCGAGCTCCTCCCCGGACAGTTCCCCTTTCTTCTGCAGGATATCTTTCGGAATCCCTATATTGCCTACATCACATAACGGGGAGGCCAGTTCTATAGTATCAATATAAGTATCTGATATTTCCGACTCAAATACAGGGGAAAACTGCATGCTCTGCGCCAAAATCCTGCAGTCATACTGCAGCCTCCCGATATAATCTTCCGCATGGTAGGAATTCCTTGCCGCCACATTGGCCAATGCATACAGGACACTCTTCTTCTCCGCTTCCATCTGTTTTAACTGGGCGTTGACAGAAACCTGCAGACGCCTGTTAGCTTCCGTAATTTCCCGGTTAGCCGCATACAGGCGGACATGTACGCCTACCCGTGACTGTACCACTTCCGGAATGAAAGGCTTCGTAATATAATCAATCCCGCCTATGGTAAACCCCCTTACAATATCCTTCGGGTCGTCAAAAGCAGAAATAAAAATAACCGGAATCTCCCTGCTCTGCGGATCCGCTTTCAGAATCCTGCACAGCTCGTATCCGTCCATCTGCGGCATGGAAATATCCGTCAGCACCAGCGAAGGGTGGACTTCATAAAACAGTTTCAGCGCTTCTACCCCACTCTCCGCCAGCACCGTCTGACAACCCATATCACTGATAATATCCTCCAAAATCATCCGGTTCGTTTCCACATCATCCACAATCAGGATCTTACTCCTGCCTAATATCCTGTCAGCTCCTGCCATATCACCCCTCCTCCATGTTAAGCACAGCCTTCAGGCTATCCAGATTCGCTGAAATTTTATCATAGTTCTCTTTCTGCACCGCCATCTTAAGCCGCAGCACCGACATGCTTACTTCCCTCGGGGCGCCATCCGTTAGCTGTCTTATGCTTTCCATAAACATTTCCGCTTTTTCCCAGTTTTCCATTTCCACACAGAGAATCAGCTTTGACAGATTCTTCTTTAATTCTTCCCTGTTTGCTTCCGTACCATACAGTTTTGCGCCGTCTTCCTCCGTCTCGCTTTCCGCTTCCCTGTGAAGCATTCCCTCAATGATTTCCTTCCGGCTGTTCATAACTTCCTTCTCTTCCTCCGGAAGCTGTACCCATATGGAAAAAGAAACGGTAGTGCCTTTATTTTTCTCACTTTCCACGCCGATGTTACCGCCCATCAGTTCTACAAGCTGCCTGGAAATATTCAAACCAAGCCCGGTCCCTCCGAACCGCCTTGATATGGAAGCGTCAACCTGCGAAAAACTTTTAAACAGCTTATCCTGATCCGCCTTATCTATACCTATCCCTGTGTCTACTACAATGAAAAACAATTCCACATTGTCATCCATCACCGCAGTCGGCAGCATTTCCAGGGAAATCTTCCCCACCGATGTAAACTTCTGTGCATTGGAAAGCACATTATTCAGGATCTGTACAATCCGCAGTTCATCCCCGACCACAAACTCCGGAATCTGGGGCGAAATTGTCATGAAAAATTCCAGCCCCTTTTCCGTAATCCGGTTAATGTGGTTGGACTTTATGTAATCAAGCATCTCACGGAGATTGAATTTCTGGGGGTCCAGGACGAATTTCCCCGCATCCAGCTTTGAAAAATCCAGAATATTGTTAATCAGCTTATGCATATCCTCACAGCAGCGTTCCATAAGGTTCAGGGAACGCAGCTTGCGGCTGTCTGTCTCAAGATCCAGAAGTTCCCTTACATTGCCGAGGATTCCGTTGACAGGGGTACGCAGCTCATGGGTTACATTCGCAACAAATTCCGACTTCACTTTCGAAGCCTGCTGTATCTCGTCTTCCATCTGTTCGATCTTTTTGTTGAGAAATTCCTTCTCCAGCAGATCATTCATCATGCATATCCGTATCCCGGCTTCCTCATCGCCTATGATTTTCGCCTCCACGGGAAAACAGGTCATATTCTTGCGGTAAGCCATCAGGCTGCAGATACCGCCGTCAGCCATACCGTCCGCATCGTTTTCCTCCCCGGCTTGTTTAAATGTACCCGGGAAAATACTGCTCATATGCTCCCCGCAGATCTCCTCCCCGTATCCAAGCTTCGTCCTGGCGGCTGCATTCGCACAACTTATAAACCCTCTCCGGTCAAACATGAGGATCATCTCCAATGCATCTTCTACAGGAAATGCATTGCCATTATTCCATTCCATAACCTTCCACCTCCGGACATAACGAAAGACAGCCAAACACCCGATATTGTTTTGCTGACTTCCGCCTACTTCCCCCGTCTATTACACAAATTCAAACATCTTTATAACTTCCACCAAATTAAAGAAATCTTCCTTTGCCGACTTAAAGCATTCCAGTACATCCGGTGCAAACTGCCCGCATTCCCCGTTCAAAATCATATCATATGCCACGGAGTTTGCAAATGCCTCCTTATGTATCCTCTCACTGACCAAAGCGTCATATACATCCGCCACGGCCACCACCTGTGCGCAGAGCGGGATCTGATCCCCCGCCAGCCCGTCAGGATAACCGCCCCCATCCCATCTCTCATGATGATACCTGCAGATATCATAACAGTACTGGTAGAATTCATCCCGCTTCCTGCAGAATGCCTCCATTATCTCGCAGCCGATGGTAGTGTGGGTCTTCACAATCTCAAATTCCTCCTCCGTCAGTTCCCCCGGCTTTAAGAGAATTGCGTCGCTGATGCCGATCTTGCCGATATCATGCAGGGACGAGGCTCTGACAATACTGTTAATCTGCTCCTGGGTAAGCCCGTATTTCGGAAAATCTTTCTGCAGATACTTAAGCAGCACCCTGGTAAAATATTTAATCCGTTTGATATGCTCCCCGCTCTCACTTCCCCGGAATTCTACTACCGTACCGAGCGCATCTATCATAAACTCGCTGTGCTCCTGTATCTTCCGTTCCTGCACCCATATTTCTTCCTGCTGCGCCTTCAGCCGTTTCGCCATCCTCAGCTTGCTCTGGTACAGCTCAATAATATTCCTTGCCCTTCTCTCTACAATCTCAGCCTTAAAAGGTTTATGTATCACATCCGCAATTTTATAGGAATATGCCCGTTCATCACATGCTTCCGGATCCTCCCCGGTAATCAGTATTACCGGAATCTTCTCCAGCAGGTTATGCGCCTCCATATAATCCAATACGCCAAATCCGTCTATCGCCGGCATCATTATATCCAGCAATACAAGCGCCAGCTCCTGATCCCCGTTGATCTGCCGGATCGCCTCCCGTCCGTTGGCTGCCAACACAATCTCATAATCCATACTGAACATTAAATCCAACACTACCCTGTTAACTTCTACATCATCCGCAATCAATATACGCAGCTTGCCCATGCCTTATCCTCCACGCCCTTTTTAATGGTTTTATGATAGCACTTATCAACTTAATTGTCAACGTAATTGGCGGCGGCGGTAACAGATTCAAACCAACGGGATTGCTTTTAAAACTGTACCGGTTCCACGTCCTCCGTCAGCACTTCCATCCTGTATTCCGGCAAACGATCGAGCAAATCTTCCAGGCACATCCCTGTATCGTAAATAATGTCATGGGCCAGCATTACCACTTTTTTCCGTCCGAGAGTCGACTCCACGGCATTTGCAATCAACTGCTCCGGTGTCGATTTCCGTACGGCGTCCTCCAGGCTGGCGTTCCAGTCGAAATATATGAAACCCCGTCCGGTCATTTCCTCTATCAATTCTTCCCGTATTGCCTGGTTGTAGGCATTGACGCTTCCTCCCGAGAAACGGAACAGCTTCACTTCCACCCCCGTCACTTCCTTAACCGTCTCATACGCCGTCTCAAAATCTTTAAGATAACTGTCCACGCTTTCATACACCACATCATATGCATGGTTATCACAATGGATCCCTATCGTATGCCCTTCCTCCACAATCCGTCTCGCCACTTCCGGGTTTCTCCGGACATTCTCGCCTACGACAAAAAAAGTCGCCTTAATATTCCTTTCTTTCAAAATATCCAGTACCCGGCTGGTATTCTCCTCCGTAGGCCCGTCGTCGAAAGTCAGGTACATTGTTTTCGGGTGGAAAAAATAATCAATCCCCTGCGCAATCCCTTCCGCCGCCTGCTCTATATACTCTTCCGTTTCCAGCTTTCCCCTTTCCTCCCCATTGCTGAGGTAGCCTGTTTTTATCAGGCATGCCGGTACGGAAATGCTGCCTGCCGCAAAACCGCCGTAATCCGCCTGTACTTCCCGCTCCACGGCTTCCGTCCTTTTTACTGCCTGCTGCAATACCACCTGCGCAAGCCTTTTGCTGTTCTCATCCCCCGCGCTGCCATAATATGCTTCCATCCCTTTTACCGTCTGATCCGCTGAAAATCCCTGGCAAATCCCAACATAAGCGTCCGCACCGTTTTCCGTCACTAACCCGGCAGGATCGGCCGAAACCTTATCCCCTTCCCCATTCAGCAGCACCCGGTAGCCCATAGACTCCAAATGGTTTTTCACTTTGCCTGCCACCGCAAGGTTAATGTCCTCCTCACGGACAGCGGCCATATTTCCTTCTTCCCTGCCGTCTGCCGCATCCCCTCCGTCCGCGCCGCTGCTGCCGGCGCCTATTACGATTAGCGTCCCTCCGGATGTGTCCGAATCCGCAGTTTCCGGAACCGGAGTACCCGGCTCTGTTCCTTCCTTTTCCGTATTTTCCGATCCTGTTGCCGGATCGGATACTATATTTCCGGATGCCGTATCACGTTGCTGTATATCCTGCCTTTTGCCGGTATCCCCCCCTTTTCCCCCCATCCCTTCATATACCCTCAGCCCTCCTGACGCCGCCAGCGCCTGCACAGCCAGAACCAATGATACGCCGCCGATTACCAGTGCCATGCAGAAAATTACGGCCGGCATCCACGGCCGCCTGCCGCCCTTTGCCGCCTGCACCCTTCTCTTTGCCGCACTTTTCTCCTTCTTCCCTTTACCATGATATTTATGTCCCTTCCTGCTGCCGTACATACCCCTATACTCCTCCTAAATCCAATACTAAGGAACCGCCGCAAAACCAAATCCCCGCGGAAAGTATATTCCATACACTCCACGGGGTATCAGCCTGGCATACATTATCTGCTCGTTTTCTGTCTTTTTTTACCGTTTTTATCCGTTTTTTGTCCTTTTCTTTCCTTTTTATAAGATTACACAGCAACTGCATCAAAATATCATCATTTTTGCATCCGAATTGCATCATTTCGAAATTTTTAAAAATAATTCATTAATGCCTTCATAAAACCCAATCGTCACCACGGTTTGTTCCTCTCCCATACCGGTAAATATATATTTCTTGAAATATGGTGTTGTCTCTAACAACGGATTATCCGGTTCGTATAACTGCGGGGTACTTAAACCCATATATTCGCTCCACTTGCGCGCCACCTCATCCGGTTCGATATCTTCCCACTGCAGGGAAGTCCTTACATAAAATTCATATATTTTCCCTTCATCCGCGTCGATATAGGCGTCAATCAGACGGTTTGCTTTGTCTGCGTTCCTCTGGCTGTCGGAAAGGCTCACTTTCCAAACCGCCACATTATTCCTCGGTTCCAGTACATCAATCGCCGAATACAGCACGGCATCATAGGAAGCCTGCTCTACATCCCTTACTGTGTCCGGCAGTATTCCCGGTTCCTTCAATGCCGCTATCCCCTCATTCACCGTCTCATAAATCTGTTCGTCAGTGATTTCCTTCCCTGACGGCCCCCTGTGATTGATCACAAAAGCATATGTCCCTCCCAATTCCTGATAATCCATGTTCTGCCCGTTTTCCGACAGGAACTGACTGTCCAGGCACCGGGAAAGAATATACAATTTCTCATTGGCATTCAAAGTATACCTGTACCCCTCCCCCGCAGTCTCCATCGCTTCCTCATGAATTACATTCAATATCTCCCTGTCCTTATAAACCGCCAGTTTTTCCGGCCCCCAAATCGAAAGCACCATGACAAGCCCCGCACAGAAAATAAACCCCAGGCCCAGGCCGCCCACTCCCCGGCTTCTCAGCCATTCAGCCGTTGTTCTGTTCTTCATGCCTCTCCTCCTCCCTGTCCGGAAGGGCAAAACTCATACACGTCCCTGTCCCCGGTTCGCTTTCTATCTCCAGCATACTTCCATGCAGCTTTAAGATCTCCTCGCAAAGCGCCAGCCCCAGCCCGGCTCCGTTTTTACTCCTGGCCCGTGACTTATCCACCATGTAGAAAGCCTGCGTCACTTTATGCTGCTCCTCTTTTGGGATCCCAACCCCCTGATCCTTCACCAGGAACCGATATCCATGCCCTGTCCTGTTACCCGCAATTTCTACCACTCCCCCGGGTTCGGAAGCTTTGCAGGCATTATCCACCAGATTTACCAGCACTGTCTTAATCAGATTCCCTTCTGCCCGGAATTTTCCTTCCTCATAGCGGTATACAAATTCTATCCCTCTGTTCTTTCCGTCCATATCCATGCCGAACATATTCTTCAGATAATCAAATATGGAACCTGCCGAAATAGGCTGGAAATCTGCCTCCCCACGCTTTGTCACAATAATATCCAGCAAACGGAAAGACATTGTCTCCAGCCTTTTCCCTTCCGTATAAATATAGTTGGCAGACATAAGACTCTTTTCCTCATCCAGTTTATGCGAACGCAGCATGTCCGCATACCCGATAATTGCCGTCAAAGGAGTTTTCAGTTCATGGGCAAATGCCGCAACGAAATCCTCCCTGGCCTGTATCTCCTTTTCCAGTTTCCCGATATTTTCTTCCAGGGAATTAGCCATGACATTAAAATCCTGCGTTAATTGGCCCAATTCATCCTGGCTGACCTGTTCCGCCCGGTATGAATAATCCCCTTCCGCCATCTGCTTTGTCGCCTTTGTCAGCATACGGATCGGTTTCGTCAGCCAGGAGGAAATCAGATGCATAAGGATCGTCCCGACAAAAAGCATAATAACCGTAACCTTCCGGTAAAGGGAAAAACCCATTGCCCGCTCGTTAAAAACCTCGGACACATCCCGCATCGTCTCCAGATACAGGACCCTGTCCAGAGTATTCACCCTCACTCCTGCCTGTACATAATAACGCCCGTCCCATTCGATAAGACGGTATGTTTTCATCCCTTCGCCTATGCTTCCGGGCAGGGCGGCATCCGCCCCAAAGCCGTCGCTGGCATACAGCACGTTTCTCTTTTCGTCCGAAATCCTTATAAGACGCCGGGAATTCTGCCCGCCCGCCTCCAGATTGGAGGATATCTCCTCCACCCTGCTGTCTGTCAATATCCCGTATTTTGTAGGCACATTCATCGCCGCCGTCTCAAAAGCAAAGCTCAGAATGCTGTTTTCATCCAGAGCCTGCCCTACTTCCCTCTCCAAAGAAGTTTCAAATACATAATTGATAAAATAATATCCGCTGAATCCAAGCGCCGCCGCCAGCACTACAATGGTCCACAGCAATAACTTAAATGAAAATTTCATCTTTTCCTACATTTCCGCTCATTGCAATTCCAACCGGTATCCAACCTTATACACCGCCACTAAATTATGCTCCCAGCCCAGTTTCCTTCTCAGCCGCTGCACATGCAGATCGAGGGTCCGGCTGTCGCCGAAATACTCCCCTTCCCATACCTTCTCATACAAAGTTTCCCGGAACAGCGCCACATTTTTATTTTTTACAAACAGCAGCAGCAGGCCAAATTCCTTATTGGTAAGGACTACCGGTTTCCCGTTCTTTGTCACCGTCCTCGCTTCCACATCCACAACTACATCACCTGCCGTTATCACCTGTTCCGCCTTATTATAACGGCGAAGTACCGCTTCCACCCTTGCCACAAGTTCTACAACATCAAAAGGTTTGACCAGGTAGTCATCCGCCCCCAGCTTCAGCCCCTTTACCCTGTCCTTTACCTCATGCTTTGCCGTTATAAATATCACGGGGATCCCCAGTGGCTGAATATATTCCATAACATCGTAACCGTCAGCCCCCGGCAGCATGATATCCAATAAAATCAAATCAAAGGCTTCTTTCTCTATCATATTAATAGCATCCAGGCCATCCTGTACACAGGTACACCGGTAGCCGGCCGCTGACAAATTCAAATCTATCAAATCACAAATCGGTTTTTCATCATCCACCACAAGTATTCTTATCATTGTCCTGATTTCCACCCCCAATATTCCCTTGCCTTCTCCACAAGCCCTTCCATTGTCTCTTCTTCACTGCACGGATACCATTTTTTTATCTGTACATCTTCCGAAAATCCTGTCGTCCTCTGATAATAGACCGCATAATCACTCTGCACAATAAGCTGATGTCCGCTCCCCTCGTAGCTGTAGCGCGCCAGCACGACAAGATCCTTGAGTCCGTCCCCGTCAATATCCCTGCAGCTAATTCCCTTTAACGCATATAAGTTATCAAAATCTCCCATAGGCTGCAGGCTGGCCACGATATAACCCTCCTCATTTACCAGATATATCATAAACACATCATAATTCGCGATATGATATGTCCCCGGCACTACCTGGAGCCTTCCCAGCTTCTCAAAGTTCCTCGGGTAAGACTGCTCCGCAATAATCCGGAACCCCTTTTCCAGCAATTCATCCAAAGTTGCCGCTGTGTACAGAAATTCGGTGGAATCACCGTCCCTCACAAAAGCGGTAATCAGCTTAATGCTTTTATTCATGCCAAAACGGTTTATTTTATCCGAAATACGGTAATCCCTGTAAAACCCGGTTCCCCATACATTCTGGAACAGCACATCCCCCACCCTTTCCGCCCTGTCCCCGCTGCCGCAGATTGTAATCAGCACAATATCCATCCTCGCATCCCCGTCTACATCCTGCAGGGAGATGGCGGAAATGCTTTCCGTAGGCTGTCTCAGTTCCCCCCTGCTGCGGTTGTTTGCTTCCAACTGCTCCGTCTTATACACAATCGTCCCGTCCTGTGCCGCAAAAAACAAAGCAAGACGGTTATACTCCCCATCGAACGCCGGTATCACGCTGACATCTCCGAACTGCCTCATCCTGACCGGAAATATCTGTTCTTCAATAATGCGGAACCCGCTGGAAGAAATGTCCGCCCTGTACTCTATGGATTCAAAATTTTCCATATATTCCTCATACTGCTGCCGTACATCGTCCCCGTCATGCGCAGACGCTTCCATCCCATACGGCAGGCATAACAGGGCAGCAAAAAACAGCGCCCGCCTTATGGCCTTTTTCCTTCTTTTCACTACCCTGACACTGTCCTTCACATCCATACCCCGTTTCCCGTAAATCAACGGAACCTTTCCCTTCCGGCGAAACCGTCCTTCCGGCTCTTTGCCGGGTACTTCCCGGTTTTCCCCTATATAATACCCAGCGCCTTAAACACAGCCCATACATAGGGCGCCCCAAAGCAATTCAGTGTTTTAGGCCCGACAATCCTGTGTTCCCCGTCATCCTGGATCTTCTGATAAGCCCGTTCAAAAGTCGCCCTCGTAATGGACTTTTTCTTTCTTTCCGTAAAAAACTCGCCGCCTTTGATACTGTACGTAAAGGGAAGCTGCTTAGCCGTATGGAACTCCTCCCCCTGGTGCGACGTTATTACTTCCCACAAATTCTCCTTTGTTATACTTCTCTGTTCCGAAATCGGCATACCATTCTTTTCCTCCCTGCCTCTAAATTCATTCCCCCCTTATCTACGGCACAACATTCCTTCCTCACTTCTACACGAACTTAAATATATACTTATTCTAACGCGCCTTATTTTCTTTGTCAAAAAGAATGTATGTGGAAAATATGATATAAAGTATAAAAAAGATTCCAGAGTAATCCGCCTTAAAACATGTCTCCTCTGCATGGGACTGTATGTATGCAAAAAATGGACATTGCTGCCCATTTCCTGCCCTCCGTCACATAACTGCACCTGGTATCGTTTCCACCCTGCTTATGCTTACCGTCAAAGCCCCATCCTTTGCCGAAGAATGGATGCAGACCGGATAATCATAAGGATTCCGGAATCTTAAATCCTTCTGGCCTTCCACAATAGCGGAATCCAACCCTTTCGGGACATAATCCACTTCCAATGAGTGGGCATACCGTTCTGTAGCCGGTATCGCCGCCAACAGCATAGTCACATACAAAGTAGAGGAAACCTGGCAGATCCCGCCGCCCACGCTTGATACCACCCTGCCGCTGGCAAATGAAGGCGCCACCACATAACCGTTCGCCATGGTCCGCGACATAATGGAATTACTGAAGGAAAATGCCTCCCCCGGCTGGACCACAATACCATTGATACGTGATGATGCAAGCTCGACATTTACAGCCCTGTCTTCCTCTGTATTATAGCTTGTTGTAAAGGATGCCAGTTCATCCCCTGTCCCTTTGTCTGAATACGCCACACGCCCCTCGGCCTTTCCGGACTCCATATAATGGTAGTAATACCTGCTTAAATCCCCCACCCCATACACCGCCAGTAAATCCAGATTATTCCTCATATACGCGTGCACATCAAAATCCGCTTTCGCCGCCCGCCCTTCTTTCATCCCGGAAGTGATAAAGTGCTCTAAAAGCCTGTCCGCATCATGCCCGATCGCTTCCTGCACATCAGGGTTCGCATTATAATAGTATTCTGCGTCAAACACAGCCGAATAATCTACCCCGCCTCCCTGATTCCCGCTGGCCTGTACCGTAAGACCGGCTGCCAGGCACAAACATAATGCCACTGCCGCAGCTTTTTTAAATTTTGCCATCCAAGTACCATCTCCTTTAAACAATCCTTTAAATCAGCCTCTATCCATACTGCTTTTCAAGAGTACCATAATCCGACAAAATTTACTACCCTTGCATTCCCGGCAAAAGCTTAAGATTTTCTTAACTCCTATTTTCACAGACTACCGCTTCTTGCTTTTAGAGAAGTATTGTCAAGTTTTTTTCCTCTTGTTTTTAGAGCCTCATCCTTTTTGGTACTCATATAGCCGATATATCTTCCCTGTTAAACTTCCCTCAACATGTTCATATTACCCATTATCTTAATCATATTTTCATAAAATTACAGCCCTGTAAGTTGAGACAATATCTCTCCAATGTCCCCATTGATACAAATAGATTTGTTTTTTATTTCGTCAGGCACATATGCCTCTCCATAGTTCAGGCAGACATAAACGGAATCTTTCCATTCGCGCGCCATACGCCAAAAGCTGTATTTTATTATTGCCGGCGTATTGAATCCGACTGCCGCCTCTAAAAACACCACTTTCTTATTCTGATATCTGCGGAGAAATTCTGCATACCGCTCCGAAGCCATATGCCATCCTTCATCCTCCACAAAGGTATGGTCTGCCCGGAGGTTCATGCTCATGGGTTCCCCACACTTCGGACAATACGGAACAAGGTCTGACGGAACCCTCCTTTCAGGTGATACGCCTTTGGGCAGAAGTAACGTACCATCCGTGTCAATAACATAGCCCTGCGCTTCAACCATTTTCCGAATAATAATCTCATTATCATAAGTATCCTGATGACAGGGCCTGCTGCACTGAAACAAACCATAATCCCCCTGGGTATAGAAAAGCCGGTTTTTATCAAATCCGCCTTTTTGGAAACAATGATCCACATTCGTTGTCAACACGAAATAATCTTTGTCTTTCATCAGGCCGTACAATTTATGGTAGACTGGTTTTGGTGCATCTATATACCGGTTAATATAAATATACCGGCTCCAGTAAGCCCAATGCTCTTCCAGCGTATCATACGGGTGGAAACCACCGGAATACATATCCTTGAAATGATACTTTTCGGCAAAGTCATGGAAGTACCTGTCAAAGCGTTCTCCTGTATAAACAAAACCCGCGGAAGTGGAAAGGCCCGCGCCTGCGCCGATTACAATGGAGTCTGCGGATTGGATCGCTCCTTTCAGACGGTTAATTAGGCCGGAGCTGCTTTTTGTGGATTTCGTAACCGACATTCCTGAAAACATTGAATTTCACCTCGATTTCACTTTTTATCTGCCTTCTATATCTTCTTATTGCCTTGTCAATATACCCTTTTTGCTTCATTTGCTGTCCCGTTTCCGAACCGCCTTTACAGGGCAGTTTTCATAACAGTTTCCGCAGTGCAGGCAATGTTCCTGCTGGATAAAGTAAGGTTTCCCCTGCGTAATGCATTGCTGCGGACAGCCACGCTGGCATTTGCCACAGCCAATACAGTTGCCGGTAATAACATATCCCTTTTCGGAAAGCGTTCCTTCACCAATCATATAGCTTTCCCGGAAAATAGGCTTTACACCAAGATTGAAATACTCTATCTCTGCGTTTCTTATCTCGAAAACAATCCCTATTTTCCGTGTATCGCCGGGATAAACATTTGAAAGATAAGGCTGCTCTTCAAAAATCGTGTTGATTTTTACCTCCTGTTCCGGTTCGGGGACAGGCACAGCCTTAGCAGACAGCCGTATCATTTCTTTGAAACGGGTATAAGCAAGTATCTGCACTTTTCCGTTCTCAAGAAGCTCTCTGCAAAAGTTTTTTCCTCGCGCCGTAAAAAAATAGAAACTGTCACTGTCAAAATGAATTGCACTGATACAGCGAATTTGCGGATTCCCCTCACTGTCAACTGTTGCGAAGGACAAAACACCGACAAGCTTTAATTTTTCAATACAGGTTTTTGCGTCCATATACACCATCCTTTCTGAATAACTCACTGTTCCCATCCGCCCGTCACTGCGTATCAGCCCATAAAAATCTTCGTTAGCTGCTTTTGCAACTCATTGCCGTTGCCTCCCTTTGATTTTTATCCAGCGAATGCTTTTGCTTTGTATCTACTATTCTACCGATTTTTTCACTCTCCACAAGTACGCACTTTTTTATTACCCAGTTACCAATTTGTAACTTTACTTGTATTTTCGCTATTTGCGATTACATATTCGAATCAGAAACTTTTTATTCGCTCAATCTGTCGCAGAAAGCAATTTTAAGACACGCTCTAATCACTAATCAGAGCATAAGAAAATGGAAATTATCAGTGTAAATATACAAAACACACAAAATATACAGATCGGAATAAACTATGGAATTAGTTCTTACATGTGTAATATCTAAAAGCAGATCACCACTCTACAGAAACAGGAACTTTCATCCAATGAAGATGCAGCATTGGAGTACCTGCCTTTCATAAGCAGGCATGACAGCAATACTTCTGCGGACAGTTCCATAAACCAAGCAAAAAACAACCGTCTTCTGCCCATTGTGAAAAAAACTGCCATGGACAAAGACGGTATTTCCCAGAGACTATCTGCATAATTTACAGAAAACAGTAAAATAAACTCTCCCTCATCCCATTGAAGATATTTACGGAAAATTCCGGCATCCTTTCAGTATATATGGATACAGGGCTTTTTTGTTCTGCGGAATTTATATCCCTTCCGGAAAATTAATATATCCCTGCATCCAAATAGAGCCTTTAAACCTGCGTCCTATTTGCGGCTCCCCATACACATCTTTCGCATTAATACACATATCAAATACCAAGTCGTTACAATCAATCGTCATTTGATATATTTCTTCTTTCGTCAGCCGGTTAGTTACTTTATTACAATCTAATATTTCACCTAAAATAGAGTACTGGTCACATTCAACACCATAAGGCATAAAGTAAGTATCCACCAGACTGAATACATCTTCCTTATGGATTTTTCTTGAAATAATCGTATAGGTATCCATATCTTCCAAAGTCAGGCTTTCTATTGCATCTTCATCGCCTTTACGTGCAGCCTCAATCAGCGATATCCTGTTGTTTGATGCCTGTTGGACAATTTTTTTATCCTTTTCATTTTTTATAATCGGCATCATGATCTTACCCTGAAGGGAAAGCCCTGACAAAGTAAGGGTTGTACCACGTACAGGAAGATGATTGCTGTTTTGTACTTTTACATAAGGGATCCTATTTTGCAAATAGAAAATAAGAGATACACCTACTTTGATATCGTCACAAACTCCTGCATAAGATTCTGTTCCCGCATGCCGTTCTACAGAAACATCCTCCTCTGAACTGATTCCTGTCCCTCTCATATATGGATAATAATAATCATAAGTAAATTTATCATCCGAATCAAATTCACCGCATACCGCTATTCCAATATTCTCAGCAAAATCTTTGCAAAATTCAGCCAATATACCATAATCACCGTTAGACGTATAATTATGCTCATCAGCTTCTAAAATCACATCTGTAATAAGTTTCTGTAATTCTTTTCTGTCCTTTATTTCACTAAAACCAATCGCCCTCATATATTTATGCAAAGACTTCACCTCTTTCCTTGTTGTTAATAAATCCTACCAATATGTTTACTTCTCTATCACTTTCTGGCCACCCATATACGGCTGGAGCACTTCCGGAATCCTGACAGAACCATCTTCCTGAAGATTATTTTCCAAAAATGCAATCAGCATCCTGGGCGGAGCAACCACCGTATTATTCAAAGTATGTGCGAAATATTTACCCTTTTCTCCATTCACTCTGATTTTCAACCTTCTCGCCTGTGCATCCCCGAGATTAGAACAGCTTCCCACTTCAAAATACTTTTTCTGCCTGGGAGACCATGCTTCCACATCATAAGATTTTACTTTTAAATCTGCTAAATCTCCGGAACAACATTCAATCGTCCTGACCGGAATATCCATAGAGCGGAATAAATCTACAGTATTCTGCCATAACCTGTCAAACCATACCGGGGATTCTTCCGGCTTGCATACCACAATCATTTCCTGCTTTTCAAACTGATGGATGCGGTATATTCCACGCTCTTCCAATCCATGAGCGCCCTTCTCTTTCCTGAAGCACGGAGAATAACTTGTCAGGGTTTTAGGCAGTTCCTCTTCCTGTATAATGGTATTAATAAATTTGCCTATCATAGAATGTTCCGATGTTCCTATTAAATAAAGATCTTCCCCCTCAATCTTATACATCATTGCATCCATCTCTGCAAAGCTCATAACACCATCTACTACATTTCCTCTTATCATAAAAGGAGGGATACAATACGTGAAACCTCTGTTGATCATGAAATCCCTTGCATAAGCAATTACTGCCGAATGCAGCCTGGCTATATCCCCCATCAGATAGTAAAAACCATTACCCGCTACTTTTCTCGCACTGTCCAGATCTATTCCATTTAAATTTTCCATAATGTCGGTATGATACGGTATATCATAATCCGGTATTTTGGGTTCCCCGTATTTTTTTATCTCTACATTTTCTGTATCGTCCTTCCCAATCGGTACACTTGGATCTATAATATTAGGGATTACCATCATAATTTTCGTAATCTCTGCTTCCAGTTCTTTTTCCTTTTCTTCCAATTCTTCCAGACGCTTCGCCTGCGCAGCAACTTCTGCTTTCTTCTCTTCTGCTTCTTCCTTCTTGCCCTGCGCCATTAATGCACCTATCTGCTTTGATATTTTATTTCTGTTTGCACGGAGATCATCTGCCTCCTGCTTTGCCTTTCTGCTTTCCGCATCCAATCCGATGACTTCATCCACTAAACTTAATTTTCCATCCTGAAATTTCTTTTTCATATTTTCTTTTACAGCATCCGGATTTTCCCTTAAAAATTTGATATCAATCATAATAATCTCCTTTTTCTATTTGAGTATTTGTACTAATTTAAATATTCGTTTCAGCTTTAAACAAAATAAACGTCATTCCTTTTTTATTCATTAATAGCCCATGGATAATCAAGTTTCTTCCTTATTTATTGATAAACCCATAGCCATATCAAGAGCCTGTTTTTCTTCTTCCCCAAGAGTTATATTACACTTTCCGTTTTTTACTTCTTTCGTATAGGAATAACACCCCTCTGTACTATGAACGGAATTAAGGATAAATCCATTATCCTTTTCATCCAGAAGGACCATACTGAAACTTAATTCCCCTCCCATTTCTCTGAATGCGTTATATTTTACTAAACCAATTTTTTGGAATGCAGATTCCATTTTTTTATAGAGTTCTTCAATATCTTTCTTATTTTTTTCTATATCTATCTTTATGAATTTATTATCCTCATATAAACCAATTATATCCATCTCGAGGCTTTTTGCATCTTTTCCCTGCATAAATTTGGAGTACTTTTTCTTCAATTTCGAAGTATTTACTATTTGTATTATTACCAATACCATTAAAATCAATAGGAAAACAAGCATACCAATAAATATATATCCAACATCCAGATTCCCTAATCCAATGTAATTTAATACTTGACTATCCATCTTTTCCTCCCATTGTATACCGATTCAGATTAGTGCGTAAGTTTTTCAGTAATTTTTTCCAAATCATCATGATTGTAAAACTCTATTTCCAGTTTCCCGCTACCGCCGCCTTTCGAAGAAATCATTACTTTTGTTCCAAGTGATTGTTTCAATTTTTCAGCCATATCCTGATATATAATTTCCAATGACTTATCGATTTCAACTACCTTTTTAGGTTTTGATGGTGTGCTGAAATTTTTCACCAATTTTTCAGCTTCACGTACACTCAGTTTTTCATCAAAAATTTTTTGAGCCAATATGTATTGCTGTTCCGGATCTTCTATAGAAATAAGAGCACGTGCATGGCCGGTGGTTATCATATCATCTATTATCATCTGCTGCACTTCATCACATAATTTCAATAACCTCATAGAGTTTGTAACTGCAGTCCTGCTCTTTGATACCTTTTCTGCAACTTCATCCTGTTTTAGATTAAATTCGACAAGCAATCTTTTATATGCAAGAGCTTCTTCAATCGGATTTAAGTCTTCCCTTTGAATATTTTCTATCAATGAAATTTCTACGATCTCCTGATCCGTTAAATTTTTTATAATGACAGGAATCTCTTTCAAACCTGCCATTTTGGCAGCCCGCCATCTCCTTTCCCCCGCTACTATTTCAAAATAATCCTTTCGATCCTGTACAAGAATAGGCTGCAACAATCCAAACTGTTTAATAGATTCTGCCAGTTCCAACAGAGAATCTTCATCAAAATTTTTTCTTGGCTGTTCCCTGTTTGGTTCTACCATCGTAATTTTAACCATTGTCTCTGGTACTCTTTCCTGATCACCATTCTCATTTTTTAAATTACTCTTTGCTTCTTCTACCGCAATCGTATTTGGGATCAATGTATCTAATCCTCTTCCCAGCCCCTTGCCTCTCACAGCCATATTATAACATCCTCTCTTTTTATCTACTGATTACTTCCTCCGCTAACAACATGTACGCTTCCGCACCTGCTGATCTTGGATCATATAAATTTATAGGCATTCCATAACTTGGTGCTTCCGCTAAACGTATATTTCTTGGAATCATTGTTTTATATATATTATGATTTAAATGGCTTTTCACATTTTCTACTACCTGCATCGAAAGATTTGTTCTGGAATCATACATTGTAAATACAATCCCTTCCATTTCCAAGTCCGGATTTAACCTCTCTTTTACAAGGTTTACCGTATGTATTAACTGACTTAAACCCTCCAAAGCATAATACTCACATTGTATAGGAACCAATACAGAATCTGCTGTCGTCATAGAATTAATCGTCAGCATATTAAGTGAGGGCGGACAGTCTATTATTATATAATCATATTGCTCTTTCACCCAATCTACTTCATTTCTAAGAATATATTCCTTCTTGTCCACTCCTATCAACTCAATTTCAGTAGCTGCAAGGTTTACGTTCGATGGAATCAATGATATTCCCTGTATTATATTCTTAATAATACATTCCTGTATGGAACACTCTCCTAAAATTAATTCATATACCGTATTGTCTAAATTATTTTTATCAATTCCAAAACCACTGGTAGTATTGCCCTGTGGATCTGTATCAATCACTAAAACATTTTTTCCCTTTGCCGCAAGAGCGGCGGACAGATTAATTGCAGTTGTTGTCTTTCCAACTCCACCCTTCTGATTTGCTATTGCTATAGTTTTTCCCATTTCATTCACCTTTCATTTACACTATTCAGCCTCTAGACAAGATTATAGCACTTCCTGCCGGTATAATCTATATCTATTTTTGTAAAAAAAGAAGGCCATAGGTAAATATAGTTTAGGAATATTTGCTCTGAATTGGAAAATGTTTCACGTGAAACATTTTATACTGTATTAGTTTGCGGTGGCCATTAACATATACAATAATACTTTCCTATATCCTTTTGTGTGTAATAGATACTTTATACAATATATTTAAAAATCCTTTTCACATCAACTAATCATATTGCCGCATTGTGACTATACAAATCCAATGTCATTAACTTAAGCTTCCCGGAGCGCCGCAGACCACATATCTCATCCG
>CANDKY010000031.1 GCA_947385425.1 uncultured Lachnospiraceae bacterium | reverse complement strand
CCGGATGAGATATGTGGTCTGCGGCGCTCCGGGAAGCTTAAGTTAATGACATTGCAGGCTAAATCTTTCAAAACTGTCATAATTATTTTCCCTCCCGAAAGAATGTAGAAAGAATTTTGTGAGATAATCAGCCTGTAAAGAGTAAGGAGGTATCAGAAATGAACATATTACAGGCAGAAAACCTGAAGAAAATTTATGGTTCCGGTGAAAATGCCGTCCATGCCCTGGACGGCGTGAACCTCACCGTAGAAAAAGGGGAATTTATAGCGATCGTCGGGACTTCCGGCAGCGGCAAATCCACGCTCCTGCATATGCTTGGCGGCCTGGACCGTCCTACGGACGGCAAAGTAACCGTGGACGGCAAGGATCTCTTCTCACTGAAGGAAGAAGCCCTTACCATTTTCCGCAGGCGCAAAATCGGTTTCGTATTCCAGAGCTACAACCTGGTCCCGGTGCTCAATGTATACGAAAACATTGTACTGCCCATTGAACTGGACGGCGGGAAAATAAACAGCGGCTTCATAGAGCAGATTGTACAGGTGCTTGGGCTGGAAGGCCGTCTGGACGCTCTGCCCAACCAGCTTTCCGGCGGCCAGCAGCAGCGCGTGGCCATCGCCCGCGCCCTGGCGTCGGCCCCTGCTATTATCCTGGCCGACGAACCTACCGGCAACCTGGATTCCAAAACCAGCCAGGATGTGCTCAGCCTGTTAAAAATAACCAGCCGCAAATTTTCCCAGACTATTGTTATGATTACCCACAACGAGGAAATTGCGCAGATGGCGGACCGTATTATCCGTATCGAGGACGGCCGGATCTTTACCCGGAATTAAGGGAGGTTGAAACTGATGAATGCAAAAATAAATGAAAACCACTCTCACCGCATGGGCCCGGACGGCGCCGTTACCTGTAAGGTAAAAAACGGGAAATGCATCCGCCGTTTAAGCTCCCGTACCCTGTGGGCTTCCCGCAAACGGAACGCCATTGCCATTACCGCCATCGCGCTGACAGCCCTGCTGTTTACCTCCCTGTTCACCATAGCAATGTCCATAAATTCCAGTTATGAGACATACATGTTCCGCCAGATCGGCGGTTACAGCCACGGCACCTTCAAAGACGTAACGGAAGAACAGGCAGGCGCCATCGCCGCCCATCCCAAGGTCAGGGAAACCGGCATACGCACCGTGATCGGCACTATCTCCAGCGGCATTTTTGGAAAAAAACCCGCGGAAGTCAGCTACATGGACGCCAACTGTACCAAATGGAGCTATGCGGAACCTGCCGCAGGGCATATGCCGCAAAAAGGCAAAGAAATAACCATGGATACCGGGGCGCTGGAGCTGTTAGGCATCCGGCCCAAACTGGGGGCCAGTGTGACGCTGACCTTCACCATCGGCGACAAAAACCAGCAGGCATACGAAAAAACGGATACTTTCACACTGGCAGGCTGGTGGGACTATGACGATATCAGCCCTGTCCATTACGTGAATGTTTCCCGGGAATACGCCGCATCCGTCGAAGCGGAGGGCATGGCCACCGGAATGGAAGCTTTCCGCAGCGACCTGAATGTTATGATGGCGTCAGCCGCGGATATCCGCGGGCAGATGGAACAGGTAGACTTGGATCTGGGCTATGACTGGGAACACTATGAGGGAGAAAACGTTGTACGCATCGGCGTAAACTGGGGATATACTTCCGCCCAGGCCGGGGAAGCCATGGATGCTGCTTCCGTACTGGCCATTGCTGCCTTCCTCGCCCTTGTTATTTTCACCGGATACCTGATTATCTATAACATTTTCCAGATTTCCGTTACCGGGGACATCCGATTTTACGGGCTGTTAAAAACCATCGGCGTAACTCCCAGGCAGCTTAGGCGCATTATCCGGCAGCAGGCGCTGCTCCTGTGCCTTGCCGGCATCCCCCTGGGATTATTGCTCGGCTACGGCGCAGGCGCCGTCCTGACGCCTGTCGTCATGGCACAGACATCGTTCGGCTCTGCCTATGCTACGGTCAGCGCCTCGCCGCTTATTTTCATCGCCTCGGCGTTGTTTGCCCTGATTACGGTATTGTTATCCTGCTCCCGCCCCGGCCGGATTGCCGCCAGGGTTTCCCCTGTGGAAGCGACAAAATATACCGAAAATACACAGGGCAGACACAGCAGGCATAACAAAAAGCGCCGCAGTACCCGCGGGGCCAAAGTACATCAGATGGCATATGCCAACCTGGGACGGAACAAAAGCAAAACAGCCCTTGTGGTTGTGTCCCTCTCCCTGTCGGTGGTGCTGCTGAATATCCTTGTTACTTTTGTCAGCGGCTTCGATATGGAAAAATACCTGGCGAAGAATACATGCGCCGACTTTATCATCGGCAAGACAGACTATTTCCGTTTCAACCGCAGTGCAGATGCATACCTCACCCCGGACGTCATTGCCCAAATCGAAGCAAACACAACGCAGCAGACTGCCGGTTCCGGATACACACTGCCGGGCAGCTACCCAATAGGATGGATGACCGAAGACGCATGGAAATCATCCGTATCCCGGTTCGAATCCCCCGATACAGCGGAAGCCGTATTGCAGCAGAAAACCAGAAGAGGCAGCCTGGTTGCAGAAAATATATTAATCGAAGGGCTGGACGATGCATTGTTTGAAAAACTGTCTGTGGCGGAAGGCAGCCTGGATCCCCTCTTCCGGGAAGACAGCCATGGGATTGCTTTGGAAATTTATACCGATGATTACGGGAATATCTCCATACCGGAATTTTTCCCTGCCATCGGGGACACGCTTACCGTCAGCTATATCCAGGAAGCCTATTATACAGACAGCCGGACCGGGAAAGAAGCCGGCGAAGATACACCGGAAGAATTCCTGGAATACCAAATCATTTCCAGCCGGGATATCGACTACACCGTATGCGCCTATATAACCGTCCCGCATTCCATGGGTTACCGCTACAGGAATACCGGGTACAGCGCCGTACTCCCTGTCGGTAAGCTGGAACAGGACAGCGGGCAGGCCGCAGAGGCGATTGTTTACCTCTTCGATACCCCTGACAGCGCGGCGGAGGAAGAAGCGGAACACTATCTGGCGGGCCTGACCGCAGGCAGCCTCTCCCCGCTGATGTACGAAAGCAAAGCAACCGTGCGTGCGGACTTTAATGGCTTCCGGAATATGTTCCTTCTGCTGGGCGGGCTGCTGTGCGCCATCATCGGCCTTGTCGGCGTCCTGAACTTCTTCAATGCGGTTATGACAGGCATCCTGTCCCGCAAAAGGGAGTTTGCCGTCCTGCAGTCCGTCGGCATGACAAACAGGCAGTTAAAAGCCATGCTCATATACGAAGGGCTCTTCTATGCCCTTGGCTCTGCCCTGGCCGCGCTGGTGCTTTCCGTCCTCCTAAACCCATTGGTTGGGAACCTACTGGAAAACATGTTCTGGTTTTTCAGCGCACACTTTATGATTATGCCTGTATTGGCTGCAATCCCTGTTTTTGCCCTGCTTGGATGGCTCATCCCTTCCGTGCTCTATGGCCAGGCGGCAAAACACAGCGTAGTGGAACGCCTGCGGGAATCGGAATAAAACAGCGGGAAAAAACAGAAGCCAAACGGCAGAAACCAAATGGTAGAAATCAAATAGAAATCGAAATCAGGCTCCCGCAGAAAAACTGCGGGAGGGACTCTGCCGCCGATACTTACAGACATGGCAAACCTGTTTTATCCGATAAAATACCCAGCCATTTTTTCCTTTTCATGAAAGATATTTTATCACATGCCATTTCCTTTGTCTCCCTGTCTTCATAAGTAATAACCAGCCCTATCGGGAAAAATCCCTGATTACACTTTTCCAGCCTTTTTATACAATCATAAGGTATATATATGTATTGGCCGGAAACGCCTTTCGAAAGAATCAGCCGCCTGTCTGTAAAAATCACAGCGCCGCCCTGTCTCCACACGCCGAATTTACCGACCAGCTTCTCCGCATAATTTATGGAACTGGAGCCATACAATTCTTCATCCGGCGCCAGGACTCCCATGTTAACAAGATTTTTTCTTTGCTGCTCAATTTTTGATCCCTGCATCTCCTTCTCCTGTAACCTTTCTTTATAAACCGTTTTTTCGTTAAACGCTAATGCCGCGCCGGCACAGCCCCCGGTACTGTACTCCCCCGGATATTTACAGATTCAGCTTATCCAAACAAATGGATAAATCCCGGTAAAGATTTACTTTGATATTATCCGAAAATGTATATGTGCTTATTTCAAAACCAGGCGTTTCCATCCAATATACAAGTATACTTTCTTTCGACGGGTCCACGATCCAATATTCTCTGACACCCGCATCCAGATAAAGCTTCAGTTTCCTGTCATAATCATGGCTGGATGTACCTGGTGAAACAATTTCGATAATCCAGTCAGGAGCCCCGGTACAACCGCGGTCTGTCAGTTTTCGCGGATCGCATATCACACTGATATCCGGCTCTACAATATTTTCCTCCTGCTCCGATAACTTAACGGCAAACGGGGAAGGATAAACCTCACAGGAACCGTCTTTCGATCGGATATAGATATTTATTTCCGTATTCAGAAAATTCAGTATTTTCTGATGCCTGCGGCTGGGAGCCGCCTGATAATAGATTTGCCCGTCAATCAATTCCGCCCGGATATTTTCGGGAAGGTTGTAGTAGTCGTCTTCTGTACAATTATTTTCCTGTATTAATACTGCGGACATGGCATACTCCTTTTCCGGTGTTTTATAAATTTATCTTACCACAAAAAACAACAGACTGCAATGTACGCTGCAATTCAAAACCGCATTCCGCCTAAACCCGTATCTTCACTCCCTTCCCGTCCCGTTTCCCGGCCTTTATTTTTCCCGGCTCCACCTTTTTCCCCTTATACTCAATCACCGGATCCGTTAAAACCGTTGTATAATATACATTCTCCACCACATCCTTTTCCCCCAGCTTCATGCCCCGTACCCCGACGGCGCTTTTCTTCTTCTCCGGTATTTCTTCCACGGCAAAACGAAGGAAATAACCCTCCGCAGTCTGCAAAATGATATTTTTCTGTTCTTCCATAATAGCAACAGATACCACTTCATCCCCCTCAGACAGTTTGGTCGCCGCCACCGTCCTCTTTGCCACATCAAACTCACTGCCGTCCACGATTTTCAACATAGACTGGCCGGTGACAAAAATCAGCCGGCATAAATTCAGACGCGGCTGGCTGGCGGCCAGCAGGATCTCTTCCTTCCCGGAACTGAAATTGCTCACATTATCCACCGGTATTCCCTTATCCCGGAATTTCCCGAAAGGCAGATCCGACACTTTGATCGTATGGAGCTGCCCCGTATTGGTAAACAGGCATATCCTGCCCGTATTCCTGCAGGGGAATACATATTTATTCTCCGCATCCGCCGCCTCCTTGTTGCGCTCATAAGTACCCATATCCACCGTTTTCAAATATCCGAAACGGTCCATCAGGCACATCACTTCCATCTCTTCGACTTTCTTCTCCTCATATACCGCTTCCTCCCCGTTTTCCACTACCGTCCTTCTCGGCCTGCCATACTCCTTCTTAATGGCATCCAGTTCGTTCATAATGACCTGCGCCATGGAATCCCTGCGATCAAGGATATCCTCATACCGATAAATATTTGCCATCGTATCCTCATGTTCCTTTATCAACGCCTCGATTTCCAGGCCAATCAATTTGTACAGACGCATTTCCAGGATAGCGTTGGCCTGCTTCTCGGTAAACTGAAGCTGCTCTGCCATCACTTTTGATTCCTTAGACTTAAACTTTATGCCCTGGGTCTTCCCTTCCACCAGGCACGCCTTTGCCATAGCGCGGTCTTTGCTTCCGCGCAGGATTTCTATAATCAGATCGATGACATTGCATGCCTTAATCAAGCCCTCCTGTATCTCCTTGCGCTCCTTTTCCTTAGCAAGCAGGGTCTGGTACTTCCGCGTCGTCACCTCGAACTGGAAATCCACACTGGCTTTAATAATCTGCCTCATCCCCATGGTTTCCGGCCTGCCGTCCGAGATGGCAAGCATATTTACGCCGAAAGTATCCTCCAGGCGGGTTTTCTTATACAGCATATTTTTAAAATTTTCCACATCCGCGTCTTTGCGCAGTTCTATCACGATGCGGATGCCTTCTTTGGAAGATTGGTTAGAAATGTCTACGATATCCTGTGTCTTTTTGGACTCGGCCAGAGCTGCCACATCAGACAAAAATTTGGAAATATTGGCCCCCACCATCGGGTATGGGATTTCGGTAATAACTAAGTTGGTCTTCCCGCCCTTCGCCTTCTCGGTTTCCACCTTACCGCGCACCTTTATCTTACCCGTCCCGGTTTCGTATATATTTAACAGTTCATCCTTGTTAATCACGATCCCCCCGGTAGGGAAATCCGGCCCTTTGATATAACGCATCAATTCCCTGGTTGTAATGTCCGGATTCTTCATATACGCCTTTGCCGCATCAATCACCTCCCCCAGGTTATGGGGCGGTATGCTGGTAGCCATGCCCACGGCAATCCCTTCGGAACCATTGACCAGCAGATTCGGTATTTTCACCGGAAGCACGGAAGGCTCTTTCTCCGTCTCATCGAAATTCGGGATGAAATCCACCACATCCTTATCCAAATCCGCCAAAAAAGCCTCCTGGGTAATTTTCTGCAGCCTTGCTTCCGTATAACGCATAGCCGCCGCCCCGTCGCCTTCAATATTCCCGAAATTACCGTGCCCGTCCACCAGGGGCAGCCCTTTCTTAAAATCCTGCGTCATTACTACGAGGGCATCGTAAATCGAACTGTCCCCATGCGGATGGTATTTACCCATCGTATCGCCAACAATACGGGCGCTCTTACGGTACGGCCTGTCATACCGGATACCCAGTTCATGCATATCATACAACGTCCTGCGCTGCACCGGCTTTAACCCATCCCTCACATCAGGCAGCGCCCTGGCAATAATAACGCTCATCGCATAATCAATATAAGATTTCTGCATCACTTCCGAATATTCCGTTTTGATGATCCTGCTGTCATCCATGTCCATACTTTTCTTCCTCCAAACCTGTTATCAGGCATCCTTAAAGCTTCTTTCCCCGTTAATGCCCTCTGGACTTCAAGTATCTGTCCTCATCTTCTCTCGCCTCAATAAATGCTTTTTCCAGATCTATTTTATAAAAATCCGCTAATCTCATTACCTGCGCAATTACATCCGCCATCTCATTGCCTAAACGCTCATCAACATTACTGGCCTCGCCTTCCAGGGCATAATACCTTTCTTTTATCATAACCTGCTTTGCCAGTTCGCCAACCTGTTTGGACAACTCAATCATTGTACCTTCCGCATTCCACTCCTGCAATTCTATTTTATTGAATCTCCTCACCACTTCCCGGTACATCTCTTCCATTTCCGCAAACGTTTTACCCATAATTACCTCCCAAAAAACAATGTTTATGACAACTCAGCTTTATTAAAAAACAACTCAGCCCTATAGTCCGGGAAACCGGGAAAGTAATTTGTAGTATAGCACAGGTTTTGTACATTGTGAAGTGTAAAATACCCTGTTTGGCAACAACACTTCGATACGGCGTTACTGTACACGGGCAATGTCAATAACTTAAGCTTTTCGGGGTGCTGCAGACCATATATCTCAATCCGGACCATCGAAAGACGCCGGCACTTAGGCGACGTGTTTTGGCGCCTTAGTGCCGTTGCGTCTGCCGCTGAGCGAAAGCGCGTCCGGATGAGATATGTGGTCTGCGGCGCTCCGGGAAGCTTAAGTTACTGACATTGGTACACGGGTGTGGGCTCTGTCCGATCCTGAATCCCCATCTGCTTCTTTGCTGCTTATTTGAATGGGAAAAGACAGCATAAAAATACCATTCCTCTATCTGCTAAGCCGATAGTAAGGAACTGTCCGGAAATAACTTGTGCAATTTACTTGCCTTTTTCTCCGGCAGCATCAGCCAAAAATCAGTTACATAGCCCACTATGCGCCCGATTTTTGGCCGACACTGCCGAAGAAAAATTCTGCGTAACTTGCACAAGTTATTTCTGGACAGTTCCTAAAGGAATGGCATTCTCCCAGCCGCCTTTTCCGATGTATAAAACGATAAAACCCGGCATACAGTTTTCCCTGGAACCCCTCCAAACTTAGGAACAGTTCCTTAGAATTCCACTACTTCCGGCTCATGGGTAAAGGAACTGAATGTAGCCACAGCAGCCTTAAAATAAAAAACTTCCGTGTTCCCATCGTCCGTGGAGTACCTGTTTTGGAGCGAAGGATACGCGTCCAGCATAGCCTGGCGCGCTTCCCTCCTGTCATCCTCAGCCAGCTCGCCTGCAATGCGCAGCCAATTCCCGCCCTTGAACGCGCAGATCTCAACCTTCGGGTTTGCGTGAATCTGTTTCGACACTTCTTTTACCTTTCCGGTCTGGATATAAAGCTTCCCCTCAAAAATATGCGCCGTACCAAACGGCCTTACCCTCGGCTGATCCCCTTCCATCGTTGCCAGATAATAAATACCCGCATCTTTTAAAAATTTTACCGCTCTTTCCATTTTGTCCTCCTTCACATCCCATAATACGTCCTATTCCCGATACCTCTGCCTTCTTCACATCCCAAATTCCTCACACAGCTTATGGAACCGCGCTTGTTCCTTTTCTTTGACCGGCTTTGATAAATCGTTCATACAATGATGGATGACATCCGCATCCTTTAACACCTCATCCATCGGGCTGTCCGCCGCCAGCTTATCATCATGGCGGCGGATTGCCGAGCAAATCATTTCCGTCTCCGCATCATCCGCCAACTTCAGTTCCGAAAGAATCTGGCTTGCAAGTTCCGCCCCTTTACGGGCATGATCCTCATAAGAGCCCGACTTATATGCATACAGATCGTGCATCATTGCCGCCATCGAAGCAATCTCCGGGTCAAGCCCGCGCTTCTTTGCTATCATGGTAGCGGCCAGCGACACACCATAAATATGTACAAAAGCGGCATTCCGCTTGTCGGCATCCTCTATTTTGCCCAGTTCAGCATCCACATATTTTCGCAGTTCTTTCAATCTTCCCATGTTTTTTTCATTCCTCCCCGCTTCCATACAGGCCGTAGTGCATCCCATTATATTTCATACCGGCCTCCCCGCATGCTTTTTTCTTCCTCCACGCCTCTGTCTCGCTTCGGATTGCCAGCATCTCATCCACAACAAGTTCCACCTTTTTGGGTTTCACATGGTGCAGGTACGCGGTCATCCTGCCCATAGCCTTTGGGCTTCCAAGATTCTTAGCAATCTCATTCCCCAGCTCCTCCGGGAATCCGAGATCCCTTACCGCACGCACAAGTCCGTCCCTTGCCTCTGTCCATTCCGCCTGTCCGGCCGCCATAAGCCATCCCCCCTGTCCCTACACATCAAGCTCCGCATCCGTAGCATGTTCATAGATAAAAGCCTTCCTCGGCGGCACATCCGTCCCCATTAACATCTCCGTCACCTCGGAAGCCATACGCGCATCCTCGATCTCCACCAGCTTTAACAGCCTTGTTTCCGGATCCAGCGTCGTTTCCCAAAGCTGCTGCGCATCCATTTCCCCCAGGCCCTTGTACCGCTGCAAAGTAAAAGGCCCCTTATGCCGTTTCCTGTACTTCTCCAGGGCTTTGTCGTCATACAGATACTCCTCCGCCCCCTTTGTTGGCATGGCCTTATACAAAGGCGGCATGGCGATATACACATGCCCTTCATAAATCAGCTCCGGCATAAACCGGTAAAACAAGGTCAGAAGCAGCGTGGAAATATGGGCGCCGTCCACATCCGCATCGGCCATAATAATAATCTTATCATACCGCAGCTTCGAGATATCAAAATCATTTCCATACCCCTCGGAAAAACCGCATCCGAAAGCATTGATCATCGTCTTTATCTCCGCATTGGCAAGCACCTTATCGATGCTGGCCTTCTCCACATTCAGGATTTTCCCCCGGATCGGCAGGATCGCCTGGAACGCTCGGTTCCTTGCCGTCTTCGCGCTGCCCCCCGCAGAATCCCCCTCCACGATGAAAATCTCACATTTGGAAGCATCCCGCGACTCACAGTTGGCCAGTTTCCCGTTGGAATCAAAGGAAAACTTCTGCTTCGTCAGCATATTCGTCTTCGCCTTCTCCTCCGTCTTCCTTATCTTTGCCGCCTTCTCCGCACAGCCGATGACATTTTTCAGCGTTTCCAGATTACGGTCAAAATAACGGACAATCTCCTCCCCCGTTACCTTGCTGACCACCTTGGCCGCATCCTGGTTATCCAGCTTCGTCTTCGTCTGCCCCTCGAAACGGGGATCCGGGTGCTTGACCGAAACGACAGCCGTCATGCCGTTGCGCACATCCGCCCCGGTGAAATTCACATCCTTCTCCTTTAATATGTTCAGCTCCCTCGCATACGTATTGATCACATTGGTGAACATTGTCTTAAAGCCCGTAAGATGCGTGCCGCCCTCCGAATTATAAATATTGTTGCAGAAGCCAAGCACATTTTCATGGAATTCATTTACATACTGGAACGCCGCCTCCACGGAAATCCCTTCGCTCTCCCCCTGGAAATAAATCACCTCATGGATGGGTTCCTTCGCTTTATTCATATCCTTGATAAAACCGACAATCCCCTCCGGTTCGTGGAATTCCACCCTTTCCTCCGGCTCTTTTCGCCTGTCCGTAAAAAGGATCGTCAGTTCCGGGTTCAGGTACGCAGTCTCATGGAGCCTGCTCTTGACTTCCTCCTCCTTAAACCTGGTTTTGTCAAAAATAGTATCGTCCGGCAGGAAATTAATTTTCGTCCCTGTCTCCTTCGTCTTCCCGATTACCGGAAGCAGGCCGTCCCTTAACTCCACAACAGGGTTCCCGCGCTCATATTTATCCTCATAAACCTGCCCGCCGCGCTTCACCTGCACCGTCAGGCGCGCCGACAGTGCGTTGACTACCGAAGAACCTACCCCATGCAGGCCGCCGCTCGTCTTATAAGCCGCATTGTCAAATTTACCGCCCGCATGGAGCGTAGTAAATACAAGCCGCTCCGCGCTGATGCCCTTCTCATGCATCCCTACCGGGATACCCCGTCCATTATCCTCCACCGTTGCGGAACCGTCCGCTTCCAACGTCACCTTTACCGTATCGCAATGCCCGGCCAAATGCTCATCCACCGCATTGTCCACTATCTCGTATATCAGATGGTTCAAACCTTTCGTTGAAACACTCCCGATGTACATCCCCGGCCTCTTCCGGACTGCCTCCAGCCCCTCTAAAACCGTTATGCTTGAAGCACCATATGCCGCATCCGCCTTTGCCATTCTTTCCACCCTTCCTTCACCTCCTTACACCCTGTTTAAAATCTTATTTTCACCATTTTACGTGATCTTTTCCACTCACAAACTATGGCGCGCATCTGCGAAAACCAGCTCCTCCCGTTTTTTAACAATCTCTGCAAAATCCTTCTTCGCTTCCTCATATTTGGATGGATCCCGCAGAATAGCCGAAGGATGATATACCGCCGTCATCGCACAGTTTTTCCGGTAAGCCCAGGTGCCGTGCTGCCTGGTGATCTTAAAATCCGGCGAAATAATCCGCTGTGCGGCGACGCGGCCGAGACAGACAATAATCTTTGGCTTCAAAAGGAATGTTTCGTACTTTAAATAGGGAAAACACGCTTCTTTTTCCTCCTCTTTCGGGTCACGGTTGCCCGGCGGATGACATTTCAAAATATTGGTAATATATATTTCTTTTCTGCCCAGTCCGCAGTCCCGCAAAAGATTGTCCAGCACCTCCCCTGATTTCCCGACAAAGGGAATCCCCTGCTCGTCTTCCTGCCCTCCGGGCGCCTCCGCGATCAGCATAATATCAGCCTGCCTGTCCCCGCGCCCCATGACCGGGCGGTTCCTGGTCCGGCTCAGCGGACAGCCTGTACAGACAGCAATATGCTCTTCTATATCGTTCCATGTATATTCCATAATACCACCCACTTTTTTAGGCTCTAAGGAACTGCCCCTCACCGCCCGGTTTCAGGCGGTTTCCTCCCATACCCGGTAAGCACCGCCGTTAACAGCATCACAAGCATACAAATCGAATAATAATTCACAAAAGGCACGGAAGCCGGCGCCACCGCAAACCCCTCGCCGAACTGAGCGGACTGCTGCGCCGGGATCACG
Source organism: uncultured Lachnospiraceae bacterium (assembly GCA_947385425.1). Classification (GTDB taxonomy): domain Bacteria; phylum Bacillota; class Clostridia; order Lachnospirales; family Lachnospiraceae; genus Kineothrix. Next base: position 26,078 of record CANDKY010000031.1, on the reverse strand, counting down.
CAATGTACCGTCCAGGGCGCCAGGAAACAGAACACACAGCCCGTACAATCCATCAGATTTGCCCGGCGGTAACGGTTCACGCCCGCTTTTTCCCCAATCTCATTGACAAGATCCCCAAGCGCCACGATAGCCACCGAAATTACGCCTGTCACCATGCTCAATATGCCCACAGACAGGATAATCGTCGCCTCTGTACTGCGCTCCTTTTTCGCAAAACGTTCCAGAAGCCCTCTCACATCTTCAAACAGGCCGCTGCACTCCATCACACCCAACAGGGAAAACACCCCGATCAGCATAGCCACCGTCCCCGCAGTCCCCGAGATGGCATCTATCACAGCCCCGCCCACTGAGAATCCGCCGGGAAACGAGATAAGCTGATCTACCGTATAGACGCCGGAAAGCAGCCCTGCGGCGCTTCCCGCCAGAATGCCCCATGCAAGGGCCGTGATCAGATGTTTCCTCATCATACACAAAACAATAATGACCACAGGGATCACCAGCATCACCAGACTGGCCGGGTTTACCTCCCCGCCCGCCGCCTCCGCCGCCGCGCTTGCGTCCGTAGTCCTGGAAAACAGCAAAAATAAAACAAGCGCCCCTGCCGCCGCAGGCAGGCTGTAACGCGTCCTTGTCTTCACCACGGTTCCCAAATCCGCATGCTGCGTGGCGGAGGAAGCAATGGTAGTATCCGAGATCGGCCCTAAATTATCCCCGAAAGCAGCGCCCGACACGATGGCTCCGATCATAAATTCCGGCGTCGCCCCCGCCATCACGCCTACCGGGAACAAAATCGGGATCACCACAAAATAAGTACCCACTGACGTCCCTGTCGCAAAAGCTAACAGGCAGGTAATAAGAAAGGCAGCAGCCACAAAAAGCTTTCCCGTAAAGCCTGCGGCCACCACATACGCCGCAATCGTCTGTACTGCCCCGCTGGCGGAGATCAGCTTGCCGGAAACCGCCGCCAGTATCACAGCCAGCACAATCACGGCAAACATCGGCTTGCCCAGCCCGAAGATCAGCGCCTCCCCGTATGCCTTTTCATCCTTTGCAAAAATAACTCCCGCCACCAGCGCCGCAAAAAAAGCCAGCACATATCCGTTCACGTTGGACTGCCCAAACGCCGCCCATCCGATCATCGCCGCCGCAACAAGAAGCGGAGCCAGCTTTCCGGCCTTCCCAAAACGAAATTCTATCCTTTTTGCTTTTTGTTCCATCTTTGCGCTCCTTCCTTCTAGGAACTTCTGCCCTGTCCTGTCAAAAACAATCTGGAGCATATCCCACAAATCCCTGCCCTGCCCAAAATCCACATCCGGATATTCCTCCGCCAAATCCTGCCTGATCCCCCCGGCAATACGCCCGATATATGCACGGTAAGCGCCGCAGTCCTGCGGCATACGGCTAAAATCGATATATATCACACAGTGACGGTTCAGATGCCTCTGGTACTCCCCGGACGAAGCAATCTTAAGCCCGTCAAACAAAATACCCGCATCCGCCGCTTTCCCAAAAAAAGCCCCAATCATACCTGCCACCACGCTTTTTCCAAACCGGCGTGGCCTCGTAATACAAATGAACCGTTTTTCCACATCCAGAAAAGGAATCAGTTCTCCAATCAGGGCCGTTTTGTCAACAAAATAAGTGTCTCTTCTGACCAACCGATAAGATTCGTATGGTATTCTGCTATTCAAAAACATACCCATAGACTGCGATTCCTTTCTATTTTAGTTTATTCCATGTTTCCTCCCACTCACTCTCCTTAAAACCGACGAGCACCTTTTCCCCATCCACGGCAATCGGGCGTTTTACCAACATTCCGTTCGTTGCCAGCAGTTCAACCATCTCATCGTCCGACATGGTACCCAGCTTATCCTTCAATCCCATTTCCCGGTAAAGCGCACCGCTTGTATTAAAGAACTTCCGCATCGGAAGCCCGCTTTTCCCATACCACTCCTTTAACTCGCAGGCTGTCGGGTTCTCTTCCTTTATATCGCGGGCTTCATAGGATATCCCATTGTCGTCAAGCCATTTCCTGGCTTTCCTGCAAGTACCGCATTTCGGATAATGAATAAAGATCATAATTTTTTTCTCCCTTCCGTCTTCCTCCGCCGGACATGCCGGCACATCACGCCTGCACAATATCCGCAAAACCGCACTCTGTTGCCCTTGCCAAATCCTCCGGCGAAAGCTCAATCTGAAACCCTACCTTCCCGGCACTGACAAACATCTTCCCATAACCCTTCGCCGTCTCATGGACGAAAGTCGGGAACGGCTTCTTCATACCTATCGGAGAACAGCCGCCATGCACATAACCTGTCAGCGGAAGCAGTTCCTTCTGCCGGATCATACCGATCCCTTTCTCCCCTGCAGCCTTTGCCGCCTTCTTCAAATCCAGCTCTTCCCTGACGGGAACCACAAAGACATAATACTGCCCGGTCTTTCCCTGCGTAACAAGCGTCTTAAATACCATCTCCGCATCCTCATTCAAAACATCGGCAATCTCCCCGCCGCTCATCGACGCATCCGGTTCATACGTATGGCCCACATATGGGATTTTCTTTTGGTCAAGCAGACGCATTACGTTCGTTTTCTCACTGTTTTTCATTTTTACCCCCAAATCGGTTCACCCCGGAAAAAGATTTTTCGAGAAGAAATAAGCAGCCATCTGCGCCCGGGAGCTGAATTCCTCAGCCTGTAAAAGCGCCGCCACTTCCTCACGGCTGTAAAAGCCGGCCTCAATCATCTCATTTTCCGATGTATGATCCTCAAATTCCCCCTCGGCCTCCACAAACACAATATGCGTCTTCGTATCCGATATGGCCACCGCGGCATAAGAAGCCGGAAGGATATCAATAATTTTCTTCACCGAAAGCCCCGTTTCCTCATACAGCTCCCTCTTGATGCAGTCTATAACCGTCTCTCCCTCCTCCATCATCCCGGCGCATAAATTATATATCGTCTTATTCACACCCATGCGGAACTCCTTTAACAGCAGAAGCTTCCCGTCATTGACCGCGGCTATGGACATACCGCTGACTTTCCTGCCAATCTCCTCCACGCCGTGCAGTTCCTTCCTGCTCACGATCTCATACGTCTTCTCCCTGCCCGCCTTATTTAAATAAGTCAGTTCATAATTCTTCAGATATTTCCCGTCCTTTACTTTCTCCATTCTGATAAGCTGCATCCTTCCACCCTTCCCTTCCGCTTTCCCGGCATATGCCCCAAATACCTGTCCGCTGTCACCCGAAAAATCCCGCGCAAACGCCACAGTTTATTTACATACAATTCCCGATTTATGCCTCCTGCAAAATCTATCGCTAAGTTATTTCGGGACAGTTACTATGAAAAAGTCTCCCTGCCCCCATTTTCATTACTGGTGATGCCGCACATTCGGGGCATGGGGATTTCCTAACTGCTCGCCAAGCGGCCTGCTGGTTTTCATCCGTGTCAGCTCCACCAGCCCAAGGGCCGTAATATCCACCAGCGTCGTCTTCACCGTATCCTGCCGGATCAGGCTGCCCAGATACGCCATAAGCCTGCCGCGATCCTCTTCTTTCTTCATATTGATAAAATCTATAATAATGATACCCGACAAGTTCCGGAGTGCAATCTGCCTGGCTATTTCCCCGGCGGCCTCCATATTCACCTGTAAAAAATTTTCCTGCTCCCCCTTTTTAGGCAGCGCCTTACCCGTATTCACATCTATCACAGTCAACGCTTCCGTAGGTTCTATCATCAGATAACCGCCGGATTTTAACCACACCTTTTTCGCAAGCGCCTCCTGCAGCTTTGTATCCACAGCATAGAGCTTACTTAACGGCAGCCTCTCATCCTGATAAAACCGCACCGGAGGCAAATGAAAATCCGGATTTTCCGCGGCAAAATCCCTGATCTTTTGATAAATCCCCTCTTCATCCGTCACAATCTCGCCGCACCAGCCCTCATGCATATCCCGGAGCCTCAGCAAATATCCGGCCGGTTTGCGGAAAAGCACAGAATAACAGCTCCGGTGGATACCGTTATGCAAAAGCTCCTCCAGCCGCCCTGTCAGTTCCTGAATCTCCTGCATCAAAGGCTCCGGATCCGCCCCCAGATCCCTGGCGTTGGTGCGGACGATAATACCGAACTTTTCCGTATACTTTTCCAAAGGGAACCCCGAAGATACCATCCCCGCATGGATCCTCTCCTTAACCCTTGCGGGCAGCTTCGCGGAAAACGCAAGGCCCGGCCTGCCCTTCACCGCCGCGCAATACTTCCCGTCCATCGAAATACAGCACGTCACGGACGGAGGTTTCGTTTTCATTGCCTCTTTGTTTACCTGGACGATAACCTCGTCTTCCGCCAACAGCCTGCCGTCATAATTACGGTTTAACAGCAGCGGTTCGTCCGCGTCCCGCAAATCCAGAAAGCAGCCCTGCCCCGGCGCAATCTCCACAAACGCCGCGTGAAGGTCTTTTACCACATTTCTCACCCGCGCCACATAAATATTCCCCAACAGATTTTCCCCGTCCCCGGCATCCTCCGCATGGGCCAGCATAAGCCGGCGGCCGTGAAACAACAGGGACACTAATTCCCCATGCCATTTTACCACAATATATTTCCTGTCTTCCATAACCTATCCCGAAAAGTCTGCTTCCCCATTTGCTAAGCTTTAGGCATCCTCCGATGTACCGGCCGCATCCGGCGAATTCAATTCCCCTGCCCTGCCGCCTTCCTGTCCCGGCCTGATCTCGGCCGCACCCGGCGGGTTCCATTCCCCTGTTCTGCCGCCTTCCTATTCCGTCCTGATCCCGGCCGCATCCGGCAGGTTCCATTCCCCTATTCTGCCGCCTTCCTGTCCCTTCCTGATCCCGGCCGCATCCAGCGGAACCAGCACCGGTTCCTCCGCCGTACCGATATTGGTAAAAGTCTCTTCCCGTGTAACCAACAATGCAAAATCCGGCAGTTCCCTGCCCTGCCCTCTAAGGAAAGCCTCCATGACCAGCCCCGGCTTGATATTGCCCGAACTGCTGGCATCCACCTGCATATGCACCACAGGGATACCGTCTTCCTCCCGTTCCACTTCCAGCGAATAAATGGCGGGCTTCAAATCCAACAAAACTTCACTCTTCTTTGTCTTCTTCGTTACCGGGATTGACGGCTGCGCATAAAAAGCCTCCATAGCGCCCGCCCAGTCAAAATCCGGTTCATACCCTTCCCGGAAACGGACGGTGTAAGCCGCCACGGCAACGCTTGCCATGGCATTTTTTTCCCCTTCCCCAAGCGCCGTCACATTCAAAACCTCCATCCCCTCCACCATAACCCGGTTAAGCCCTGCTTTCACCTCCTCCAAGGTTGTATAAGAGCGGACTTCCATGTCAAAATATTCCCCCCTGCTCTCCAGCCCCACACCCAACGGCGCGGCAAAAGACATAATCTGATGAGGGCTGAACCCTTCCGAATAAGCAATATCGATTCCTGCCCGCCGGATGGCCTTCTGAAAATACCGCATGACATCCAAATGCCCGATAAAACGCATAGCGCCTGATTTTGCAAATTTTACCCGCAGTTTCATGCCCCTTCCCCGTCCCTTTCCTCAAAACATACACCGCCCCCGAACTGGCCGGCGCCGCATCCCTGGCACTGCACCCGGCAGTTAGGCGACACTTCCCCTGCCACTGCCTTCTCCCATTCCCTCGCCAGGAACTCCTTTGTCACGCCGCAGTCCAGGAAATCCCAGGGAAAAACCTCATCCATCCCCCGCTCCCTTGTCGTATAGAACCCGACATCAACGGCACATTCTTCAAACGCTTCCATCCAGGCATCGTTGCGGAAATATTCGCTCCACGCGTCAAAAATACAGCCCTTTTCATAAGCTTTCCGGATCACTTCCGCAACCTTCCTGTCACCTCTGGCAAAAACCCCTTCCAGCACACTGACATCCGCCTCATGCCAATTATATTTGATACTCTTCTGGTTTAACTGGCTGTGGATAGCCGTACGCGTCAGGTATGCCTTGTCCAGAAACTCTTCCTTCGTGCACATCCGCGCCCACTGGAACGGGGTAAACGGCTTTGGCACAAAAAACGAAGTACTCGCCACAATCTGCACCTTCCCGTTTACCCGCCTGTCTTTCGGCACCGTCTCAAAAAAGACGGCAGCGATTTTATTACACAAATCACCGATCCCCCGGATATCCTCCTCCGTCTCCGTAGGAAGCCCCAGCATAAAATACAGTTTCACCCTTGTCCATCCGCCCTCGAATGCCATGGCGGCGCCTTTTAAAATGGCATCCTCCGTCAGCCCTTTATTTATCGTATCCCTCAGCCTCTGGCTTCCGGCTTCCGGCGCAAACGTCAGGCTGCTCTTTTTCACATCCTGCACCTTACGCATCACATCCAGGGAAAAAGCATCGATGCGCAGGGAAGGCAGCGAAATATTGACCTTCCTCTCACGGCACTCTTCTATCAGAAAATCAATCAATTCCGGCAGCTTTGAATAATCACTGGAACTTAAAGAGCTTAAAGAAATTTCCTCATGCCCCGTATTCCTAAGCATCTTAAGGGCATACTCCTTGAGCATCCCCACATCCCTCTCCCGCACCGGACGGTATATCTGTCCTGCCTGGCAGAAACGGCATCCCCGGATACACCCCCGCTGAATCTCCAGCACCACACGATCCTGCGTCACCTTGATAAAAGGCACTACCGGTTTTTGCGGATAATAAGTATCCGACACATCCATCTCTATTTCCTTCTTTATCTTTGCAGGGATCCCTTCCTCCGTCGGCCTCACAGCCAGTATCGTACCGTCCTCCTTATACTCCGCCCGGTAAAACGACGGCACATACATTCCCGGCAGTTTTGCGGCACGCCGCAGGAATTCCCTCCTGGAAACGCCTTCCCGGCGCGCCTCTTTATAAAGATCCAAAAAATCCCTGTAGCGTGTCTCCCCCTCCCCGATATAAAACACATCAAAAAATTCTGCAACCGGCTCTGGATTATACGTACAGGGCCCCCCGCCTATCACAATCGGATGCTCCCATGTCCGCTCCCCTGCCCGAAGCGGAATCTGCGCCAAATCCAACACCTGCAGGATATTCGTATAACACATCTCATACTGGATCGTAACCGCCAGGATATCCAGATCCTTAACCGGTTCCTGGGATTCCAGCCCGAAAAGAGGAATCCTGCCATCCCTCATAATTTTATCCAAATCCACCCAGGGCGAATAAACCCGTTCACACCACACATCCTCAAAACGGTTAAACATATCATATAGAATCTGGATCCCCAAATGCGACATGCCAATCTCATACACATCCGGAAAACACATCGCCATACGCACCTCTACCTTCCGCTTATCCTTCATGACGCTGTTCACTTCATTCCCGATGTAGCGCGCCGGCTTCTCAACTTTCAATAATATTTCATCACTTAACGCCAGTTTTCTCATACATTTCCTTCCGCCCGATTTCCGTACCTTATCCATGCCCGTTGCCCTGCCACAACCAAATAAGGGAATGCCCTTCTCCCCTGCCCGCCGCGCGGGGCGCATGCCGCATAAGCAGCAACTTCATCTGTACGCCCCTGTGCAACCGAGCAGGGAAGAGCCATCTTCCCCTGCCCGCACGCCGGGCACCCGTCAGCTCTTGCTGACATTTTTCCTTTGGGTGCCCGTGTGCAATCGAGTAGGGGAGGCTTTTCCCCCTACTCGCGCGCCGGGCACCCGTCAGCTCTTGCTGACATTTTCCTTTGGGTGCCCGTGTGCATAAATAGAGCCCTGCACAAATCTTGCAAGGCCCTATACTTTCCTCTATAACAGTATAGTATTCCATTTACCGTAAAAAGTCAATCAGAATTTCTCTCCTGCCCAAACAAAGTATAAGGAAAATTATTCTCGAAATCAAACACTACCTCATCCAGGCCGCTGTCAAAATCCTTATTCATTTCCTCCCGCAGAACCGCCGTAGAAATACCCGCAATCGTCCCGCTTCCTGCGTCCGCCAAAAGAAAAGCCGTAAACAAAGCCGCCGCAAGCACCAGGCGGATTTTAAAAGAGGAAAAGGGCGCTTCCCCACCATTGCCCATACCTTCTTCCAGGGCATACAGTTCCGTATCCTTCATCCCCTTCCCATAATCATGATAACCCCTGCTGTAAAGGGGGAACTCCTCCTCCTGCTTACCGGTTATACCGTAAAGCAGCCGTTCCCGGCTCCTCATCCTCATCCTGTTATCCTGGCTTTCCGCCCGTATCATCTGTACCAACTGGAGCTTTTGATCCGATGAAAATTTCCCCATTGCCCTGCCCCGCAATTATCTCTTAACATAGATTATGCCATCCGGGAAGATTTTATGAGGCACTTAGAACCGGGAAAATTCATTTCTTCACAGTAAGAAACTGTAGAAAAGATCCCCCTGCCCCTATTTCCATCACTGGTGATGCCACATATTCTGACATGGGAACTTCCTTACTGCACCAGAGCCGACAAAGGCTTAAAAGTATATCCCATTTCCTCCCATTTCGTCAGCAGTTCATCCATGATCTGCCCGTTCGTCTGTGAAGTACTGTGCAAAAGCACAATCGCTCCGGGATGGATCCTCCCCGTCATCTTCTCAAAAGCTTCCTCCTTCGACGGCTGCTTATCCTGCTGCCAGTCCACATAAGCGAGGCTCCAGAAAAAAGTCTTATAGCCAAGCTCCTTTGCCATAGCCAGATTCTCCGTGCTGTATTTCCCCTGGGGCGGACGGTAATACATGGCAAGCTTCTGCCCTGTAATTTCTTCATACAGATTTGCCACATCATCCATTTCCTTCTGGAAAGATACCTTATCCGAGATTTTAGACATATCGAGGTGATGGTATGTATGATTTCCGACACAATGCCCTGCTTGTGTCAGGGTAATGACACAAAATTATTCCACCCGCGCGGTTGGCGCCCTGTCCCCTCACGGCTCTCCCTGCATTATTTTTTCCAACTGACCTATCAGGACAGGCAGCTCTTCAAAAACAACCTCCACAATAATATTCCAATTCGTACCATCGTAATCGTGAATCAGCCGGTGCCTGAGCCCGGCTATCATCGCCCACTGAATTTCACTATGTGCTTCCTTATATTCGCCGGACAGATTATAGACATGTTCCCCAATGTTATATAATGGTGTTGTAACAAGCCACTGCAAAGGAGTTTCCGTTAATAAATCTTCTTTCTTTATCTGATGGTTTACAATATATCCATATAACTCCGACGCTTTTTCATATATCTTACGTATACGCTGGTGATCCGAATACTTCATGCAACAGGCAACCTCTCTTTCATTATTGTATTGTAAAAATCACTGTCCTGATTAATCTCATTGATTTCAAACACGTCCACATCTTTTTTCAGCGCCTCCCGCAGTTCTTCAGCAAGAGCAAAAATCATCGTAAGTTTAAAATGATCGCCGCCGAATACAAGAAAATCCAGATCACTGTCCTCATCCGCTTCCCCCCTTGCATACGAGCCAAATAAATATATTTCCTTTACCCCGTATCGTTCCGCAATCGGCCTGACCAAACTTACAATATCCTGTATGGTAAATACATTGCTGTCCATTTTACCCGTCCCTTTCCGTCCATAAACTTTTCCCTCTATGCGTCCGGCACTCCGGCCAATTACACCTGAATCAATGGCATTGCACATGAATAGTCCCTGTTCTGTCATTATTATAACTCAATCACCCTCATCCACCATCCGCTTCACCAGATCCGGGGCCGATTCCAGATAATGCCCCACTACAAAGAAAGTGGCAGGGGCATTGTGCTTCTTCAGCGCATCCAATATAGGCGCCGTATTTCCGTTCTCATACCCGGCATCAAAGGTCAGATAAATCACCTTCTCCTCTGCACCGCCCACATAATAAGCATCGTACTTTTTCAGTTCTTCCGCGGAAGCAATGCCCGTAGGCTGCGTCCCCTCCCCGTAACCGCCCAGCCCCCAGTTCTCAGATGCCGCGATATGGCTTGAGCCCACGGAATTAATCGGTTTGCCGGAAGCTGCTTCCAGCCTCTGCGTCAAATATCCTGCCCCCCTGCCGGCAAAAAACATAGAGCACAGAATAACCGCTATCAAAATATTCTTCCGTTGCTTTTTTACCTTTTCCCAGTTTATCATATATTTTACCTGCAAAATGATTTGTAAATATATATTTAAAACAAACGGAAACTATGACAGATATCCGTCCTGCCTGTTATCACCATTGCTGTGTGGAAATCTCCGGCCGATGCCCCGCCGCACCGTTACATCGCCGTCGATATTTTGCCCTGCACTGGCACGGAGAATGCAAAGCGGAAGTCTAATTCCCAGCCGGACGGAACACTGGAGCATGCCCTAAAACCAAAACTCCCCGCAGCAAGCTGCGGGGAATCCAATCTTTTTTGATTAAAAGCTGCACAAACCCAAAACCGGCTATAAAGCCCTAAGGAATCCACTATCCTGATATTTACCGCCAGTCCCTTACAAAAGTTCCCCGTCCAGAATCACCTGCTGCAGCGCCAGGCCGTCCTTTTTCAAAAGAACCACATCCGCTTTCTTTCCGGCCGAGATGCTCCCATGCTTATCATATATCCCCACGCACTTTGCCGGGTTAACCGCGGCACATTTCACGGCGGCCTCCAAAGGGATCCCCATTTTCAGCACTGCCGTGCGCATACAATCCAGGAGATTCGTAACCGAACCGGCAATCGTCCCGTCCTGCAGCGTTGCCAGGGAACCCGTTACCTTCACCGCCTGTCCGCCCAGCGTATAATCCCCGTCTTCCAGCCCCGTCGCCCTCATACTGTCACTGATCAGAATAATGCGGCTGTCACCGAATATTTTAAAAGTCGTCCTTACCGCGGCCGGATGAATATGCACACCGTCACAGATAAGTTCCACTTCCGCATCCGCTTTGTCCGCGGCGGCCCCTATGACTCCCGGCGCCCTGTGCGTATAGGGATGCATGGCATTATACAGATGGGTCACATGCCCGGCCCCTTTCTCAAATGCCTCCATCGCCGTATCATAATCCGCGCAGGTGTGCGCCAGGGAAATCACAGTCTCCCTGTGCCGCTTTTCAATAAGCTCCATAGCCCCCTTTTCCTCTGGCGCTATGGCCAGAAGCTTCACGCAATTTCCCGACGCTTCCTGCAGCCGGTCAAACATAGCCATATCGGGTTCCCGGATATACTCCGCGTTCTGCGCACCCTTTTTACCCATTGACACAAACGGCCCTTCCATATTTATGCCATGGAAACGCGCCCTCTTTTCCTGCTTCCCCTCTTCCTTATAAGCCTTTGCCGTCCTGCAAATCCCCAGAAGCATATCCTCGGAAAGGGTCATTGTAGCCGGCACAATATTTGTCACACCCACAGATGCCTCATAAGCCGCCATTGCATCCACAGCCTCTCTGGAACCGTCACAGAAATCATGCCCCATACAGCCGTGGAAATGGATGTCCGTCAGCCCGGGCAGCGCGAAACATCCGGATGCATCGATCTCCCGCATATCACTGAGGTTTTCCTTTCCGTCCGCAAAACTATCGCCTTCTATATAAATATCCCTCGTAAGGAAAATACCGTCTTCCGTATAAACACTGGCATTTTTTATAATCATAAATCCTGTCTCCTTTTCCTCTCCGCCCGGAAAAATACCTGCTTGCTTTTAATCTCCCACAAATTGTGACGCACATCTGCCGGAAAGCATTTTTCAAACACTCTCCAGGGCATCCTTCCGGACATTGAGAAACTTTCATGTTTTATATCAGTGACAAAGCCGCCTCATCCGCCACAACCGTCACATCACTGTGGAGCTGCAGCACGGAAGCCTGCACCCTGGGCGTAATGGGGCCGAAAAAGGCTTCTTTCACAATAGCCGCTTTATCCTCCCCGCTGACTACCACCAGCACCTTTTTCGCCTGCATAATCGTCTGGATCCCCATCGTATACGCCTGGCGCGGAACCTCTTCTATGGATGCAAAAAACCTCTGGTTCGCCTTTATCGTCGATTCCGTCAAATCAACACAATGCGTCCCGGCCTCAAACACATCCGACGGCTCATTGAAACCGATATGCCCATTGTGCCCCAGCCCGAGAAGCTGCAAATCGATACCGCCCGCATCCGCAATAACCTTATTGTAATCGCTGCACGCCTTGCCACTGTCCGGCTCCATACCGTCCGGCAGAAACGTACGCGCGGGATCCACATTCACTTTACTGAACAGATGATGGTTCATAAAATAATAATAGCTCTGATCATTGTCCCTGGGCAGGCCTTTGTATTCGTCCAGGTTGACCGTAGTTACTTCTGAAAAATCCAAATCCCCTTTCTGATACCATTCCACCAACTGCGCATAAGTCCCTATCGGCGTCGATCCGGTAGCAAGCCCCAGCACGCAGCCCGGTTTCATAATAACCTGAGCAGATATCACATTTGCCGCTTTCCTGCTCATATCATTGTAATCCTTCGCTTTAATAATTTTCATTTCCTTCCCTCCTGACAGCCGTGATACCGCACCGCGGCACCCCAAACCGGCCGTAAAATCCGCCATATATTACACGGAAGGCTTCACCAAAGCCACCGTCTCCCTGGCAATTGCAAGCTCCTCATTCGTCGGTATCACCAGCACCTTCGTCCTGGAATCAGCCGTTGAAATCACAACATCCTCACCGCGTCTGCCGTTAGCCTCCGCATCAATGGAAACCCCCAGATAGCCCAGATAGCCACATATCATATCCCGCACAAAAGGCCCGTTTTCCCCAAGCCCCGCGGTAAAGCAGATCGCATCCACGCCGTTCATGGCCGCCGTATATGCGCCGATATACTTCGCCACCCGGTAGGAAAAAGTCTTCAGCGTGCGGATACCCGCTTCCTCCCCTTTATGATAGCTCTCCTCCAGATCACGGAAATCGGAAGACAAGCCGTCGGAAAGCCCAAGCACGCCGGACTCCTTGTTCAATACCTTCATTATATCATCAATGCCTTTGTTCTCCTTATGGGCCAGAAACTCTATAATCGCCGGGTCAATATCGCCGGAACGCGTCCCCATTATCAGGCCCTCCAGCGGGGTCAGGCCCATGGACGTATCCACGCATTTCCCGTTCTTAACCGCCGACACGCTGGCCCCGTTGCCCAGATGGCAGACAATAATCTTCAAATCCTCATACTTCTGCCCGAGAACCTCCGCCGCACGGCGTGAAACATAAGAATGGCTCGTTCCGTGGAACCCGTACCTGCGCACCTTATATTTCTTATAATATTCATACGGAAGGCCGTACATATACGCCTCTTCCGGCATCGTCTGATGGAAAGCCGTATCGAAAACCGCGACCATAGGCGTCTGCGGCATCAGTTCCCTGCAGGCGGCGATGCCGATCAGATTCGCCGGATTGTGCAGCGGCGCCAGTTCATTGCATTCTTCAATTGCCTGGATTACCTCGTCCGTAATCAGCGTAGATGCGGCAAACTTCTCGCCGCCGTGCACAACGCGGTGCCCTACCGCCCCGATTTCATCCAGGCTTTTTACCACACCCGTCTTTTCATCCGTCAATGCCTGCAGTACCAGTTTGATCGCCTGCGTATGGTCATCCATGGGCGTTACGGCAGTCACCTTCTCCCCGCCTGCCGGACTGTACACAAGCTGGCTGCCCTCTATACCAATCCTCTCGCACAGCCCCTTCGCGCTTACTTTTTCTGATTCAGAATCAATTAACTGGAATTTCAGCGATGAACTTCCGCAGTTAATAACTAATATATTCATTTCCTTTTCCTCCAATTTCCCATATCTGCATGCAAATACCTGAAACCCATCCCCGGAAAATACACCAATTATCTCACGGCACTTATTAAGCAAGCTGCGCCTGGACAGCCGTCAGGGCAACTACACCCACGATATCCTGCCAGGAACATCCGCGGGACAGGTCGTTGACCGGCTTCGCAATCCCCTGGAGCATGGGGCCGTACGCTTCCGCCTTTGCCAGCCTCTGCACCAGCTTGTACCCGATATTTCCGCAATCCAGATTCGGGAAAATAAGCACATTGGCCTTTCCGGCCACTTCGCTGCCCGGCGCTTTCGATTTTGCTACCTGAGGAACCAGGGCGGCATCCGTCTGCAGCTCGCCGTCCAAGGTCAGATGGGGATACTTTTCATGAGCAATCGCCGTAGCCTCCACAACCTTGTCCACCAGAGGATGCTTCGCGCTTCCCTTCGTCGAATGGGACAGCATGGCAATAATCGGTTTGGAGCCTACCAACTGCTTAAAGCTCTTTGCGCTGGAATCCGCAATAGCGGCCAGTTCCTCCGCCGTAGGATCCTGGTTCAGCCCGCAGTCCGCAAACAGGAAAGTCCCCCCGTCGCCGAACTCGCAATCCGGCACATCCATCAGGAAGAAACCGGACACCAGCTTTACGCCCGGCGCCGTCTTTAATATCTGCAGCGCAGGCCGCAGCGTGTCGGCCGTCGCGTGGCACGCGCCCGCCACCATCCCGTCCGCATCGTTCGCTTTTACCATCATAACACCGAAGGTCAGATAATCCTTCGTCAGGACTTCACGCGCCTTCTCCGGCGTCATCCCTTTGGATTTTCTCGTTTCATACAATAACTCTACGTAACCGTCCAGTTTATCCGTCAAATCCGGATCAATAATCGTAGCCCCGTCCAGTTCTACCTCCAGCCATCCGGCACCGTCCATAATCTTCTCTTCGTTACCAATCAGTATAATATTGGCAATCCCCTCTGCCATAATATGAGATGCCGCAATCAACGTCCTCTTGTCCGTGGTTTCCGGCAAAACGATGGTTTTTCTGTCACTCCTTGCCTTGTCTTTAATAATGTCTATATAAGGCATAATTCCGTCTCCTTTCCTTCCTATTCATTTTTCACAGGGATTTTGTATTCTGCCTGCATTATATAAACAAATTATACAAGATTTACCTTCTGTATACAAGAAGAAAATTGCCTGAAAACATGCAAATCTGTCTCACCTGCAGAAATTCAGCTTCCCCACTCCCTCATGCTGACATTCATATCCACATCACCCTTGATTCCGTCCACGCTCCCCGTGGAAGAATACTGCCATATACTGAATTCATACGGAAAATACAGAGGTGTCTGATAAAAGGCAAACCATTTCTCATATTCCTCCAACTGCTCCAAATCCAGCATCAGCAGGAACGTTTTCAGATTCCCGTAAATCATCGGCGTATATCCTGCATCCCTTATCCGGTCACAGAAAGCAATGCACACATCCGTCCAATCCTGCTGCGTCATCCCTTCCGTGCGCGGATTGCCGGTCTCCACTTCCTCCACATCCAGCACCACCGGATACGACACGTCATACCCCTTCAGATGCTCGATCACATATTCCGCCTCTTCCACTGCCTCTTCCTTTGTTACAGCCTGTGTAAAAAAATAAACCCCGACGTCAATGTCATTTTTAAGCGCCCCCTTAATGTTCGCCTCATAGGTACTGTCCAGTACAAGCTTTCCCTCCGAAGAACCCCGTATCCCGAGACGGATAAACGCATACTCCACACCATCGCCCGCAACCTTTTTCCAATCAATATCGCCCTGATATTTTGAGACATCGATCCCCTTTTTGGAAACCACATTTCCGTCTGCAAAATACTCTAAGATATCCTCCTCATTCATTTTGAACTGATCCGCCTGATAAGAATGATGTTTCAGAGTATCTACAACCGGGAAGAAATAATACCTGCCATCATCTGCCACTACCAGCTCATTCTTATAAATTGCCCGCAGCATCGGCGCCGTACCGTCCCCGCTCTCCATCCTGGCCCTGATGTCATCCAGGATTTCCTTCTCCTTTTCCATGGAAGAGCGTTCCGCTGCCTCTGCGGCCGCCTCCTTTGTCAGCTTCTGCACCTCTTCTTCCGTATATGTAGTAATGGAATCCACCTCCTCCACATATGCCATGGCAACCTGGACCTCATCCTGCAGTTTCCGGTTCTCCAACGCAAGGAAGAAACAGCCGGTAAGCGCCGCCAGAACCGCCAGGCATAAAAATGCGGAAAAAACGGCCCTTCTCTTCCTGCGCTTTCTGTTTTTACGCTTAACCCGGCTTATCGTCCCGGTATCTTCGGCATTTTCCATTCCCCCGTATGCTGTTTCAGGGAATTTTTCCCCTCTATTTCCGTCCCCCTGCCCCTTCCCTGCCGCATAATCCCACCTCTTCCATTTTCCCCGCTCCCGGCCCCGGCCAGACGCCGCAATCCGCCCGGAACCCTGCCGGATACTCTGCCAGGCATCCTGCCCTGCATCCCGTCCGGCGATCTGCCCTGCATCCTTCCGCGCACCCCGTCTGGCCCTCTGCCCTGCATCCCGCCCGAGATCCTGCCGGGCAGAGGGCCGGGGATCCTGCCAGGCCCCCTGCCTTGCACTCTGCCGGGCACTCTGCCTTGCCCACTGCAGCTGAACTGCCAGATCATTCAAATCATCAATCAGGAGTTCTTCATCGGTATCATCGACGTTTTCACTCATGTTTATATAACCGCCGTTTCCGCCTGACACTTCTTCCGGCATATAACCGCCGTTTCCGCCTGGCGCATCTTCCGCCTTATAATCCATGCCGTAACCGGCCTTTCCGTCCGCCTCATACGAATATCTGTTCTTTTTCCTCATCTGCACCTCAATTCCCTTATCGGCCTTATTTATCGTCCGCCGCGCTTAGAGCATGTTTCAAATCTCATTTTCACCATCTGTACACGGTGTAGCCGTTTCGCCATTTTGCGGGATCTTTGCCCCTTATTCGGGGCAAACCGCTCAAACTGCGGCGCACATCCGGCAAAAAGCAGATTTTAGACAGGCTCTTAAAACTTTTCCCCGAAATAACTCTTATACCCTTCCCCGAATATTTCCGTCGCACTGGTGACTATCATAAACGCATCCGCATCCTCTTCCTTTACGACTTCCTCCACCTTCGGCTCCAACGGCTTGCGCACCACGCACATAATAATCTTTTTCTCGGTCCCGCTGAAAGCCCCTTCCCCGCTGAGCCTTGTCACACCGATATTCAATTCCTCCAGCAGCCTGTCGGTAATCCTCTTCTGGCGGTCGCTGATAATATAAACCAGCTTCGCCCCGTCCCTGCCGTAAAGCACCATATCCAGCACCACAGCCGTGACCACCACGGAAATGCCTGCATAAAGCGCGGAATCAATATTCCGGAACACAACACCCGACAAAGCCACAATACAGACATCCATCATAAAAAACAGCGCGCCGGTCTTCAAATGCGGATACTTTAACCGCAGGCATTTCACAATAATATCCGTCCCGCCGGTCGTCGCCCCCCTTTTAAAGATAACACCAATCGAAGAAGCAATCAATACACTTCCGGCCAGTGCTGCCAGCAGGATATCTCCCGTCGCCGCCCCGAACCCTGCAAAAACATTCGTAAAAAAAGAAGTCATGAAAATCGCATAAAAAGTAGAAATAATAAACCGGAACCCAAACTTCCATATTCCGAGAATGATAATAGGGATATTTATAACCAGAATCAGAGTACCTGTTTCCAGAGGCACGACACGGCTTAAAATAATGGACAGCCCCGTCACCCCTCCGGGAGCCATATTGTTCGGATCAATAAACAGGCTGACCCCCATGCCGTACGTCACGGAAGCAGCGGTTATAATGATAAAATCCAATACCCTCTGCCTCAGCGTTTTCCCCTCTTCCCTCTTTTTCTCATACTCCTGCCAGACCTCCGCCTCATGCCTGCTTTCCTCTGTCTTTTGCGCCATCTGCTCCACCTTCCCTCTTCTTAGGATAACTTTTTTATATTATACTCAAAAATACGGCAATAATCAATGAAAAGCAGTTCTCTCATCTTTAAAAGCATATTGTGTTTTTCTTTCTGAACATCCTACAATCAGGGCAATCTAAAATATAACATAGCGCAGTCCCGGTGCCAACCGCACAGGTGGAAATCTTTCTTGCGGGCAACAGCATCCCCATGTTAAGATATAACAGAAAACAAAAAAAATTATCAAAATGCCAAAAGGGAGTAAGGAACCCATGGGACTATATTTAAATCCAGGCAATGAAGCCTTCAGACAGGCAATAACAGACGAGCTCTATATCGATAAAACAGAATTGATTTCCCTTATAAACCGGAAGCTGAACAAATCCCGGTTAAAGTATGTCTGCCTCAGCCGCCCGCGGCGGTTTGGCAAATCCATGGCCGCCGACATGCTTGCCGCCTATTACGGCAAAGGCTGTGATTCGGCCAATCTTTTTGCCGGAAAAAAGATTGAAAAAGAAAGTACCTATAAAACACACCTGAACCGGCATAATGTAATCCGGCTGGATATACAGCAATTTATCTTTCAAAAATTCCATCTGGACATTTTTATCGAAAAAATCCAGGATGCTGTAATAAAAGAACTGGAACTGGCATTTGGGGACTGCTTTATGCGGGATGCTTACGGGCTTCCAGGTATTCTGAGACAAATTTACGCACATACGGGAAAAGGCTTTATTTTCATTATAGACGAATGGGACTGCGTGTTCCGTTTTGCAAAACAGCGTCAGGATATCCAGAAAGCCTACCTGGATTTTTTAAGGGGGCTTTTCAAAGGCGCACAGTACGTCGAACTGGCATATATGACCGGAATTCTTCCCATCAAAAAATACGGGGAACACTCGGCTCTCAACATTTTTGATGAATATTCCATGATAGAATCAAAAAATATGGGAAAATATTTTGGATTTACAAAAGAAGAAGTACAGGAACAATGCCGGATGCAGGAAATGGATTATACGGAAGTTGAACGCTGGTATGACGGGTATCAGTTAGGAACTATCCATATTTATAATCCCAAATCCGTTGCCGACGTACTTACATGGAAAAAATTCAAAAGTTACTGGACCGGTACGGAAACTTATGAAGCGCTTAAAATATATATTGACCAAAATTTTGACGGTTTAAAAGAAGCCGTTATTGAAATGCTCGGAAACGGGCGGTACAAAATTAATACCGGTAAATTCCAGAACGATATGACCACTTTCCAGACAAAGGATGATATACTGACCCTTCTGATCCATCTTGGGTATTTAACGTTTAATGAAGAAACAAATGAGGCATCCATCCCGAACCAGGAAGTTTCCCTGGAATTCTTAAACGCGGTGGAAGGCCCCGGCTGGGACGGGGTCAGCCAGTCCCTTGTACGCTCCGCTGATCTCCTGGAAAGTACATGGGCAATGGACGGAAAAGCCGTGGCAGACGGTTTGGCGGCAATCCACAGCGAAACTTCCTCCATCCTCAAATACAATGATGAAAATTCACTGAAATGCACGGTCCTCATGGCATATTACAGCGCCAAAACGTATTATCTGCCTCCCTTGATGAAACTTCCTTCCGGAAAAGGATTCGCGGATATTGTATATCTCCCCAGGCCAAATATTAACCATCCGGCCCTGCTCATTGAACTGAAATGGAAAAAATCCGCAGACGGGGCTATCGCACAGATAAAAGACAAAAAATATGCGGATTGGATTAAAACCTACACAGGAAACATACTACTTGTCGGCATCAATTACAATGAGAAAAAAGAGCATGAATGCATAATAGAACAATTTCGTTAACCACAGCAGCAATTTTCTGTCCCGTCCGGACAAATCGTTACAGTTCACTCCGCGCATAGGGCGCGGAGTGAACTGTAACGACAAATCTAAGCGCCCTCAAAGTTTATCATATTCCCTATTGACATTCGTCCGCTACATAGTATAATGGATATCAGCGTTTGTTTAGTATCAGTAAACTTTTAGTTTATTATTTTTATAACCCGCAGCAATTCCTGCCAGAGCATATTTGAAAATCTTTTAAAATATGTATGGAAATTTATTTCCGCAAAATGCCGTCAGGCAGGCATACGGACATAGGCAAACAGGCGTAAAACCAAATTGCCGCTTTAAAGGCCCGGACAGCAAAACGGGCGCAAGGCAGGGGAAAATCTCCCCTGCCCGGCCGGAAATCAGAAATGGGGTAAATCTATGGAAATAGGAAACCGGTTAAAGGAATTAAGAATGCAGAAAGGGCTGACACAGGAGGAGCTTGCCGACCGCAGCGAATTGTCCAAAGGGTTCATTTCCCAGTTGGAACGCGACCTCACTTCCCCAAGCATCGCCACACTGGTAGACATCCTGCAGTGCCTTGGAACCGATCTTCAGGAATTTTTTTCCGAAACGCCCCAGGAAGAACAGATTGTCTTCCACGATGCGGATTATTTTGAAAAGATAGATAAGGAACTGGGCAACACAGTGGAGTGGATTATCCCCAACGCACAGAAAAACATCATGGAACCCATCCGCCTTACCCTGCAGCCGGGCGGCTCCACCTACCCCGACAATCCCCACGAAGGCGAAGAATTCGGCTATGTGCTGTCGGGGAGCATAACCATTATACTGGGCAAAAAGAAAATACGGGCAAAAAAAGGCGAATCCTTTTATTTCCGCCCTGACACCACCCATTATATCACGGCAAACAGCAAGACCGGAGCCGCTATTTTATGGGTAAGTTCACCGCCCAGTTTTTAATATAAAAAACATACCGCAAACCTTCTGCCGGCTGCCGCAGAAGGGAAACAACAGATTATACATATACCGGAGGCCGCTGCCATGAAGAAAGAACTGATTAACTTAATTGATATTTCCAAATCCTTTGACGGTGAGTTGGTATTGGATGAACTGGACTTAAATGTCCATGAAAATGAATTCCTGACGCTTTTAGGCCCCAGCGGCTGCGGCAAAACCACTACGCTTCGTATTTTGGGCGGATTCGTCTCCCCGGATAAAGGACGTGTCGTTTTTGACGGCAAAGACATCACCTCCCTGCCGCCGAATAAAAGGCAGCTCAATACCGTTTTCCAGAAATACGCCCTCTTTACCCACATGGATATCGCGGAAAACATTGCCTTCGGCCTGAAAATCAAAAATAAACCAAAGAGCTATATAGACGATAAAATCAAATACGCCTTAAAACTGGTCAACCTGGAGGGTTACGAAAAACGTATGCCCAATTCCTTAAGCGGCGGCCAGCAGCAGCGTATTGCCATTGCCAGGGCTATCGTAAACGAGCCGAAAGTCCTCCTTCTGGACGAACCGTTAGGGGCATTGGACTTAAAGCTCCGGCAGGATATGCAATATGAATTGATACGTCTGAAAAACGAACTCGGCATCACTTTTATATATGTCACCCACGATCAGGAGGAAGCCCTCACCATGTCCGACACCATCGTTGTCATGAACCAGGGCTACATCCAGCAGATCGGATCGCCGGAAACCATCTACAACGAACCGGAAAATGCTTTTGTCGCCGATTTTATCGGGGACAGCAACATTATCGATTCCATTATGCTGGAGGATAAACTTGTTTCCATCCTGGGCGCCAGGTTCGCCTGCGTAGATACCGGGTTCGGTACAAACAAACCTGTGGATGTCGTCATCCGCCCCGAAGACGTGGAATTGGTTAAACCGGAGGAAGGCGTCATACAGGGTACTGTTACCCACCTGATTTTCAAAGGCGTCCACTATGAAATGGAAGTAATGGCAAACGGTTTTGAATGGCTCGTCCATTCCACCCAACTGTTCCCTGTAGGGACACAGGTCGGTATCCGCGTGAACCCGTTCAACATCCAGATCATGAATAAACCGGAATCCGAAGACGAGGAGGCTGCGCAACTTGAAGCTTAATACTGTGAAACATAACAAACCGGCAGGCAGGCTTCTGTCCGCCCCTTTCCTTCTGTGGGAAACCCTTTTTATCATAGTGCCGCTGGCAATGGTATTTTATTACGGGCTGACAGACCGCTCCGGCGCCTTTACGCTGGAAAATGTTGCGGCCATCCTGGGCGCCGAACATGCAAAAGCGCTCTGGCTTTCCGTCTGCCTGTCGTTCGTCAGCACGCTGATTTGCTTCCTGTTAGCCTATCCACTGGCCATGATCCTTGCCAATATGAATGTAAACCAGCACAGCTTTATCGTATTGATTTTCATTCTGCCCATGTGGATGAATTTCCTGCTGCGGACACTGGCATGGCAGACACTCCTGGAAAAAAACGGGGTTATCAACAATATTTTGGAATTTTTACATATACCTCCGCTCAATATCATCAATACGCCCGCAGCCATCATCCTCGGCATGGTATACAACTTCCTGCCGTTTATGGTGCTGCCCATTTATAACTCCCTGGTAAAGGTAGATCCAAATGTAATAAACGCGGCGAGGGACTTAGGCGCAAACGAACTCCAGACCTTTTTTAAAATCACTTTTCCGCTCACCATACCGGGGGTGATCAGCGGCGTCACTATGGTTTTTGTCCCGGCCCTTACGACCTTTGTCATCAGCAAACTGCTGGGCGGGAGCAAAATACTTTTAATCGGAAACGTCATCGAAGAAGAATTTACCCAGGCAGGCAACTGGCACCTGGGAAGCGGGCTTTCCATTGTTTTGATGATATTCATTATCTTCAACATGGTTATTTCCGCTGTCTTTGATAAAAACGGGGAGGGAAATATGCTATGATCAAAACAACGGCGCAAAAAATATATGTAGGGCTGATTTTCCTTTTCCTTTACGCCCCCATCCTGACCCTCATGATGCTGTCCTTCAATGCCAGCCGTACAAGGGCGAAATGGGGCGGTTTCAGCCTGAAATGGTATGCAGACCTTTTCCGGAACCGTGAGATTATGCAGGCCCTCTGGAATACGCTGCTGATCGCTTTTATCGCTTCCTTTGTCGCGGTAGTTATCGGCACAGTCGCCTGTATCGCCATCAACCGGATGGGACGGCGTTCCAGGGCCGTTATGATGGGGATCACCAATATCCCCATGCTGGATGCGGAAATTGTTACCGGTATTTCATTGATGCTGCTTTTTATCAGTTTCGGGTTAAAATTCGGGCTGGGCACCATACTGCTCTCCCACATTACCTTCTGCATCCCCTACGTGGTACTGAGCGTCATGCCCCGTATCAGGCAGGTGGATGCCAGCGTATATGAAGCGGCCCTGGACTTGGGCGCGCCGCCGCTTAAAGCCTTTTTCAAAGTGGTGTTCCCTGATATCCTCCCGGGCGTGCTGTCCGGCTACCTGATGGCGTTTACGATTTCCCTTGACGATTTCATCATCACCCATTTCACCAAAGGCGCGGGCGTGGATACCCTTTCCACCAAGATCTATACCGAAGTGAAAAAGGGGATTAAACCGGAAATGTACGCCCTTTCCACCATTATTTTTGTAACGGTGCTGCTCCTGCTTTTCCTTGTCAACAAAGCGCCGAAAGAAAAAAGGGGGAAAATACAGACTGTAAAAACAGGGTAATCAAATATCCGGGACAGTCCAAAAAAGAAAAATAATAAGTAATACAATGCATGATAAGGAGAAAAACAGAATGAAAAAAATATTATCCATAGCCTGCTTATCCGCCGCCCTCCTGCTCCCCCTTTCCGGCTGCGGAAATACTTCTTCCGGTGAAAACGGGGAAGTAATCGTATATAACTGGGGGGAATACCTGGATCCGGAAACTTTGCAGATGTTCGAGGAAGAAACCGGTATCCGTGTTGTCTATGATGAATATGAGACAAATGAAATCATGTACCCGAAAGTGGAAACCGGGGCAACGGAATATGATGTCCTCTGTCCCTCCGATTATATGATCCAGAAATTAATTGACAACGATCTCCTGGCGGAATTAAACTTTGACAACATCCCCAATGCCAAAGCCAATATCGGCAGCCAATATTGGGAGCAATCCACGGAATTTGATCCGGAAAACAAATATTCCGTCCCCTACTGCTGGGGGACCGTAGGAATTCTCTATAACAAAACGATGGTGGACGGGACCATTGACAGTTGGTCCGTCCTCTGGGATGAAAAATACGCGGACAATATCCTGATGCAGGATTCCGTCCGTGACGCGTTCATGGTAAGCCTGAAACGAAACGGCTATTCCATGAATTCCACGGATGCCGGGGAACTGGAGACTGCAAAACAAGACCTGATCGATCAAAAACCCCTGGTACAGGCTTACGTCGTTGACCAGGTACGCGACAAAATGATCGGCAATGAAGCCGCCATCGGTGTTATTTACTCCGGGGAAGCCATCTATACCCAGCGTGAAAATCCCGACCTGGAATATGTCATCCCAAAAGAAGGGACCAACGTATGGATTGATTCCTGGGTAATAACAAAGAACGCACCGAACAAAGAAAATGCCGAAAAGTTCATCGACTTCATGTGCCGGCCCGATATAGCACTGAAGAATTTTGAATACATTACCTACTCCACTCCCAACGATGCCGCAAGGGAACTTATAGAAGAAGACGACATCCGCAACTCGCCGATTGCCTTCCCGGAACTGTCCCAGTATTCCAACCTGGAAACTTTCCGCTACCTGGGCGAAGATGCTGACCAGCTATACAATGATCTGTGGAAAGAAGTGAAATCAAACTGATGAATTTGGCCGGAAAAAGAATGGTTTAAAACCCTTCTTCTTCCGGCCTTTCCCTTTCACAAACTTCTACGCTTACTGTAAAAGTTCCTTCACCTCGTCAAAGCTTTTCCCGCTTGCAGCAATGAGTTCATCCAATTCTGAAAGACGGTTAATCCTGATTTGCTCTTCCAGTTCCTTCTTTTCTTTCTTCAACTCTTTCAAAGTTGTTTCCATTTCTTCAATTTCAGAAGTAACCTTTTCAAGCTGCTCATCCAAAGTTAATGTTTTCTTTCCTCGTGCCATTTTCAGCCTCCTGTAACCTATAAGTAATATGATTTATAAGACAAGAATAACATAACAGGACGCGATTGTAAATGGTTTCTTTTAAGTTTCACGGAAAACAATAATATCTGCACTGCCGTCCACCGGCAATGTCATTCACTTGAACTTTCCATAGTGCCGCAAACCATATATCCCATCCTGGCACGCGCTGCTATCAGCAAATACGCACGGCAGGCGCACGGCAAAAAAAGAACCGATAACCTGCTTTCCCATGCATTTTACCGGCTCCTTTTTCTTATTATTTTTTCTTTTTCCTTCGCTTCCCATCTGTATGCCGCCTATCTTTTCAGCATCCCATACGTCCGCAAAGAGTCCTTATTCCCGTCCATTGCAAACATACCGCATAAAATTTCAGCGCCATATTCCGCATAGATTTCATTTGCATACTTTGCCATCCTTTCTCTCACCGGTATACTTCTCCTGCCCTTTTCAAATACCCTTTTTCTTAATCCTACCATACTCATAAGCCAAACATCTCCTTTCTTTTCGCCTATCCTTATCAGCCTCTTCTTCTCACTTTTTTATGAGACTGCATCCCCTTCGTACGCTATATCTTACCTTTTATTTCTAAAGAATTATAGACTGTATTTTGACTCATTTTAAGGCGATTTTGACTTGGCTGTGTCAGGTGATATATGCTCTAAATGACTTCTTAATCACGAGATTTTCTCATGGTTAGTGAAGGACACATTTAGAGCATATTTCATGTAAGGAGGCAGACGCTATGACGAAAACCAAGATTACCCCGCTGTACGAGAGGCTCTCCCGTGACGATGAACTCCAAGGTGAGAGTAATTCCATCAGCAACAAAATCAAGCGTATACTGAAAAATGAGATACGGCAGATGTAAAAAAGCGATAACGGAAACAAGCCGGGATTCAGAAATGCGCGGCGCTATTTGTGCCTGCTCCCGGCTTGTAAAATCAGGAGGTTTATGATAGTATGGAGATACGAAAACAGAAAGGAAAGCAGGTGGGAAGATTGACCGTGACGGAACAGATAGACCAGAAACATCAGGAAGATTTACAGAGGCTAAGAGGCTTTCGCCTGCTTGATGATGACTTCCTCACAAAGTGTTTTGAGGGAGATACGGCAAGCATAGAACTGGTATTGCAGATTGTACTGGAAAAGCCGGATTTAAAGGTGCTGGACGTCCGCACCCAGGTATTTGTGGAGAACCTGCTGAACCGTTCGGTGAGGCTGGATATCCTGGCTACGGACAGCACAGGGGCAAAACTGAATGTGGATTATTCCGATTTCCGAGTTATTCCGATTTTAGCATGAAGCAGTACATTC
>CANDKY010000030.1 GCA_947385425.1 uncultured Lachnospiraceae bacterium | reverse complement strand
GCCGTATAATCCAATGCTTTATTATTCATTTCCAAAACCTCCATTCTTAATCTTGCTGATACATATTCATATACCGATGTTATTTTGCCCATAAAAAAAGAAAAATATCCATAATTATTGCCGTTTTTCACAAAATATAAAAAACCGCATTGACAAAGATGTTTTTTCAGAGTAGTATTATCAAAAAATTATTAATGGAGGAGATTTTATGAAAAAGTACAACAAAATCATCAGTACCGTTTTGGCTTCGGCAATGGTTGCAGCCTTATTTACGGGCTGCGGAAATTCTGCCGGCAGCGGCAGCTCCGATTCCGGAAGCACAGCGCCGGCCGACAATACTGCAGATACGCCCTCTGAAGATAATACGGCAGCGGAAGACACAAATACCGCGGATAATGCGGATACGGGCGCAGATACTGCCGCAGGCGGCACCATTAAGCTCGGCGGCGTAGGCCCGACGACCGGCGGCGCGGCAGTTTACGGGCTGGCTGTACAGAATGCTTCACAGCTTGCCGTAGATGAAATCAATGCGAGCGGCGGTATCAACGGCATGCAGATTGAATTTAAGTTTGAAGACGATGAATGTGACGCGGAAAAATCCGTAAACGCATACAACACCCTGAAGGACTGGGGCATGCAGATGCTTGTGGGTTCCGTAACGAGCGGATGCAGCGTTGCGGTGGCAGAGAAGACGGCAGAGGACAATATGTTCCAGCTCACACCGTCCGGTTCTTCCGTAGACTGTGTAAAATATGACAATGCGTTCCGCGTATGCTTCTCCGATCCGAACCAGGGAATGGCTTCCGCAAAATATATCGGCGAAAACGCGATTGCATCCCAAATTGCCGTTATTTATGACAGTTCCGATATCTATTCTTCCGGTATTTACGAGAAATTCGCGGCAGAAGCGGAAAACCAGCCTTTTGAAATCGTTTCCGCAGAAGCATTTACCGCAGACAGCAAGACTGATTTCTCCGTACAGCTCCAGAAAGCCAAGGATTCCGGCGCGGAACTGGTATTTTTACCGATTTACTATACAGAAGCTTCCCTGATACTTTCACAGGCTTCCACCCTGGACTATGCACCTATCTTTTTCGGCTGTGACGGCCTGGACGGTATTCTCAATGTTGAGAACTTTGATACTTCCCTGGCAGAAGGCGTTATGCTCCTGACACCTTTCGCGGCAGATGCGGAAGACGAGCTGACAAAGAACTTCGTAGCCGCTTACAAAGAGAAATACGGCGATACACCGAACCAGTTCGCAGCAGATGCCTATGACGCAGTATATGCTATCAAGGCGGCATGCGAGAAGGCGGGCATTACGGCAGATATGGATGTATCCGCTATGTGCGAGGCTATGAAAGGCGCTATGACGGAGATTACTCTTGACGGCCTTACAGGTGTAGGCATGACCTGGGATGCTTCCGGTGAACCGAATAAAGAGCCTAAGGCAGTGAAGATTTCTGGAGGCGTTTATACAGCAATGTAATCGCTGCAATTATGATAGAAATGTTCGGGCTGAAGGGCAGTATGCAGCCAATGACGGGTGCGGAAAGATTTGTTTTCCGCGCCCTTTCTTTTTAAGGAGCTGACGGGTGCCCGCGCTATTCCAATCCGCAGCAGCAAAAAATCTTGATTCCGCAGGCATTTAATGGTATAATTTAATCCGGTAATGCATAAAAGACAAAGAGGTGTTCTTATGAGTTTTATTTCTTATTTGATTAATGGCGTCAGTTTAGGCAGTGTATATGCGATTATTGCGTTGGGATATACCATGGTATACGGTATTGCCAAAATGCTCAATTTTGCCCACGGGGATGTAATCATGGTGGGCGGGTTTGCCGTGTTTACCATCGTCAGCACTTACGGCCTGCCGCCTATATTGGGGATTGTTGTTGCTGTAGTGGTATGTACAATACTCGGTATGGTGATTGAGAGGGTAGCCTATAAACCGCTGCGGAACGCGGCATCGCCCCTGGCTGTGCTTATTACGGCAATCGGGGTCAGCTATCTGCTGCAGAATGCGGCGCTGCTTATCTTCGGCGCAAATACGAAATCCTTTACATCCATAGTTTCCGTGCCGCCGTTAAAACTGGCGGAGGGGAAGCTCAATATTTCCGGTGAAACAATAGTGACAATTATTTCAGGGATAATCATAATGATCTGTTTAACGCTTTTTGTCAATAAAACAAAGGCCGGACAGGCCATGCTGGCTGTTTCCGAGGACAAAGGCGCCGCGCAGCTAATGGGAATCAATGTAAACGGAACGATTGCCCTTACCTTTGCCATTGGTTCCGCTCTTGCCGCAGTGGCGGGAATGCTGCTTTGTTCCGCCTATCCGTCCCTGACTCCTTATACGGGGGCCATGCCCGGGATCAAAGCCTTTGTTGCGGCTGTATTCGGCGGGATCGGATCGATTCCGGGAGCAATGATCGGCGGAATCCTTCTGGGAATCATCGAAATTTTAGGAAAAGCATATATCTCTTCACAGATGGCGGATGCGATCGTATTTGCAGTCCTGATCATAGTTCTTCTCGTCAGGCCGACCGGTATTTTAGGAAAAAACATTCAGGAGAAAGTGTAGGTTGCCATGAGTAAAACATATTCGAAGTTAAATTTAAGTAAGACGACAAAAAGTAATTTCATCACCTATCTGCTTGTAATCATAGTATATCTTATCGTCCAGTTCCTGATAGCGGGCGGGCATATGTCCAGCCTGATGAAAGGGCTTTTGGTTCCTCTTTGCATTTATATCATGCTGGCGGTTTCACTGAACCTGACTGTAGGTATCCTGGGTGAACTCAGCCTGGGGCATGCTGGGTTTATGTGTGCAGGGGCGTTTGCCGGCGCCTTTTTCTCAAAATGCATGCAGGGTTCCATGCCGGATATGCTCCGTTTTCTCATTGCATTGATTCTGGGGGCCGCCGTTGCCGGTCTTTTCGGTATTCTCATAGGCATTCCGGTGCTTCGCCTGAAAGGGGATTATCTTGCCATCGTGACGCTGGCTTTCGGTGAAATCATTAAAAACCTTGTAAATGTATTATATATCGGAAGGGATTCCGACGGTTTCCATTTTTCCATGAAAGATTCCATATCGCTCCGTCTGAAAGAAGACGGGGAGATAATAATCAATGGGGCACAGGGGATTACGGGGACACCCCATGATGCCAGCTTTACCATAGGCGTACTGTTAATCCTTATCTCCCTGTTTGTTATTCAGAACCTGGTAAATTCCAGGGACGGCAGGGCGATCATGTCCATCCGTGATAACCGGATTGCGGCGGAATCCATAGGGATCAATATTACCAAATATAAACTTATGGCTTTTTCCATCTCAGCCGCCATCGCCGGAGTGGCAGGCGTGCTGTATGCCCATAACCTGTCCACTTTAACCGCGCTGCCGAAAAACTTCGGATATAATATGTCCATTATGATCCTCGTATATGTGGTTCTTGGAGGCATAGGGAATATCCGCGGTTCCATTATATCCGCCGTGATTCTTACCTTACTGCCGGAACTGCTCAGAGGCTTAAGCGATTACCGTATGCTGATTTACGCCATCGTACTGATTGCAATGATGCTTTTAAACTGGAGCCCGAAAGCTATTGAGTGGAAGGAGCGTATCAGGGAAACCTATTTTTCAGGATGGAAATCAGGAAAAGGAGATTCTGCAAAAACAGCGGCAAAAGGAAAGGGGGTTAGATAGATGGCATTATTAGAAGTTAAAAATTTAACCATATCCTTTGGCGGGCTGAGAGCAGTGGATGATTTCCAACTTTCCATAAATAAAGGGCAGCTCTATGGACTGATCGGCCCAAACGGTGCGGGGAAAACAACGGTTTTTAACCTTCTTACCGGGGTATACAGGCCGGATGAAGGGATTATAAAACTGGACGGCAGGGATATTACAGGGCTGAAAACAATCAATATCAATAAAGCGGGAATTGCGCGTACTTTCCAGAATATCCGCCTGTTTAAGGAAATGTCGGTTTTGGATAATGTAAAAGTAGGGCTTCATAACAGCCACCAATACCATACCCTTGAGGGTATTTTCCGCTTTCCCAAGTACTTTAAAGTGGAAAGGGAAATGAATGAAAGGGCGATGGAATTACTGAAGGTATTCGACTTAGACCAGGAAGCAGGCTATCTGGCGGCAAACCTCCCTTACGGGAAACAGCGTAAACTGGAAATTGCCCGCGCCCTTGCCACCGGGCCGAAGCTGCTGCTTTTAGATGAACCGGCTGCAGGTATGAATCCGAATGAAACAGGCGAATTGATGGATACCATCCGCTTTGTCCAAAAGGAATTTGATATGACGATTCTGCTGATCGAGCATGATATGAAGCTGGTTTCGGGTATCTGCGAAGAACTTACGGTACTGAACTTCGGGCGTATCCTGACACAGGGCAAGACCGGCGATGTACTCAATGACCCGCAGGTAATTACTGCATATCTGGGTGAATAGGAGGTGGCTGGAAATGGCTATGCTGGAAATCAGGGATTTGGAAGTATATTATGGCGTGATACAGGCAATCAAAGGGATTTCCTTTGACGTCAACGAAGGCGAGGTTATCGCACTGATAGGGGCCAATGGAGCCGGAAAAACCACGACACTCCACACCATTACAGGTTTGCTGCCCGCGAAAGCAGGAAGCATTACATTTGAGGGCCAGGATATCACCAAAATACCCGGTTACAAAATCGTATCAAAAGGGATGGCCCATGTGCCGGAGGGCAGGCGGGTGTTCGCACAGCTTTCCGTATTGCAGAATTTACGTATGGGTGCATATACGAGAAAAGATAAAAATGAAATAGAGGAAACATTAAAGATCGTATACAAACGTTTCCCGCGTCTGGAGGAACGCCAGAACCAGATGGCCGGGACTCTCAGCGGGGGCGAACAGCAGATGCTTGCCATGGGAAGGGCGTTGATGTCCCATCCTAAGATTATATTAATGGATGAGCCCTCCATGGGCCTGTCGCCGATCTTTGTAAATGAGATTTTTGATATCATCAAGGAGGTAAGTTCCGGTGGGACCACTGTATTGCTGGTAGAACAAAATGCGAAAAAGGCGCTTTCGATCGCGGATCGGGCATATGTACTGGAGACCGGTAAAATCGTGCTGGAAGGCAGGGCCTCCGACCTTCTGAATGATAATTCCATTAAAAAAGCTTACCTTGGAGAAGCCTAGCGCGTGTTTGAAAAGTGTTTTGTAACAGTCAGGTCAAAAGAGCGAAACAGGAGATTATTATATGGATAAAGTAGTTATCACAATTGCAAGGCAATATGGCAGCGGCGGGCGTACTATAGGTGAAATGCTGGCTGAAAATATTAAGGTTCATTATTATGATAAGGAACTTTTAAAGCTGGCCTCCGAAGAAAGCGGCATCAATGAACGCCTGTTTGTCAATGCAGATGAAAAAGTAAAGTTTGCACATTTGCTAAAGGTAGTAAAAAATGTCTACACCGGACAGCTAATCCCCCCTGAAAGCGATGATTTTGTATCCGACGACAATCTGTTTAATTATCAGGCAAAGGTGATCAAACAGTTGGCGGAAGAGGAATCCTGCGTTATTGTAGGGCGCTGCGCGGATTATGTCTTAAAAGATTACGAGAATGTACTAAGCGTATTTATCCATGCGCCAAAAGATTACTGCCTGGAGCAGGCGGCAAAAAAGGTGAGTATGTCCCCCCGGGAGCTGGAACGTTATATAGCCAGGACGGATAAACGCCGGGCCGAATACTATAAATACCACACAGGACGCGAATGGACGGATGCAAGAAACTACGATCTGTGCCTTGACAGTTCCAAACTGGGATTTGAACGGTGTGTGGAGGAGATCAAAGCTTACCTGAAAGTAAGATTTCGCACATGAATAAATTTTGTATGAGGCCATAAGGATATTTTCTTATGGCCTTATTTTTTAAATACGGAATGCGCGGAAAATGCCGAATACTTTCCCCAATATCTGGCAGTCATTTACAATAATCGGCTCCATGGAATCATTTTCAGGCTGCAGACGGATATGCCCCTCTTCTTTATAAAATGTCTTAACAGTTGCAGAATCGTCAACCAGCGCAACAACAATATCCCCGTTAGAAGCTGTATTGCAGCAATTTACAAAAATATGGTCGCCATTATATATCCCGGCATTAATCATGGAATCCCCTTTCACTTTCAGGGAAAAGGAATCCCCGGACGGTACATATTCCGCAGGAACGGGGAAATAGCTCTGGATATTTTCTTCCGCAAGGATGGGCTGGCCTGCGGCAACATTCCCGACAACGGGAAGGCTGACCATTTCTGTCCTTACTGTCTGGAAACTCTCATCACAGATTTCTATTGCACGCGGTTTGGTAGGGTCACGGCGGATATAGCCGTTCTTCTCCAGAGTTTCCAAATGGGAATGGACAGAAGAGGTAGACTTCAAATGCACCGCCTCGCATATCTCGCGGACGGCGGGCGGATAACCTTTGGACAAAATACATTCCTTTATATATTCTAAAATCTCTTTCTGTTTATTCGTAATTTTCCCATAAGCCATAATTTATCCTCCTTCATAGAAGCATGTTTTACACGCTCTTTAAACAACAATACAGAAATATTATAAAAGAACTGCATGATATTTTATATACGAAGTATATCACAAAAAAAAGAAAAAAGCAAACATATATTCCAAAAATTTGTTCGTTTTTCTCTTGACACAAGAATATCTGTTCGATATAATACAGATATTCGGAACATATGTTTGAAACATTTGTTCTGCAGACTAATTCATATGACATATTTTTTATCAGAAGTTATTTTGCGGATTTAGAAGTTGCTTTTATGCATTTTGAAAGTCGTTTTATGGATTTATTTGAAATGGAAGATGAGCAGGCGAATGACAGGAGGGAATGAGGAATGAGCAAAAGCGAAATGCGGATATATCAGAACCGGTTAAGAAGACAGAAGGAACTTAAAAGGAATATTGCTTTCGCTGCGTCTTGCATAACGCAAACATTGCTGACTGTCTGTCTGACAGTGTTTATTTCATGCACAGGGAATGTTTTTATGTCTAATGCGAAAGCTGCTACAGACGGGTGCGGATACAAATATTATAAAAGTATCCGGATCGAAAGCGGCGATACGCTATGGTCTATTGCAGCAGAATATAAACCTGCCGGGGGGAATACAATATCTCTTGTGGAGGAGATTAAAAGAATGAATGGCCTATCCAATGAACGGATCACTGCCGGGAATTATTTGATTGTCCCTTATTATAAGGATTATATGGAATATGATTAGATATTTGATTTTTTGTAAATCTTCTGTAGATGAAAAAGGCAAGTATATTCTTAGGTAATCCCCATGCCCCGCATAGCGGCATCACCAGCGATGAAAACAGAGGGGCAGGGAGACTTTTTAATATGCCCTTAATTCAGGGTTCCCGTAATTTTACGATATTAGCCGCCTTGCGGCGCCTTTCGTCCTCAATTGCCGCGTAATGCTTTTTCGTAGTGTTAACATCCTTATGTCCCAATACATCGGCTACGAGATAGATATCCCCCGTTTCTTTATAAAGAGAAGTGCCATAGGTACTGCGAAGCTTATGCGGTGTTATTTTTTTCAGTGTAGTTACATTAGAAGCATATTTCTTAACAAGGTTTTCCACTGCACGGACTGTAATCCGACGGTTCTGCATAGACAGGAAGAGGGCGTGCTCATGGCCGGACAGAGGTATTACATGATTGCGCTGTTGCAGATAATCCTGCAATGCCTGTTCTACTTCATCACCAAAATATACTACCGCTTCATAACCGCCTTTCCGACGGATCTTGATCCCGTTATTCTTAAAGTCTACATCCTCAAGATCCAGCCCGACACATTCGGATACACGGATTCCGGTTCCAAGAAGGAGGGTAAGGAGGGCAGTGTCACGCAATTTGGTTTTTTCATGATACTTTTGCTGTGATTTGGTCAGGCTGGTGCCGTCCTCTACCTGATCAAGGAGAATCGCCACTTCGTCTGCATCCAGACGTACGATTTCCTTTTGATGCAGCTTTGGCATATGAATCAGGGCTGCCGGGTTTTTTTCAATCAGTTCTGCCTGGTAAAAATAATTGTAGAAACTCCGGAGCGCAGAAAGCTTGCGTGATTTTCCCTTTTCATCATTGGTTATTTCACGGTCGTCTTTCTGATAATAACTGATATATTCCATATATTCCTCAAGATCTTCCCGTGTGATACGATCCAATATAGACAACGGGAAATCCCGGATTTCCATTTTGCTGCAAAAACTGTTGTTTTTGTGCATATACTCAAAAAATACTCTTATATCATATGCATACGCTAACCTTGTCCGGGAGGAAGTGTTATTTTCTATTCCGCGGAAATATTGTTTGCAGAAAGGGGGAAGCTCCTCCAGTACATTGCGCATACGGACAGTATTTAACTTATTTTGTTCATCATGATAATTTTTCTTAGCTTCCATTATTGTACAGGCCATCCTTTCATATTTCCTGTCCGTATTGCAGTGAACATACGTTCCTTCACGCCGGGATTTTCATGGTTCAACTGCCTCAGCAGGTTTTTTACATACTCCCGTTTCGTATAACCATCTGCAGGGCAGGGACTCTTTACAACAGGAACATTATATTTATTTACAAATCCTATGACATCCGCTTCAGCCATATACAGCAGGGGACGGATAACGGTAAGCCCAGTCCGATCCAGGTAAGTGACAGGCGAAAAAGTGTGGAACCTTCCTTCATAAATCAATGACATCAGCATTGTTTCCACCACATCATCTTTATGATGGGCATATGCCACTTTGTTACAGCTGGCCTGTTTTATCGCATCGTTTAAAGCACCCTTGCGCATCTTCGCGCACAGGGAGCACGGATTCGATTCTTTCCTGTCCTCGAAAATAATATGTGCAATATCCGTATGTACAACAGTGTACTCTACATCCAGTGATTCACAGAGCGCGGTTATTTCATCCAGATTCACGTTGCGGAATCCCAAATCAACCGTTACGGCATGAATCTGAAACACTTTAGGATAAAAACGCCTTAACCCATGCAGGGCATAAAGCAGTGTGAGACTGTCCTTTCCGCCGGAAATCCCTATTGCAATGCGGTCATTTTCATCAATCATATGATAATCGTCAACCGCTTTCCTTACATAGCTTAATACCTGCTGAAGCTTCATATGTAACGCCTTATCCTTTCCTGAAAAGTGATTTAACTTAAGCCGTTCGGGGTGCCGCAAACCTTATGATATTGGAAGCAGACTGCAGCCGTCCAAAAACATTTTTTTATATTATACCATTTATCCAGTTGGTTTCAAAGACATAATATGATACAATATATTTAATATGATAAAAGGAGAATCAGAAAATGAAATCTCGCATTGATAAAAAATACATCCTTTGGGGTGTCACCGCGTTCCTTGTTGTTGCTGCCAGTATTCTGTTTTACTATTTGCTGTTTCACGGTTCAAATATTTCTACAGGCCTCAAATCCTTTGCCGGTATCGCAATGCCCATTCTGGACGGATTGCTTTTTGCATATTTGCTGACACCGATACTTAACTGGCTGGAAAAGAAAGTGATCCTTCCTTTCTGTATCAGGCACAGCATTAATATTTCGGAAAAAAAACATAAAAAAAGAATCCGTGCATTTTCAATCCTGTTGACAATAATTATTATCACAACAGCATTATATTCCTTTTTTGCGACAGTAAGCCCTGAATTAATACGTAGCGTCCAGAGCATTATATTCCAGTTCCCGATCTATGTCAACAACCTGACCACATGGATTACAAATTTACTGGCAAACAATCCGGATATTGAATCTTTTGTTATGGATATTTTTGACAAATATTCCGGTGAACTGAGTAACCTGCTGAATAATACCGTTCTTCCCAAAATGAATGAATTGCTGCGGAATGTCTCCCTGAGCTTCTTAAGTTTTCTGAAGACATTATGGAATTTAATTCTGGGTTTTATTATTTCCATATATATTATGGGCAGCAAAGAACTGTTTGCGGGACAGGCAAAAAAAATTGTTTATGCAATCTTTGAAACAGACACGGCGAATGCCATAATATCAGATGTCCGCTTTACCCATAAGACATTTATCGGTTTTATTGTCGGAAAAGTTTTTGATTCCATTATCATAGGCATTATCTGTTTTGCAGGGACAAGCATTATGGGGACGCCTTACGCAATCCTTGTCAGTGTAATCGTAGGGATCACCAATATTATTCCCTTTTTCGGGCCATATTTGGGAGCTATTCCGAGTGCGTTGCTTATTTTAATGGTGAACCCTCTGCAATGTTTATATTTTATTATATTTATTCTTATTTTACAGCAGTTTGACGGCAATATACTTGGCCCGAAGATCCTTGGGAATTCTACAGGGTTATC
This sequence comes from uncultured Lachnospiraceae bacterium, assembly GCA_947385425.1. Taxonomy (GTDB): domain Bacteria; phylum Bacillota; class Clostridia; order Lachnospirales; family Lachnospiraceae; genus Kineothrix. Next base: position 29,162 of record CANDKY010000030.1, on the reverse strand, counting down.
CGGTTTCTGGGTTATCTTTTCCATCACTTTGTTCGGCGGGATATTCGGAATCCTCGGTATGATAGCAGGAGTACCTGTATTTGCAGTTATTTACGCCGCCATACGTTCCCTCATCAGTTCCCTGCTCGCACGGAAGAAACTGCCTACCGCAACCTCAAAATACGTGGATGTAGGTTCTATTGAAGGGGATGAATTTCATCCGTATTATCCGGAACAAAATATGGAAGACAAACATTCGGAAGAACCCCATATGAGAAAAAGTATCATCAGGAAATTCTTTGCACATAACGAGAATAAAGCGGCGGAAGAAAATACAGCGGAAAAGACCGGAAATAAGACAGAAGAGAAGGCGGAAGAAAAAGCAGAAGATACGGAAAACCACAATTAATGTGATTTCTAATTAAATTAAAATGAACGATATCAAAAAGTGCCGCAAATAATATGGAATAGAATTAAACTATTGGAGCATAGAACATTCAAAACAGTAATCAGAGACAGGAGAAAGAAAAATGCGTTTTGTCATACAGCGTGTCAAACATGCCGATGTACAGGCAGGAAACAGGAAAATCGGTGAAATTGAAAAGGGTCTGCTAATTTTCGCAGGAATATCAGACACCGACAATGAAGAAATAGCTGATAAAATGGTCAGGAAGCTTTTAGGGCTGAGAATCTTCGAGGATGAAAACGGCAAAACAAATCTGGATTTACATGCGGTATCCGGCAACTTATTAATTATCTCACAATTTACATTATATGCCGACTGCCGCAAAGGAAACCGCCCGTCTTTCATACGTGCCGGTGCACCGGACAAAGCAAATGCCTTATACGAATATATACTGGCAGAATGCAAAAAGACAGTTCCCGATACTCAAAGCGGGGAATTTGGCGCTGATATGAAAGTTTCCCTTGTGAATGACGGCCCATTCACAATTATTTTAGACTCAGATGAAATATGCCATTAGAACATTTGCCTTTTGGCCCTCGTAAAGTTCCAGCAAAATCTCCATTCCCAGCAGGCGGCAAACTATTCGTTTAAACTTGTGTGGGGTGTTGGTATCGACTACTTATAGACAACTGCAAAACAGAAAAAGGAAAACAGAAAACATGAAAACTATATTTATCTGCATGCTTATCATATTCCTGATTGTATTTATCGGTTTATATCCGCGTTACAAAAAGACACGCAGAGAGAGAAATGACAATTCCGTAGGAAATTACCGTGAAAACTATATAGAACGCCGCAAAGAGATGCAGAAACGCCGGGACAATGCCGCAAAGACTACAAACTATATAACCAAATACAACAGTCCAGAAGACTACCGCGAAAAATAAAGACAAAATTGATGCCGCCTGCCAAAAACCATGAAAACGCCAAATAGTCAAAACCAACACCCACGAGTTTAACGAATAGTTGGTGCCGCCTGCCAAAGCCTCCATCTACCCAATAAACCAAACCAACTATTCGTTAAACTCGCATTTTGCGAATAGTTGGTTATAGAGCGTGTCTTAAATTGCTTTCTGCAAGATGCCCGTCCCAACACGCTCCAGTTCTAGTCCAATATTTCCACGATAGATAAATCCTTCCGTATGGCAAGGTCGATAAAGCTGTTTCCAATCTGCACCAGGGGACGCGTCAGGTTAAACTTATTAATCAGGACAATCTGCCCAATGGTATTATTGCTCAGACGGACCTTATGCCGTATAAAATTATTTGTAATACGTGCAATAAAAGTCATAAGCATATTGGCATCATATTTATGATAACCGGTTTCCTCGAGGTGCTTGAGAAGCCAGAACGGTGATTTGGCTTTAACGCCTCCTTCAGACATAGTCAATGTATCATAAGTATCTGCTATGGCAATTACGCGGGCAATCATATTAATATTCGCGAGTTTCACTTTCAGCGGAAAACCGCTGCCATCCTGACGTTCATGATGAGTCAGGACGGCCTGTTTAACCCTTAAATCAATATTCTTATCTTTGAGCAGATTATAACCAAGTATCGTATGTTTTCCATGCACACCGTTTAATTCCCCATGGAAGGAAAAATCAGCAGGAAGTTCTGCCGTACTTGTGAGTTTCAGCAATCCAATATCATGCAGAAGCCCTGCAGTCCCAACCAGTTCAATATCCTCCGGGCTGAAATTCATCCATTTTGCCAGCACCTGCCCCCAAAGCGCGACATTAATGGAATGTGTATACAGGCCTTCCGCACTACTTTTCATTTTGAACAGCATATTGCACAGATTCACTTCATTTTCCGATTTTCCAACAATATTATTCAACATCTCAAGAAGAACGGGAACATCCAAATCCTTATCTTTGGTAACGACATCAATCAGATTTTCGGAAAGTGCCGTTTCTGCGACACGGAAATTCCCCTCGAATTCTTCTATCTGCTGCTGCTTAATCTGAGGTACTGACTCAGGAGATGGTATATCGGCAGGGCTGGAAGCAGTTGCCTGATAGTCCACCATAACATAATCAATGAAATGTTTGGTCAGAAGTGTCACAACATCTTTTGACACCGGCGTATTTACAGGGACTAGGATCGCACCTGTCCTGGAATAGACATCATTTTTTATTACCATGCCTTTGCGCAGGCGGTCTGTATGTACTCTGAAACATGCCATATCAGTTGTCTCCTAAGAAAATCAATTTTTGTTTTCAAAGTCTTCCACAAACTGAGTAATCAGACGGACAGAACCTTCCATACCAAGTACGCTGCTGTTAATACATAAATCATAACTGTCTGCTTTGCCCCACTTCTTGGAGGAATAATAATTGTAATAACTCTGACGCTGCTTATCCCTCTTCATAATCATTTCTTTTGCTTTCTGTTCCGTAAGCTCATATTTCTCCATGATACGCGATACTTTCGCATCCTCATTGCCATAAATAAACAAATGGACACAGTTCTTATACTCACTTAAAGCATAATCCGCGCATCGCCCTACAATAACACAGGGGCCTTCATCCGCGATTTTCTTTATCGTATCGAACTGTGCCAGAAAAACCTTATGGCTGATAGGCATATCTACAAAAGAAGATGCATTATAGCCAAAAGAATAGGTATCCATAACAAGATTGTAAAGGAATGAATTTGTCGGGCGTTCATCATGGTTTTGAATCATCTCTTCACAAAAACCGCTTTCTTTAGCCGCCCTGGTGAGTAATTCCTTATCGTAACATTTAATGTTGAAATATGCAGCTACTTTTTCCCCGATCTCACGTCCTGCAGATCCAAACTGCCGTCCTATTGTAATTACTGTATTCATATTTAATCCTCCTTGTCTGCTATAAAGTCAAAAAATCTGTAATTATATTATATAAAAGAATGCTGGAAATTTCAACAGGGTTTTCAAAACAATGCCTAAAATGGGTTGGGGGGCAGGCAGACGCCTAATCTTTGAGTACAGACAGCAAATGACAAAAATAAGCGGGAAGCGGCGCATCTGTTTCTATATACTCTCCGGTGCGCGGATGGCGGAATCCGAGGATTTTGGCGTGCAGGCATTGGCCTTCCAGTTTGAACGGAGATTTTCTGCCTGGGGCATATACCTCGTCCCCTAAAAGCGGACGGCCGATGTGCGCCATGTGTACGCGTATCTGGTGGGTACGTCCGGTTTCCAGCCGGCATTCTATATAGGTGTAGTTCCGGAAGCGCTGTAATACTTTTAAGTGGGTCACGGCATGTTTCCCGTTTTTTTCATTTACCGCCATTTTTTTGCGGTCTGCAGGATGTCTTCCGATAGGGGCGCATATCGTTTTTTCGTCCTCGCTTATCACACCGTAACAGATGGCGTGGTAATGTCTGACAACGGAATGGCTTTTAAGCTGATCGGCGATTATCTTATGGGCGAAGTCGTTTTTGCATATGATAACGGAACCGGTAGTGTCCCTGTCAATGCGGTGGACAATACCGGGACGCAGGATCCCATTGATGCCGGACAGGTTGCCTTTGCAGTGCTCCAGGACGGCATTTACCAGCGTACCGCTGTAATGCCCGGCCGCCGGATGCACTACCATCCCTTTGGGCTTATTCACTACAAGGAGGTCTTCATCTTCATATAAAATATCCAAAGGGATTTTTTCAGGCAGAATATCCGGTTCAATGGCAGGCGGCAGTTCAAAACAAATCTCATCTTCATATCTTACATGATAATTTGCTTTTACCGGACGGCCGTTTACCTGTACCATCCCTTCCTTCAGCAGCTTCTGGATATAGGAACGGGAGAGGGAATCTATCCATCCGCTCAGGGCTTTGTCAATCCGCTCCTCTTCCATCTCTTCTGTTATCTGAAAGCGATATATTTTACTGCTTTCCATTCTGCCCCTCCCTATACTTCCATCCTCATTCCGCGCTGTCCTCTTCGCTGAAATAAATCTCCCTGACGGCATTTAAAATATCCTCTTCCGTCACTGTACGGTCAATCACTGCCTTACCTACTTTCTTAAGCAATACGAACTTGATTGTCCCGGCTTCCATTTTTTTGTCTGACCGGGTCAGTCGGACAATTTCTTCCGGATTGATTGAGTCAATGGAGATGGGGAGATGGAAAGGGACAAACATATCCCTTATCTCATAGTATTCCTCCATACTGAGAAGTTCATGCTTCCAAGAAATATATGCCGCTGCGACACAGCCCAGCGCAACGCATTCCCCGTGGTACAGTTCGAAATTCTTTGCCTTTTCAATGGCATGGCCGATCGTGTGGCCGAAGTTGAGCAGAGCCCTGTCGCCTTTTTCCGTGGGGTCTTTTTCCACTACCATCTTCTTGACGGAACTGCTCCTTACCACCATCTCTTCCAGGACATCCGGGCTGCGGTCACAGATCTCATAGAGATTGTCAAGCAGCCATTCATAAAAAGCAGAATCCTTAATCAGCCCATGCTTCATAATCTCTGCAAATCCGGAAAAAAACTGGCGTTCTTCCAGTGTCTTTAAAACAGAGACGTTCATGTAGACCAGTTTCGGCATGTAAAAAGCGCCCACCATATTTTTGTACCCGTCAAAATCCACGCCTGTTTTGCCGCCGATGCTGCTGTCGGCCTGGGCTAGAAGTGTCGTGGGAATCTGGACAAAATCCACGCCGCGCAAGTAAGTAGCCGCCGTAAAACCCGTCAAATCCCCCACTACTCCCCCGCCAAGGGCAATCAGAAGATCTTTCCGGTCAAATTCTTCTTTGATAAGGAAAGTATAGGCATCCCTCACCGTGTCCAGTGTTTTGCTCTGTTCCCCCGCCGGAAAACAGTATACCACCGCTTTCTGGCATTTTCCGTCGAGGCATTCTAATATTTCCTGCGCATACAGCGGGCCGACCGTGGAATCCGTAATCACACAGACTCTCCGCTTTGCCAGATTCAATTTGCCCAGTTCCATTGCCAATGTGCCAAAATCCTGGCTGAAAACAATATCATAACATGGTTCCTGGTTATAATGGATAGTTAATCGCTGTGACATAATAAAATCCTCCTGCTACATTTCCTTTGGGTGCCCGTGTGCATAATAAAAACTTCCCGTCCAGGGAAGTTTTGCATTCCACTTACTTATCAATCGGTACATCAAAAGAACCGGAAATCAATTCCTGAAAGTCGCCGGAAATATCCACACTGGCCGGTGTGATAATAAATATGTAATGTGATATTTTCTGCAGGTTCCCGCTGATTGCAAAACAGGAGCCTGAGGTAAAGTCTATGATCCTTTGGGCAACATCGACATCCAACCCCTCCAGGTTCAGCACTACAGTCCTGTTGGCCAGAAGAGTTTCCGTGATTTCCCTTCCGTCCTCCACGGAAGTGGGGCGTATGACACAGACCTCCATCCCTGCCCCATTCATCTTGCGGGGCTGCCTTGTCATCGGGGTGATCTTTGGATTCTGCTTTCTGACGGGTTCCTCCGCCTGCACAGGTTCCTCCTTCACTGGTATCCTTTTGGGCTGGGAAATCTTCGGTTCGTCGTCCGGTTCGTCATAATAATCATCGTCGTAGTAATCGTCGTCGTCATTCAGTTTCATATAATTCAAAAATTTATCCATTACACCCATTATTTCAATAGTCTCCTTACTACTGTCTATAGGATAGCATTAGACACATCATAATGCCTTTTTCCGAATATTCCGGTTCCAACGCGGACATAAGCGGCACCCTCTTCCACTGCCACTCCATAATCGCCCGTCATACCCATCGACAAAACGTCCATGTTAATATTATCGATGTTTTCGTTCATTATGTCAACAGATAATTGGTACAAGTCTGCAAAGTATTGTCTGTTTTTTTCAGGATTTTCAACATAAGGAGCAATTGTCATCAAACCTTCGACACGGACCGACGGAAGCTTTGAAATTTCCCTGACTAATGCCACTGCTTCTTCCCGTGTCGTTCCGAACTTGGTTTCTTCCCCGGCAAGATTGACTTCCACCAGGATATGGGCAGTCACTCCCTTTTTTCCGGCTTCCTTGTCAATCTCTTCCGCAAGCCGGAGGGAATCCACACTGTGAATAAGGAATACCTTGTCCACAATATATTTTACTTTATTCCGCTGCAGATGGCCGATCATATGCCATTTCACATCTTTGGGCATCTGCCCATATTTGTCTACAAGCTCCTGTACTTTGTTTTCGCCGAAATGGCGGCAGCCGCAGCGGTAAGCCTCCTCTAACATGGAAACCGGCTGTGTCTTGCTGATGGCAATCAGCGTGACATCTTCCCTTGCCCTTCCGGCTCTGCTGCACGCTTTACCGATTTCCTCCTCTACCTGCCGTATATTATCACTTATCCTATACTCTTCCATAAAAACCAAACTCCTTCACGTTCCTTGCATACGAACCAACATACTGCCTCACTACGGCAACACACTTCGGCACAGGCCATGCTGAGTGTGTTTGAAAAATGATTGTGACGTACATCTTCGGAAAGCATTTCTCAAACACGCTCCAGGCAAAGAAGGCTCTGCTTCCGGGTATGGGGACACCGGGGATTAATTGTTCTGATAAATCAACTCATCTTCGCTTACTGTCGAGGCGTCCAATACAATGTAGTCATATACATTCAGGCCATAAGCCGTATTGGACTGGACAATAGAATATTCATCATTGTTATATAAAATATTCACCTGTTTGAAATCGGCGTAACCCTTGTTGATATTGTAAACACCGATCAGGCTGCCGCGTTTGCTGCATGCATATTTTTCTTCGGAATCCGGTTTTATCAGGTAATCACCGATCCGGAGCGTGGTATCATCCAGATAATATTCTTTTTCCGTCTCATTATAAATTGTCGTTTCCACAAACTCCGTCGTAGCGATGCCCTCTTCATAAGTTTCCCGCATAACGCCGAATTTGCTGCTGTTTCCGCCCTGGATAACATAATCTTTCGGTACAATGAAGAACTCTTTCTCCACGATGGAGGAATTGGGTATCTTTAAACCGGAATCATCCTCCAGAATCAATTCAATATCCACAAAACGGTCGTTGCAGAAAGTAATCATGGAATTGGTAAAAGTCAGTTTTACAAAGATTTCCCCGGCCTCATTGGTGTAAGATTCCACCTGCCCCCACGAGGTTTCCTGGTTCTTCAGAAAACGTACCCTGACATATTCCGCATCCAGCAGTTGCTGTTCCCTCTCCTTATCCACCTGGATGACCAGCGACCAGTCTTCGTTTGTGGACAGTTTATAGACCGGGCTGCCCATGCCCACAAGCGCGTTGCCAAGAAGCTGCACTTTCTCGTAATTCTTCTGATCCATCCGTTCCGCAGTCATATCCTCGAGAGTCAGATCCTCATAACCATCCATGGAATAAATGACAATTCCCGCCGCAGGCGCCGTACACTGCTTTACAAGCCCGGAAAGCCCTGACGACTGGATAGCGTCAATATCCTCTACAATGCTGTAATTGGACAGCTTTAACACCATACCTTCCATATCATACTTGAAATCGTATACGCTGGAAAAACTGCGGCTGTCAAAACTATGGGCAAAACTGACAATTTCCGTTTTCAGGTCATTCAGATCAGCCTCAGACAGAGTATTTTCCCCGGCTGAGCCCGCAGTAATATAATCGGACAATTTACCGGTCTCGTCTACTGCGTAGACCAAATCCCCCACTGCCACTTTGGAACCCTCCCTGGCAAAATAATTTGCGTAGCCGGCATCGTCAGCCAGCACGACAATTTCGTCCCGGAGCGCTACAGCTTTATAGATATTGTTCGTAGACAGGGTGCCTGCCGTTACCTGATACCATACAACATGCCTTGTTGTAAAATACATAAAGACACAGATAACAATGTAAACAAATATTACGGCGAAAATAACCATCCCTATATTGAGGTTCAACGGTCTCCTGTATTTTGTTATCTTGTTGGGACCCTGATTTGCCAATACAAAAAACCTCCTGCTGTTTTTCCATAGGTAAAAGACCCCGGTTCTCCGAGGCCTTTCATCCCGCAATGCGGGGCTTTAACCATGCATTTTATTTAAAGAGATACAATAATTTTTGATTTCAGGTTATCAGACAATTCCGATTCATCAAGGGATACGCTCAGAATAAAATCAACTTCAAAGGCTTCTCCGATTTTTTCCAGTTTTGCTACCACAGGATCGATCTCTTTGCCCTCTTCCAAACAGGCAATTTTCAGGAAACTGTCGAAATACATCTGCTGCAGATCATGATCCTGGGAAATGATTCCGCAGATAAAGCCTATAAATTCGTCGCTGTTCGTGATCATATAATCCGAAACATTGATAAGCCTTACCTTGTTATTCAGTTCAAACATATGCTTTGTACTCTTATCCAGATACGTAATATTTCCTGATGCGTTTTTTACTTCAGCATTTACTCTGTCCAGTAACTGTTTTGTCTTGCCCTTGCCTTTTTTTCCTGCTATTAATTGAACCATCGGTGAACCCTCCTAAAGTAAATTCAGTCTGAAAATTTTTGAATTATGTAAATTGCCGCGGATTGGCAGTCCTTCCGTTTTCCCGCCTCACCTGCTGCAGACCTGCTTTTATTATAGTTTATATTTTCTTAAAAGACAAGTCAATTCTTTAATTCTTTATTTCCTCCAGTAAATCTGTCATCCCGCCGTACAGGCTCTCCCTGCTCTCGGAATGGAGCATAACGGAAATATAAGCTTTGCCCTGCGCGTCCTTCGCCAGAAGGATCAGGCAGCGACCTGCCGCCTTTGTAGTGCCGGTCTTTCCTCCGATGACAGTCACCGCGTCCGGCGCGTCTGCTTCCCCCTGCAGATACAGGTTGGAATTGTTGACAGTGATTTCCTTTGCGTTGCCTGCACTGTCATGGTAGACCGTCGTATAGTTCGGCATCTGGATAATTTCACCGATAATGCTGTAATCCAGCGCCGCGTCGAAAATAAGATACATATCGTAGGCGGTGACATAATGATCCTCCGCCGTAAGGCCGTGGGGATTGGAAAAGTGGCTTTTGGTCGCTCCCAATGCCTGCGCTTCCTTGTTCATCAGCTCGCAGAACCCTTCCACGGAACCGCTTATCCCTTCCGCAATCAGCACTGCCGCGTCGTTTGCCGAATTAACCAGAAGCAAATGAAGCGCCTGTGTCAGCGTCATCTGATCCCCTTCCTTAATACCGCATACCTGGGCGCCGGATTCGGTGATTTTTACATTTGCCGTCGCTGTAAGCATGGCGTCCGGCGAACCGTATTTTAACGCGACAAGAGCCGTCATCAGTTTGGTCAGGCTCGCCGGCGCCATTTGCTCATGTACGTTTTTCGCATATATTGTCTCGTTGGTGTCAACGCAGAAAAGAGCCGCCACGTCTGTCTGTGACATATCCACATCCGTCCCCGCCGTGACATCTTTGTCCACAACGCACAGATCTTTTGCAAAAGGTTCCGCCATATCGGAGCTTTCCGCCGGTGAATCCAGACGGTAGCTGCTGACCGGGTAATCCGGCGAATACGGCATTTCGTACGATTTACTCCCACAACCTGTAAAAATTGTCCCCATCAGGAGTATTATAATAAAAAACCCTGTTATTTTCTCCATATTTTCCAAACGTTCAAAATATTTATTATCTATACATTTCACGCCACTCTAAGTCCCCTCTGTCCAGAGATTTGATCAATAGTTCCGCAGATGCCAGATTTGTTGCCAGTGGAATATTGTACATATCACACAACCGCATGACATTGTTTACGCCCGGTTCGTGTGATTTCGGCGCCAACGGATCCTGCAGGAAAATAACAAGGTCTATATCGTTGGCTTCAATCTGTGCACATAACTGCTGTTCACCCCCCAGATGCCCGGCAAGATATTTATATATGCTCAGATTCGTCACTTCTTCGATCAGCCTTCCAGTAGTTCCTGTGGCAAATAAGGAATTCTTAGTTAAGATCCCCTTATATGCTATACAGAAATTCTGCATCAGCTTCTTCTTGGCATCATGTGCAATCAGTGCAATATTCATTGTCATACCCTCTCCTGTCTAGTAATATTTTTTGCATTGCAACCCAACATTCAGCACGAAACCGATCCCGATGTAGAGACTTACCAGGGAAGTCAATCCATAACTTACAAACGGAAGCGTTACTCCGGTATTCGGGAGCAGCATCGTTGTAACCCCTATATTCAGGAATCCCTGGAAACCGATAAGCCCTGCCATTCCTGCCGCTATAATACTCCCCGCCAGGTCTTTTGCCTTATGTGCGATGAACAGGCATTCCAGGGTGATTAAAATAAGAAGGACAATCACGACACAGGAACCGACAAATCCAAATTCCTCGCCGATTACGGCAAAAATAAAATCGGTCTGAGGCTCGGAGATAAAATTGCCGTTTTTCACGGAGCTGATCTCATTGGTGTTGTACCCTTTCCCGTGAAGCTGCCCGGAACCAATCGCCATAATGGAGTTCAACTGCTGGTATGCCTCCGCGGTAGCATACTGTTCCGGATAGAGAAACGCGAGGATACGTGCCTGCTGATAATCCTTAATCAGCGTCTGATCCGGCTGTATAATAATACTGAACAGGATGACTGCCGCAGGGATCAGGATCGCCAGTATGCCAGTCACCAGCTTCCAACTGATTCCTCCCACGAACATAATGATGCAGAATACAACTGCCACAACGATCGTCGTGGACAGGTTTGGCTGGTCGTAAATCAGTTTCAGAGACGGCAGTATGAACACACAGCACAAGGCAATATACTTAAAGGTATTCAGTTTTTCCCTATGTTTCATTATAAACTGTGCATAGAAGAGAATCAACAATATTTTCGCAATTTCTGAAGGTTGGAACCGAATTCCGAATAAAGTTATCCAACGCTGTGCATTGTTCGAACTTTCCCCGAATTGCCCTACCAGCACCAGAAGCCCGATATTGCCGATATAAAACAGCCAATACAGCTTTAAGAGTACGGAATAATCAAACAGCGAAATGACAAGCATTAAGAAAGAACCGAAAATAAAGCCCGCCATCTGTGTCTTCTGCAAAGATTCTTCCGCCGCGCTGCCGACAGCAAAAATGCCGATCACGGTAAGCGCCGCTACCAATATCACCAGTTTGAAATCATAATCCCGTACCCTGTATTGCTTTAACATCTTTCATCCTTTCCTGTTTTAACGCTTTTTCCTGTAAAACTATGTTATAAAGTTATAACTTTTTAATATTATAACTTTATAATATTATAACTTTATAATTTTATAACTTATGTAGATCCAATATCGGGATATTGGCATATAAAGCCGGTGTTTTCCCCACTCCTTTCGTACTTGTCTTTGTAATCTGGATCTCCATGCTCTCCGCATCTATCTTCATGTATTTCGAAATCACCTTGGCAATATCCGTTTTTATCATTTCCATCATTTCCGGCGAACAGTTCACACGGTCAGATATCAGTAAGATTTTCAGCCTGTCCTTTGCTATTTCCCTGGAGCTTTTTCTCCTGAAAAAACTTCCGAATCCCATACAAAAACCTCCCTTCTAATTTTTGTGGAATATACCCGTCACCCTTGTCCAGAAAGAGATGGTCCTTTCAAAGTCTATAAAGGGTATTTCCTTCCCCAGCACACGCTCGCAGATATTCTGATATGCTCTGCCTGCCATGGTACTGTTCCCGACAAGAGGTTCCCCCTGGTTCGTCGAAATCACAACATTTTCATCATCGGGCACAATGCCGATCAGCGGGATGGAAAGTATATCCACCACATCCGATGCGGTCATCATTTCGCCCCGCTTTACCATATCGTAACGGAGCCGGTTGATGACAAGGTCGATTTTTTTAAATTCATTGGCTTCCAGAAGCCCGATGATACGATCCGCATCCCGTATGGCCGATACTTCCGGCGTGGTGACTACCAATGCCCTGTCCGCCCCTGCGATGGCGTTCTGGAAACCCTGCTCTATGCCTGCCGGACAGTCCAGTATGATATAGTCATATTGTTCCCTGAGCTGATCGATCATTTTAATCATCTGCTGCGGCGTTACCGCAGACTTGTCCCTGGTCTGTGCCGACGGGAGCAAATACAGGCTCTGATGGCGCTTGTCCTTGATTAATGCCTGCTTTACACGGCATTTCCCTTCAATGACGTCCACCAGATTGTATACAATCCTGTTCTCCAGCCCCATGACCACATCCAGATTCCGCAAACCGATATCCGTATCGATGAGGACGACCCTTTTACCCATTGCTGCTAAACCAGTACCAACGTTTGCGGAAGTAGTGGTTTTCCCTACCCCGCCTTTCCCTGACGTGACGACAATTACTTCACTCATATTGTTACCTCCTGGATTGACGTTTGTCGTCCACTGAAGACCGCCCGCTACCCCGTCCGGCAAGGGGAACGTACTTCCCGCGCAAAGCGGAAGCTGCCCTGGCCGGACGGAACACTAGAATGGCAGGTCACTCAGTAATTCTTTGGTAATGGGTTCCATTACAACCTGCTCTTCTTTCACGTATGCTATTTTCGGCTGTACCTTTGGCCGGATAGACCATTTCGTCGGTTTGTTTTTTTTATATTTGAAATCACCGATCTGTAACCTTTCCGGTGACATTTCAAGCGCAACTACATAATGCCCTTCGGTGCCGTTGCCGCCCGCATAGGCTTTGCCGAACAGACCGCCCAGGATGACAATATCCTTGGTAGAGATAATCGCACTGCCCGGGAAAACGTCCCCGAGGACGACGATGCTTGATTCCGTTTCCAGTACCTGCCCGTTTTTTAATGTCCCCCGGTAAAACTGCCCGTCTTCCCTGTCATATTTACTGCGGTATTCCATCTGCTGTATCGCCCTGAAATAATTCATATTGGTTTCTTCATCCTTGCCGATGATACACACTATATGTAAATCTGAATTTTCGAAAATCATATTCAGTATCATGCGCTCTTCTTCTTCCGACAGGACCCGCCCTTCAAAGGAAATCGCCATCTTCGCGTCCTTGAAGAAATTGCTGGATTCCCGGAATTTATATGCGACTTCATAGAGAAGTTCCTCAAAGGGGATTTCCTCATTTAAGTAAACCGATATACCATTTTGAAAACTTTTGATAATAACTGCATTTTTCACGTATGTGCTCCCTTCCCCGGTGGTGTCCGGCGCCTTGTCCGACTGGTCAAGGCGCCGGAGCTTCGTTTGTCGGCAGGGGCTATGCCCGTCAGTCTGCATTGAGGCTTCCGCCTGTCAGTTCCTTTGCAGACCCTGCCAGTTCCTCTTCGTCTGCCAGATTATAATAATATTTTATTACGTCTTTGGCTATCTGAGCGGAATAGTCGGAAGTGTAGCCATTGGCGACACGGACTGCCAATGCGATTTCCGGATTTTCGTAAGGCGCGTAACCGACAAACAGGGCGTGGTTCGGCCTGCTCTTGCTCTCCTGCGCAGTACCTGTCTTACCGGCTACATTAACGCTCAGGTCGCTGAAATAGCTTTTACCCTCTACAACTCTGCGCATCCCGGTATGGATGGCATCCCAGTAGGATGCGTCCATCTCAATGGTATTGCGCACTTTGGCGGAATAGTCTTCAATCAAAGCATGGTTATGATCCGTTACTTTGTCCAATAATGTTAAATTATAACACGTTCCGCTGTTTGCGACTGTTGTAATGTATCGCGCAAGTCCGACAGTGGTAAAGTTATTCGTACCCTGCCCGATAGCTGAACGGACGGCATCCATATCGGAAACCTGCGGCAGCGACTCTTCTATCTCGATCCCGCTCGTTTCCGTCAGCCCGTACATATCCGCGTATTTTGTCAGTTTCTGCAGACCGATATCGGGTATATAACGTTCCCCTATCGATCCGAGCTGGTATCCTACCTCATAGAAAAAGAGGTTGCAGGAGTTCTGGATGCCCCCGGTTACATTGAGCGAGCCATGCCCGTGGCGGTTCCAGCAGTGCGGCGGCTGGTTCTCGTCCAGCTTGTCAAAAGTCCCCGTACACGGATAGGTCGTCGTCGTCGTTATGACATTTTCTGACAGCCCCGCCGTTGCGGATACCATTTTAAAAGTGGAACCCGGCGCCGTCTTCTGGTAAGTGGCATAATTGATCAGGGGCGTTGAGAGATCATTGAGCAGGGAATTAAAATAATCCGCGTCCACGCCGTTGGCCATCCGGTTATTGTCATAGGACGGATAGGATACAAGGGCAAGCACCTCGCCGGTATTGACATTTGTCAGCACCACGGAGGCGGAATGGGGATCAAGCGCTAACTGCGCCGGGGTGATGTCCAGGTTCTGAATACGGCTCCGCATAAACTCATAAGCTGAAATTCGTCCGTTTTGAAACTGTTCCTTTTCTTCCGCAGAGATTTCGACAATTTCCTGTTCCAGCAGCAGGCTGCACACCTGCCTGCCGGAAATCTCATTGTCCCGTATCATATAACGGTAAATCCTCTTATTGAACCCTGTATTATGTTCAATATTTTCAAAAATATATTCCAACAGTTTGTCATAAACTTCCCCGGAGTTCGAATATTTCCCTGTCAGCTCCAGTTTCGTCACATCCACCCAGTTCTGTGATATGACGTAATTCAGATATTCGTTCAGGCTGATCACTTCATCCGTGCTCCAGGCTATATAAGTCGCATCGGAAGTATCCACTTCACTTTCCATTATAATGGCATTGGAATATAGCAGCGACACAATGTAGCTCTCATATACCTGATATTCCGCAGGCAGTTGGTTGTAGGGCGTCTTATTTTCCGTCAGTTCCTCCCGCAGCCTGCCCATTACAAGCTGTTTGCGGCCGTTAAAGCTTTCATAGACCGCCCGCTCCGTCTCGTGGGCATCCTCCCCTGCAAAATGGGAGGTATCTATAATATTGTTGTTAAACAGGGCATAATACACGTCGTCAATGGGGATGAGTATGCTGCTTCCGGCGTTCTCGCCCGGCGTGTACTCTTTGATATTCCGTATCTGGGTAAGCAGTATACTCGCCAGTTTGGTTTCCAGAATATGATAAATTGCCACCTGCAGATCGCTGTCCAGCGTAAGGTACAAATCGTTCCCGGCCGTCGGTTCCACCCGGTTGCTTGTCTCTATCACTTTCCCCATATGGTCTACCACCACATCTTCCGACCCTTTCGTGCCCTGCAGCTCGGATTCCATGGAATATTCGATGCCTGATTTCCCCACAATATCGTTCATCTCGTATTTGGAATCACTGGCTTTAAGTTCCGCCAGTTCATCCTGGGAAACTTTTCCCGTATAACCGATAATCTGGGAAAAGTAAACACTGTCCACATAGCGCCGCACCGTATCCTCCGCCACGGAAACCCCGGCTAAGATATTGCTGTTTTCCATAACTACGGCAACTGTCTCTTCGCTGACATTGGCCGCTACGGTAGTCGCGATATATTTCTGGAAGCTGTTGGCATTCATGGCATAGCGTATAGTCAGTATCTTGAGCACTTCTTCCTTCGTATAACCCATGCCCGGCACGAAAGTACTGCGGTCTTCCGGATCCGTATAATCGCCGATGCCGAAACGGGTACTCGCACACAGGTCATCGACGACTTCCGCCGCCGTTTTTGTCGCATATTTATAACCGTTTTTCTGATCCGCCACCATGTCGTCATAGGAAGCAAAACCGTACACATCGGCAAGGAAACGCCGCAACTGCCTGTCCTCCACCGCAAACGCATAATTGCCGTCCGGATCGATAATAATATTAAAGTCGTTAACGATGCTGTCCCCGTTTTTTTCAATCATCCGGATCAGATTGTAGATAGTCTGGTTCAGTTCGGAATTTTTATTCCGCCCCGATTCATAAACGTCCTCTATGGTCACATTGTAAGCGAGTTCATTGTAGGCAAGGCATTTGCCGTTGCGGTCGTAGATATTCCCCCTGGTGCTTGGCAATGTACGCTGTTTTGTCGTCATAAAACGGAATTCATTCAAATACTGTTCCCCATGGACGATCTGCAAATCAAAAACCCGGTAGACAAGTATTCCCCCGCAGCAAAGAAAAAAGACAATCAATACCATAACGCGTATGCTTACTGCATTCAGGAAATTTTCTTTAAAACGTTCAAACAAACTTTTTAGCACTCCTTTTTTCGTTCTCTTCCAGCTTCCGGTTTATCCAGAGGATCGCCGGATAGAGGAAGATTGTAACTACAATGGTATAAACAATTTCAGGTAAAATAATATGCAGGAAATAGTGCACGAAATGGAATCTGGTACGCATAAGGAACATGAGCAGATAGCAAATCATGCTGTAGCAAAAATCACTGCAGATAATCAGCGCCATAGGGAGCTTCACATCCTCCGGGAAGAAAATATGGTTGAATTTGCCGTTTGTGTACCCTGCATACATATACAAAAGGGAGTAGAAGCCGATAACCTCCCCGAAAAAAATATCCACCAAAAGCCCGCAGACAAACCCGATTATCAGGCCGGATTTCTCCCCGCGCATAAAGCCGAAAGACGCCGAGAGTACGATTAGCAGATTCGGAACGATACCGTTGAATGCCAGTGCATGGAAAACTGTACTTTGCAGCAAAAAACAGATAATAATCAATATGGTTACTACGATGGTCCTTTTCACTTTACCTCCACCTTTTATTCCAAAGACTGTTTTAACTGGGTGATCACGAGCACTTCCTCCAGGTGCTCAAAATCAACAGCCGGGGTCAGCAGCCCCGATTTGGTGATATTATTGGCATCCACGTTCAGGGTGCTGATGTAACCGATCAATATGTTGGGGAGGTATTTGTCACTGACATTGGAAGTGACGATCTTATCTCCTTCCACAACCCTGTCCTGGCTGTCCACTAATTTGTTAAACGAAATAACGCCCCCGCTGTACAGTTCCAGATCGCCGGAAACCATCAGATAATCGGAAGTGGCCAGCACTTTCCCGCTGACATTGGAATTATCCGCAATGATAGTGGTAACTTTCGCCCAGTTCGGCCCCACATCCACAATGCGCCCCACGAGCCCGCTGCCCGCAATGACATTCATATCCATGGTGATACCGTCGTCCTCCCCCTTGTCTATGACAAAGGAGTGGAACCAGTTTCCCGCATCCTTGGCGATAATACGCGCGCCGACTTTATCATAGCCCTCGTATTGGGCATCCAGGTTATAAAGCTCCCTTAAGTTTGTCAGTTCATAGCGGTCCTGCTGTAAAATGGTGTTCTCGATCGTAAGCTCATCAACCTGGGCGCGCAGCGATTCATTTTCCGACAAAAGGTCGCGGATCTGCACAAGTTCCGCGGAACGGTTGGACAGCCAGCTCCCCACGGAGCTGATGCCCCTCTGGAACGGGACGATCACATAACCGACTACCGTGTTCAGGGAACCGCTGAAAATATTTGTATTGAATGTGAGGATGACCGTCCCTGCACACAATATTGTTAAAATAAAAAGGAGATATTTACTTGGTAACGTAAACTTCTCTCCTTTTTTCTTTATGATCGGACTCATTTACCCATTCCTTCAATCGCGTCAAATGCTACGGATTTATAGTTATCGTCTTTGATGATTTTGGCAAGCCCCAATGCCACGCTGCCAAGGGGGTTATCCGAAAGCTGCACTTTCAGCCCTGTGCCTTCGCTGAGAAGCTCTGACAGATGGCTGATCTGGGACGCTCCGCCGGTCAGGTAGATGCCATGTTTGTAAATGTCGGCCGCAAGTTCCGGCGGCGTGCGTTCCAGGATAACCTTTACATTGTCGATGATGGCGTCGAAGTGTTCCGTCAGTGAACCGACGACAAGTTCCGTGGGGATTTCCCTTTCCACGGGAAGCCCCGTCACAATATCCCTTCCGTATACGACTGCCGGTTTCCCTTCCTTTTCCAGATCCTTTAACGCGATCTTTACATTTTCCGCCGTTTTCCCGCCGATAATCAGGCTGAATTCCCGCCGGATGGCCGCGCGGATGGAATCGTCAAATTTCTGCCCCCCTACCTTGATCAGCCTGCTTAAAACTATGCCGCCAAGGGAAAGGATGGAGATCTCCGTTGTATCATAGCCTACATTTACAATAAGGACACCCTGGGAATTTTTCACGTCAATATCCAGCCCCAGGCCGTCCGCCACCGCTTTCTCCACAACCATGATTTTCTTCGCTTTCACATTGGCATCGCGGATCAAATCATAAAATGCCCTTTTCTCCACTGCCGTCACATCCGTAGGCACTGCCACATAATATTCCGCCGGTTTTACGTTCCCCTTGCACAGATCGGAAATGAAAAACTTGATCAGTGTCTCCATATTGTGGATGTCCGCGATAACCCCGTTGCTCAGGGGATAGGAAATATGGATATTCCCCGGCGCTTTTTCATACATTTCAAATGCGGAATTGCCATAGGCAAAAAGTGTGTTTTTGTTCTCGATGGCAATCATGTTTTTTTCCACCATGACATTGTCATCGTTCCTGCTGTAAATTTTAATGTTACTTGTTCCCAGGTCAATACCGAATGAATTATTTCCCACGATCTAACCCCTTTCTCCCTTTTCTATAATAATCCGGCTTCTTTGAAGCTCATGTAATTCTTATCCCCGATTATAATGTGATCAATAAGCGGGACGTCTATCATTCCGCCGATCTTTCTGATATTTTCCGTCGCTTTGATATCTTCCCTGCTGGGCGACGGATCGCCGCTTGGATGGTTATGGAGCAGCATGATATATACGGCCTGTACTTTGAGCGCGGCTACAAAAACCTCCCTCGGTGAAAGCATGGAACACTTCACGGTGCCGATAGACAGAAGTTCTTCCCCGATCAGGCAGTTTCTTGTATCAAGCATCAAAAGAAGTACCCGTTCCCTCTCCTCATGGCGCATCCTTTCCATATAATAGCGCGCTACGGAGGACGGATGCAGGAACTGCAAATCTTTTTTCGCCGTCATCATTGCCATGCGCATGGAAAGTTCCGCAAGGCACTTTATCTTCACTGCCTTAACTTCCCCGATTCCCCGGATACCGGTCAGTTCCTTCACCGTTACGTGGTGGAGGCCGTTTAAGCCGTCTTCTTTTACCGAAGGCAGTTCGAGGATCTCTTTCCCGATCTCCACTGCGGGGTGGTCGGATGTCCCGGTTCTTATGATAATAGCCAAAAGCTCCGCTTCTGTCAATGCCCCTGCCCCTAACCGCAGGAATTTTTCATAGGGCAGTCCGTCCTGCGGTGCGCCGTCTTTGCTTTTCTTTCTATCGTTTTTGTCTGTGACATTGTCCGTCATACTCCACACTTTCCCATCTGCTTCTCCGGGCAAAGGAAAATTACCGGTATACGGTGCCTATAAAAAACGGTATACGGCTATCCCAACCAGGATTCCGAGGATACTGGCGATCGTTATCCGGATCGTCAGTCCGAAAGTAACGCTTAATATCCCCAAATCCAATACCAATGGGCTGGACAGCCCGAAGGTCTGCCCGTAGTTTACCCACGTATCGGGAAACAGGCTGCCGATGAAACCGCCCAGTACAATACCGGCGAGAATCAATAAAAAGCATGTCCATGTTTTTCGGCTGCGCATAAACTGCCTCCTTCTCTGTTCCGGTTCTGCCCGGCCAAAAAAACCCATCATCTGCATTATTCATCTTAACACATATCAGATTTTCTGTACATAAATTTCCAATTAATTTTTTTAAAAGTTTTCAACAAGAAGTGACAAATTGTTGCTGAGAGGGCGCGCGGGTTTTGCAGAGTTATTGCCGGGAGGCCGCGTGGAAGCCCATTTCCCGGCACGGCGGGCCTGTGCGGCTGATTTTTACAGCTTTTTGAATGGGGTTTTCCTAAACAGAAGCGCCGCGTTGTCGGCGCCTGCCGGGCCGGCTGTGAAGGACGTCCTGTCCTGCACAGCCTAAAATGGCCATCCTTGGCCATTTTTCCCTGGGATTGTGGAGCTTCTGTTAAGGAAAACCACCATCCAAAACGATGTAAAAATCAGCCGCACAGGCCCGCCGCGCCGGGAAACGGGCTTCCATGCTCGGTTGTGGCTGGAGCGTGTTTGAAAAATGCTTTCCGGCAGATGTGCGTCACAATTTGTGGAAGATTAAAAGCAAGTTTGCTTTGCCAAATGAAGGGCGCATAGCGGGCTATGTAACCTGAATTTGGCAGACCAAGTGGTCAAGTCCCGGACAGATTCAGGGCAGTCTGGCAGCGTTTTCATCCAGCAGCGCCTGCAGTGATTTTAATATGCCGAATTTGGCGTGGGGCCAGGTGAGGCCGCCCTGGAAATAGACTGCATAGGGAGGTTTGATGGGGCCGTCTGCGGACAGTTCGATGGAGGAACCGGAGACAAATGCCCCGGCGGCCATAATAACTTTGCTGTCGTATCCCGGCATGTCCCATGGTTCCGGCGTGACGAAGCTGTCCACCGGGGCTGCAGCCTGTATTCCCCTGCAGAATGCAGTCACCCCTTCCGGAGTGCCGAAGGTCACGGCCTGTATGATATCGTGGCGTTCCTCGCTGCCGTTTGGGATTACGGCAAATCCCAGCCGTTCATAAATGTTGGCGGCGAAAACGGCGCCTTTCAGCGCGCTTGCCGTCACGGTGGGAGCCAGGAACAGGCCGTGGTAAAAGGATGCCGTCATGCCCAGCGAGGCGCCTACTTCTTTCGCCAGCCCCGGGGATGTCAGGCGGCAGGCGGCATTTTCCACACAGGCTTTTTTCCCTGCAATATACCCGCCCGTCGGCGCCAGGCCGCCGCCCGGGTTTTTTATCAGGGAACCGACTACCATATCCGCCCCTGCTTCCGAAGGTTCCGTGGTTTCCACAAATTCCCCGTAACAATTATCAACCATACAGATCAGATCCGGTTTCAGCTCCTTTAAAAAAGCAATCAGCCTGCCGATAGCCGCCACGGAAAGTGTGGGCCTGGTCTGATATCCTTTCGAGCGCTGTATCGTAACCAGTTTCGTCCGCCCATTGACTGCCCGGCGGATATTTTCATAGTCAAAACCGCCGTCCGGAAGCAGATCCACCTGTCTGTAAGTAATGCCGTACTCCGCCAGGGAACCTCTCGAAGGACGGATGCCAATCACCTCTTCCAGCGTGTCATAAGGTTTTCCCACCGGGGAAAGGAGTTCATCCCCCGGCCTTAAGTTGCTCATCAGGGCCAGGGCCAGGGCATGGGTCCCGCATGTAATCTGCGGGCGGACAAGGGCATCCTCCGTCCGGAAAATCCCTGCATATACCTCTTCCAACGTATCCCTTCCCAAATCGTTGTAGCCGTATCCGGTAGTCCCGAGCAGGCAGGCTTCGCTGACTTTTGCCTCCTGCATAGCCTTAAGAACCTTTAACTGATTATACTCTGCTACACGGTCAATCGCCTCAAAGCGGTTCTTAAGCCCTTCCAATATCTTCTCACCATAAGAAATAACCTCAGCGGAAATCCCCATGGATTTATACATTTCCGTTTGCTGTTCCATCCATTGTTCCATAATTATATATCCTCTGTTTTTTCCATATATCCAGTGCCGTCTGCATAGCATAGTTTTCGCAAGGCCGCCCCAATTTGCAAACCTCTTCAGGACAGGCATATGCCTTGCTTCCTGACATGTTCAAGAATAAACTGCAAAACAGCGTCGTCATTATAGTGAAATTCATTCTTAGGTATCCATATCACATCTTTCTCCCGGCGGAACCAGGTAAGCTGCCTTTTTGCAAAATGCCTGGTATTGCGCTTGATAAGGTAAACGGCCCGTTCCAGCGTAATTTCACCGTTCAGGCAGCATAAGATTTCCTTATACCCCAGCCCCTGCATGGACACCATATCCCCGGTACAGCCTTCCGCTTTCAGGGATGCCACTTCATCAACCAGGCCCGCGGCAAGCATAGCATCGACCCGTTTTTCAATCCTGCCATAAAGGGCCGCGCGGTCGTCGCTCAATACGAAATAGCAGGCATTGTAAGCGGCTTGCTTTTGCCTTTCCGCCTCATTATGCCCGGAGATCTTCTGCCCGGTCAGTCTATGGAATTCCAGGGCGCGGATTACCCGCTTTACATTATTTTCATGAATTGCCTGCGCTGATTCCGGGTCAACCTCTTCCAGCATACGGTGCAAGTAAGAATTCCCTTTCCGGGCGGCTGTCTGTTCCAGTTGCCGGCGGTACAAAGTATCCTCTTCATTTTCCGTAAAATCGATATCATACAAAACGGCCTGGATGTAAAACCCGGTTCCGCCCACCAGGATGGGAATCCGCCCGCGCCCGTAAATCCCGGGCAGGACTTCCTTCACCATCTGTTGGAACCGCACCACATGGAACTCTTCCGTCGGTTCCAGGACATCAATCAGATGATGGGGAACCCCATCCCTTTCCTCAGGCATTATCTTCGCCGAACCAATATCCATACGGCGGTATACCTGCATGGAATCGGCGGAAATAATCTCGCCGCCAATGGCCTTTGCCAGCCGCAGGGACAATTCCGTCTTGCCCACGGCCGTCGGCCCCGCCAAGATGACGAGAGGCTGCCTGGTATCCTCCTTTTTCATGTCATATTCCATCTGTTCCTCCATATTCCCGGCAAACGAAATGTTTCCACCCTACCAGCCATGAAAAACCTGGAAGAACGCCTCTTTCCAAGCGATGCTTCGCTTTGCGTTCTTCCGCATAAAATGGATTTGCAATGCTGCGCATGGCAAATCCCAGAATCTCTTAGGCGGCGTCCTTTGACGCCTTAGAGCTTCTTTTCACGTTATTCTTTTGAATTTCTTCTCAATCTCATATTTGCTCATCGATATAATTGTCGGCCTGCCATGAGGGCAATGATAAGGATCTTCCAGGGCAAGCAGTTGGTCAATCAGGGCTTCTATCCCGGCGCGGTCAAAAGAAGTATTCCCTTTTACGGCAGCTTTACACGCCATAGTCGCTATTTTCTGCCGGATAACCGCCGGAGCCCCATGGATATCACCTTCTGAAAGCTCATCCAGCATTTCCGTAAACAAACTGCTCTCGCTGCAGCCGTAAAGTTCGCTCGGGACAGAGCGCAAAGCATACTCATTGCCGCCAAAGGATTCGATTTCAAACCCTATGCCGGAAAACACCTCCATGGATTCTTTCAATACAGTTTCTTCTTTCCCGGTCAGTGTGACAATAACCGGCGGATTCAGCATTTGGGATACCACACTGTTCTCTTCCAGATGCTTCATAAAATTTTCATATTTTACTTTCTCATGGGCGGCATGCTGGTCAATGATAAACAGTTTATCACGGAAAGCAACGAGCCAATAAGTATCGAAAATCTGGCCTAAAATCTGATACTCCCCCCTCGCATCCCTTGTCAGCATTTTTTCTTCAAAGAGATCCAACTGCACCGGTTTTTCGACAAAAATATGCTCGGAAGCTTTCAGCACATTTGCATGGCCTCCTGCATGCCCGGCAATCCGGGAAGCCGTATTGCCGCCGATAATCCTTGGAGACGGGTTATTCTGCACGTAATCCTGCATATTCGCGCGATTAACGGAAGTTTCTTCTTTTTGGGGCACACTTTCCGGCACAATACGCTGATCGACAAAAAAAGACTCCGTTTCCGCCGCGCTTCCTTCCGGATCGGAGGATACCGTGTACATGCCCTCCTCCGCTACTACGGCAGCGTTTCCGTCCTCCGTCCCCTCTCCTTTTCCGGCGCTGTACAAAGCGCCGGAAACCTGGCTGGCCGGACGGGCCGCGTTTTCCTTAGCGGCGCGTTTCTCCTCAAACGGCTCCGGTATCGCCCCTGCCGGGAGCTTTCCGGCCGTCTTTTCCGCTGTTTCCGTCAATGTCACCTCCGGAATCAGTTCCGTCTGATGCAGCGCCCGTTCCACATGCTCTGCAATAAAATTATAAAGCCTGGGCTGGTTTGTAAAACGTACTTCCATCTTCGTAGGATGTACATTTACGTCAATTTCCCCGGTATCGATTTCAAAATGCAGTACGGCAAAAGGAAACTTATGCTGCATAACATATTTCCTGTAGCCTTCCTCAATCGCTTTCCCGATAATATTACTCTTAATAAAACGTCCGTTCACAAAATAAATTTCAAAATTGCGGTTCGCGCGGTTGATTTCCGGTTTTCCCAGGAAGCCTTCCATATGGATTCCCTGTTCCGTAACATCAATGGGGAGCAGCGCGGAAGCGATATCGCGCCCGTAAATCCGATAAATGATTTCCTGCAGGCTGCCGTTGCCCGAAGTGTGGAAACGGATCTGCCCGTTGTTGATATATTGAAAAGAAACGCCGGGATTAGCCAGCGCCATATGCTCCATCAGATCCGAAATATAGCCGCCCTCGGTCTGCGGCTGCTTCAAAAATTTCTTCCGTACCGGCGTATTGAAGAAAAGGTTGCGGACAAGGAACGTCGTCCCGTCCGGCGCGCCTACTTCTTCCGCTTCGATTTCCTCCCCGCCCTCTATCCGGTAACGCAGCCCGGTCAGTTCGTCCCTTGTCTTTGTGATCACTTCCAGCCTGGCTACGGCCGCAATGCTGGACAGGGCTTCCCCGCGGAACCCCAGGCTGGCGATATGGGATAAGTCTTGTGCCGAACGGATTTTACTTGTGGCATGTCTCAGGAAAGCCCTGGGCACCTGGGCGCGCTCTATGCCGCAGCCATTGTCCGTCACACGGATAAAGGAAATGCCGCCCTCCTTTATCTCTACCGTAACTGCCCCGGCTCCTGCATCCACGGCATTTTCCAACAGCTCCTTCACCACGCTGGAAGGACGCTCCACAACCTCCCCGGCCGCTATTTTATCAATCGTTTCTTTACTTAGTACATTGATCTGCGCCATTTATCCACATCCTTCCTTAGGAAATCCCCACGCCCTTTATATCAGCATCACGCATTGCCCCACCGGTTCTTCAGCTTGTTCTGCAGACGATACAGGGTGTTCAGCGCGTCCAGGGGCGTCAGATTGGTCACATCGATTTCCGACAGTTCCTTCAATACATCGGCATCGCTGACCGTATCGAGAAAGGAGATCTGCTCTAAGTCCACCTCATCGTATTTCTTTACCGGGCTTTTTTTCTCCGTTTTGTTCTGGACGGCGATACTCTGCACCTTTTCCGTGATATCGTTGTCACTGAGCTGCTCCACGATTTCCTTCGCCCGGTCTATGACCATATCAGGCACCCCGGCCAGCCTTGCCACCTGGATCCCGTAGCTTTTGTCCGCGCCGCCTTTTACAATTTTGCGCAGGAATACAATGTCGTCCCCCTTTTCCTTAACGGCAATACAATAATTATTGACATTGTTCATCTTTCCTTCCAGCTCCGTCAGCTCGTGGTAATGGGTCGCAAACAAGGTTTTCGCCCCGAGTATCTTCCGGTTGCTGATATGTTCGATAACTGCCCAGGCGATGCTGAGGCCGTCAAAGGTGGAAGTGCCGCGCCCGATCTCATCCAGTATCAGCAGGCTCTTTGCGGTGGCATTGCGCAGGATATTCGCGACCTCGTTCATTTCCACCATAAAAGTACTTTGTCCGCTGGCCAGATCGTCAGAGGCCCCGACCCTTGTAAAAATGCGGTCTACGATACAGATATCCGCACTGGATGCCGGAACGAAACTCCCAATCTGCGCCATAAGCACAATCAGGGCAGTCTGCCGCATATAGGTTGATTTCCCCGCCATATTCGGCCCGGTAATGACGGATATACAATTTCTGTTGTTGTCGAGATAGGTATCATTGGCAATGAACATATCGTTCACAATGACTTTTTCCACCACCGGATGCCTGCCGTTTTTAATATTGATAATGCCCTTCCCGTTGATTTTCGGCCGTACATACTGGTTCCGTTCCGCTATAAGTGACAGGGAAGCAAACACATCCAAGGCCGCGACTGCCTTTGCCGTTTTCTGGATCCGTTCAATCTGGGCGGCAATGCCGTCCCTTATTTTGCAGAACATGTCATATTCCAGGGAAAAAAGCTTGTCCTCCGCATTTAATATGGTATCTTCCAGCTCTTTCAGGCGCGGTGTGGTGAAACGCTCCGCATTGGTCAGCGTCTGTTTGCGGATATAATCCGCCGGCACCATATTCAGGTAGGAGTTTGTCACCTCGAAATAGTAACCGAATACTTTATTGTATTTAATGCGCAGGTTCTTAATTCCGGTCCGCTCCCTGTCCTCTTCTTCCAGGTTTGCCAGCCATGTTTTCCCCTCCGTTTTCGCATGGCGCAGGTTGTCAATCGTTTCGTCAAAGCCTTCCCGGATAATGCCGCCTTCCCGGATGGTAATCGGCGGTTCTTCTATGATGGCGTGGTCAATCAGGGAATAAATATCCTCCAGGGCATCTATATCCCGGTTGATATTGCACAGCAAAGCCCCCTCCAATTCCCCGAGCACTGTTTTGATATGGGGCAGCATTTCCAGGGAATTGCGCAGGGCAATCAGATCCCTCGGGTTCGCGGTTTTGTAGCTGACTTTTCCCAAAAGCCGCTCTAAATCATAAATCGGGTTCAAATATTCCCTGATTTCGTCCCGTGCGACCGCATTGCTGCACAATGTCTCGATAGCATCTTGCCTCATGGCGATCTCCCCGGCGTCAATCAGGGGCTGTTCTATGTAACTGCGCAGCGTCCTGGCGCCCATGGCCGTTTTCGTCTTGTCCAATATCCACAACAGGGAACCTCTCTTTTGCTTCTCGCGCAAGGTTTCCGTCAGTTCCAGGTTCCTTCTCGTCGAACTGTCCAGGAGCATGTATTTATTGGTCAGGTAGGGGTACAGATGGGTAAAATGCGCCAGGGACGTTTTCTGTGTTTCATACAGATACTGCAGCAGCGCGCCTGCCGCAATCATCCCGGTGGGAAAATCTTCAATACCCAGCCCGGTCAATACCTGTACATGAAAATGTTTCATCAGGCATTTCCGGCAGGCATCATCATCAAAATAATGGGATTCGATGGTATTGACGGCGATTTTAAGCCTTCCGCGCATATCATCCACATCCACGCCGCTGACAAGGAAGGCATCGTTGCAGATCACTTCGGAAGGCATGTACTTATTGATTTCATCCAGCAGCTTGCGGGTATCTTCCAGCTCCGTCAGATAATAATCCCCGGTCGTCACATCCGCTACGGAAAGCCCGATTTTATTTGGCAGATAAGCAATACACATCAGATAGTTGTTTTTTGTCTCTTCCAGTGACTGCATATTCAGGTTGGTCCCCGGCGTAACAATCCGGATTACCTCCCGCTTCACCAGCCCTTTTGCCTGTTTCGGATCCTCTGTCTGTTCGCAGATAGCTACTTTATATCCTTTGGAGACAAGCTTCGTCAGGTATCCGTCCACGGCATGGTAAGGAATCCCGCACATAGGGGCGCGTTCCTCCAGCCCGCAGTTTTTCCCGGTTAATGTAATTTCCAGCTCTTTGGAGGCAGTCAGCGCGTCCTCGAAAAACATCTCATAAAAGTCGCCGAGCCGGTAAAAAAGAATACAATCGCTGTATTCCTTTTTCGTCTCCATGTATTGCTGCATCATAGGCGTTAATTCTGCCACTTTTGTTCCCTCTCTTTTAACTTCCTGTTTCTGTATCGTAAGGAACTGTAAAGATTTTGTTCCTAAAATTGTCCGGCCGTTTCCGCTATCCTGCGTTTTGCAGGGATGGAAAACAGGCATACACGATTCTGCATGCCCGTTCATAATATACCACAAAATATTGGGATTGTAAATGAAGCTTTTTTTTATTTTATGACAAAAATCTTCAAGACTTTTTGGATGCCCTCAGCACACGCATGACTTCCGTCCATCCTCCGACGCTCATGGCATTTTCAAATTCCCCCATAATCTCCCTGTTTGGAATAAAGGCTTCTTTTTTCTCTGAGTCATAGGCAAGATATCCAAGATGGATCAGCAGTGTAAGCACATCATCCTTTGTCCTGAAATTGCGCATATCATTCCGGAAACTCCCTGTGTTCACGGCAATGCGGCTGCCGCCAAGCATCCTTGCAATGTCTGTCCGCAGTCCGCCGTAATCCATATCCATGTAAATTTTCAGCGCCTCATAGGTTTCCGTGGCTGTCCAGTAACCGGACAGCCTGTGGCGGCGCATTGCCTCCACTACCGATTGGGGATTATAAATATGCCTGTAACGGGTAAACGTATATCCGTCATACCAACTGCCTGTTTCCACGTAAATCTGCTCAAGCGCCGAAACAAGGCTGTTTTCCTCTCCCGGGAAAAAACCCCCATACACTTTGCGTATATCGGCAATGACAGCCTGCTCAAGATATTCCGTCACTCCCTCTTTTTTGGGCCCTGATTAAAAAATGCTGTATATTCAGGTATATCACATCATATTTATTCAAATGCGCATGAAACGTACTATCATGTTCTATTTTATATCCTGCAAACAGTTCCCTTGAATCACATCCACAGCTATAATAAGCGGCCAGCATTTTAAGGGCCATCGACTTTCCAAAACGCCGCGGCCTGCTGACACAGATATTCTGCTGTTCCGTATTAATACA
The DNA here is from genome assembly GCA_947385425.1 of uncultured Lachnospiraceae bacterium. Lineage (GTDB taxonomy): Bacteria > Bacillota > Clostridia > Lachnospirales > Lachnospiraceae > Kineothrix. Next base: position 296 of record CANDKY010000030.1, on the reverse strand, counting down.
TTTATTCGTATATGCTATGAGCCCTGTTTTATCTACATATATCTCAGAACGTACCGCCTTCCAGAACCCTCTGTTGTCAGGATTCAGATATATTCCCATAAAATCACATCCCCGTCTGTTCCTTATTCTCTGCCTATATTGTACGGTTTTGCCATTGCTTTTGCAATAAGATTTTCATGAAGCAGTTTTTTACTTTTATTTAAAAAAAATACTTGACAAAAAGTACTTTTCTCATATATACTATCCCGTTTTCAACACTTGAAATGATTAGCAAAGCCGGAACTCCTTGGAAAATA
>CANDKY010000029.1 GCA_947385425.1 uncultured Lachnospiraceae bacterium | reverse complement strand
TTTCTTCCGGCACCACCGGCTTCCCGAAAGCCATTTTACATAACCACGAAAGCCTGATGCATTCTGCCGCTGTCGAACAGAAACACCACGGCCAGACAAAGGAAGATGTCTTCCTGTGCATACCGCCGCTCTACCATACCGGGGCAAAAATGCACTGGTTCGGTTCCCTGATTTCCGGCGGCAGGGCTGTCCTGTTAAAGGGTACCAGGCCGGAATATATCCTGGATGCCGTTTCCAAAGAAAAATGCACTATCGTATGGCTGCTCGTCCCCTGGGCGCAGGATATCCTGGAAGCCCTGGACAGCGGCAGGGTGAAGCTTAAAGATTATGAACTTTCCCAATGGCGGCTGATGCATATCGGCGCCCAGCCCGTACCGCCCAGCCTGATCAAACACTGGAAAACCTATTTCCCGGATCACGCTTATGATACCAATTACGGCTTAAGCGAATCCATCGGCCCAGGCTGCGTACACCTTGGCGTGGAAAATATCCATAAAGTCGGAGCCATCGGGAAAGCAGGCTATGGCTGGGAAACGAAAATCGTGGACGAGCAGAAAAATACCGTGCCCAAAGGAGCCGTAGGCGAACTGGCAGTCAAAGGCCCCGGCGTTATGACATGCTATTTTAATGATGAAGAAGCTACCAGCGAAGTGCTTTCCGCAGACGGCTGGCTCTATACCGGCGATATGGCACAGGAAGACGAAGACGGCTTTATTTTCCTTGTAGACCGGAAAAAGGATGTTATTATCAGCGGCGGTGAAAATATCTACCCCGTCCAGATCGAAGATTTCCTGCGGGGCCACAACGCTGTCCATGACGTAGCCGTCATCGGCCTGCCCGATAAACGGCTTGGTGAAATTACTGCCGCCATCATCGAACAGAAACCCGGCATGGAATGCACCGAAGAAGAGATCAACAGTTTCTGCCGGAAACTGCCCCGCTACAAACGCCCACACAAAATCATTTTTGCCGAAATCCCCAGGAACCCTACCGGCAAGATTGAAAAACCGAAACTGAGGGAACGTTACTGCGGCGTCAATCTGGTCGCGGCACAAAACCGCGGATGAAATCCGCATAAATAAAAAGTAATAAAGTAGTAAAATGAAAAGAAATAAGAAATTAAACAAACTGATAAAAAGATAAAAAGAAATTTTAACAGATGAGAGGATAGAAACAATGACATTAAAACTTACCATGCTAATCTTATTCTTTGCCGTAATGGTGGCTATCGGCTTCTACTGCCGCAAACATGCCACGGATGTCAACAGCTTTGTGCTGGGAGGGCGCAGCGTAGGGCCATGGCTCACGGCCTTTGCTTACGGGACATCCTACTTTTCCGCCGTTATCTTTGTCGGCTATGCCGGGCAGTTCGGCTGGAAATACGGGATTGCCTCCACATGGATCGGTATCGGCAACGCGCTGATCGGTTCCATGCTGGCATGGGTTATCCTCGGACGCCGTACACGGATTATGACCCAGCATCTTAACAGCGCCACCATGCCCGAATTTTTCGGCAGGCGTTTTCACAGCAACGGCCTGAAAATCGGGGCGTCAGCCATTGTATTTATTTTCCTTATCCCCTATACCGCCTCCCTGTACAATGGCCTTTCCCGCCTGTTCGGCATGGCATTTAACATTGACTATACGGTCTGCATTATCATTATGGCTGTCCTGACCGGTATCTATGTCATTGCAGGCGGATATATGGCTACTGCCATCAATGATTTTTTACAGGGCATTATCATGCTTTTTGGCATTGCGGCTGTCATTGCCGCCGTACTGAAAAGCAACGGCGGTTTTCTGGAATCCCTGGATTTGCTTGCCCGGATTTCCGACGAAACCGTATCGGCACAGCCCGGCGTCTTCGCATCCTTCTTCGGGCCTGACCCCGCTAATCTCCTGGGCGTGGTTATACTGACATCACTGGGGACCTGGGGTCTGCCTCAGATGGTACAGAAATTTTATGCCATAAAAAGTGAAAAAGCCATAAAAAAAGGAACCATCATCTCCACCATGTTTGCCATAGTTGTTTCCGGCGGCTGTTATTTCCTCGGCGGGTTCGGACGGCTGTATTCGGACAGTGTGGATGTTGCGGCGGAAGGTTTTGATGCCATTATCCCGGCCATGATTTCCAACCTCTCCCCCGCCCTTATAGGATTGGTTGTCATCCTGGTACTGTCGGCTTCCATGTCCACGCTCTCCTCCCTCGTCATGGCTTCCAGCTCCACCTTAACCATTGACTTCCTGAAGGATAACGTTATAAAAGACATGAGTGAAAAGAAACAGCTTCTTACTATCCGGATCCTAATCGTGGTATTTATCGCCATCTCCGTCGTGATAGCCATTATACAATACAAGGGCAACGTTACTTTTATCGCACAGTTAATGGGCGTATCCTGGGGCGCCCTTGCAGGAGCTTTCCTGGCGCCGTTCCTTTACGGCCTTTACTGGAAAAAAACTACTGCTGTTTCCGCATGGGTCAGCTTCCTTTTCGGATCCGGGTTCATGGTGTGCAACATGCTGTTCCGCAGCCGGTTCCCCGCCATGCTCCAATCCCCCATCAACGCAGGCGCATTCGCCATGCTTGCAGGCCTGGCCATCGTACCGGCGGTAAGCCTTGTCACGCCAAAATTGGAAAATGCATTTGTAGATGCGGCATTTTCCTGCTATGAAAGAAAAACAGAAGTCCCGGTTAAATCAGATCTTGGGGAATAAACCAATAACGGGCCATGGCATATTGCCTCCGGATGCCCGTGCGCATAAAAAATACACCCGGACGTACATACCCGGGTGTATTTCAATTTTATCCCCTTCTCACATGTCCCCCAGGAAATGTCCATGCCCCACCCATGTGGCATCATCAGTGATGAAACATGGGCAAAAGGCTTTTTCACAGTTGCTATACCCTGAAATGACCTGCCCTCCCCTTATCCACATTTATAAATACGCCCCTGCTTCCTCTTCGGTCAGGAAATACTTTTTCATAACCGCTTCCTTTATCTGTATATCTTCATAACCCAAATCCCGCAATGTATCAATGGTTCCCTGTATCCTTCCTTCTTTTATCCCCTCTTTTATTCCTTCTTCTCTCCATTCATTTTCCTTAATCAAGAGTTGTGGCTCCATAATCTCCATCAATGCCTGGCACATATTTTCATCTCCCTTCAGTTCTTCCATCACACCCCTGTTCGCCCCAATGCTTACTTCCAAAACAGAATCCGCAAATTCTTTATCAGCTTTCCCGGATAGTCTCAGGACATTTTCCAACAGCCTAGCCATACTCTGCTTTTCCATCCGCCCTGACAATGCTCCCAGCCAAATGTGCGCCGCTTCCTCCAATTCCCCCGTGACAATAATCTGTGTCAGAAATAAAACCGCTCCTTCCACATAGTATATTCCATGATATGGATTTGATACTATATAACCATGTTCCTTAAAATAATGGAATAATCCCTTTGGCTTAGCCTCCCTTACAAGAGACACTGTCACATCATCCGCCTTTATCGCGTCCGTTGTCTCCCCATAGGATTTATAAAGCCCGGCATAAGCTCCCGCTTTATAAAATGCGTCTATATCAAGTCCATCTCCCGGGGATTTATATTCCATGATATTATGCCCCCTGAAAAGCTTCCCTATTTCATTTGTTATCTTTACAGAAGCCTCTTTCTTTATCACCAGCAAGTCTATTTCTAAGGGCTTCGTGTTCAGGTTGTACTCCTTCTCAAATATCAGCCCTGATCTGTCCTGTGCAAATTCCAGGTTCATAGCCGCTACAAATCCCGGATGCCATTGTATTTTTTTACCGTTCATAAAATTCTCCTATATATATTAAAAATTATAACATATACCTCCAAACTATTGCAACAAACCAGCCACCGGAAATTTAGAAACCGGTGTTATTTTGTTACAGTTCACTCCCCGCCCTATGCGCGGCCCTGGCACCCCATCTGATTTTTTTGCAGCTTATTTGAATGGGGTTTTACTAAACAGAAGAGGCAAGTTACTGACAGAGTCCGGGTCGGCTGTGAAGGGCATCCATGCCCGGCACAGCCTAAAATGGCCATCCATGGCCATTTTCCCCTGAGTTTGCGAATCTTCTGTTAAGTAAAACCATCATTCAAAACGATGCAAAAAAATCAGATGGGGTGCCAGGGCCACGCATAGGGCGGGTAGTGAACCAATGTCATTAACTATCCGTTCCCCACAGGGAACTTTCCTTTATAAAATAAAAAAAGAATGGGATTTTCGGCCGCACAATAACTGTACAGCCAAAAATCCCATCTCTTCCATAACCTGTAAACAATATCAATCATTAGGCAAAATCCTTACCACCTTAGCCGGGGTACGGTAATTGTAATTGGAAATCTTAATCCCCGTCCTGGGGCTGCTGGCATGCACTACCTGGCCATTCCCGATATAAATTGCCACATGGTTGATTCTTCCGCCTTTCGCATAGAAAATAAGATCCCCCGGCTTTGCCTGGGACATGCTGATTTTGGTTCCGGCATTTGCCTGGGACGAGGAAGTCCTTGGCAGGGAAATGCCAAAATTCTTATATACGCTAAGTACGAAACCGGAACAATCCGCCCCCCTTGTCAGGCTGGTGCCGCCCCAGACATAAGGATTCCCCACATACTGCTTTGCAAACTGGCACAAATCCACACGGATATCGGATACCCCCTGGCCATACAGCAATTCGGTCATAGTAATTGCACTTGCCAGCTTTTCTTCCAGTTTCACATAATCCGCCGACACATAGTTCTCTTCGTCGTCGATCATAATCTTTACCCATCCGTCACTTACATCAACTACCTCCAGCTCCTCGCCCTTCGGGACAAGCGTTACCACTTCACATTCCGTATTCGGCTGCTCCCTGACTTTCAAAGTCGATGTATCCACTACTGCCACAGTGGAAACTTCTTCCAATGCACGCTTCTTTGCATTCCATCCGCTGAGCAAATACTCGCTTTTCACATATCCCTCTACTTTGCCGGAACGGATATAAGTCCATTCACCCTCCTCCGAAATCAATTCACAGGCAGCATTTTTCGGAAGCTTACCCACCATCCTGCTGTCCTCGCTCGGTGACTTCCGGATATTCAGATTATCATTCACATTAGAAATTCCAAGATTCGTATAACCCCACAGGGCCCCTTCAGCTTCCATCGCAGCCGCCTTGTATTCTTCCGCCGTTTTTTCCGACTCCAGGAGGGCAGCCGACCCTATGGACGCTGACACTACTTCCTTGATAGATTCCGTCTGCAGATCCTCCGCCCTCCGATCCTGCCCCGTCACCGAACTGACCAGTTCCGCCGCGCTTCCCACACTCGCCGGATGCGCCGCATAAACCGGACATGCATACAATGTCATTCCTACTGCAAAAATAATCCCTGCTGACTGTAATCTCATAAATTTATCCCAAACCTTTCCGATACATATTTTTAAACTTTTTTCCGATTCACACGATTTTACAAAGTTTTTTAAGTAAAAACAAGATTTACTTTTTATCCGTCAGAAATTGTAATATCCGGATGCCCAACCATATTTTATTAATAGATATCTCCGATTTATTACAAATTTGTTACAACTTATTACAGGGATATTATAGCAACTATTACCCCTCCTGTCAAATACTTATGTATAGAAATTTTTGGGATTTTAGAGAAGAAATTTAGATAATTTGCAATAGATGTTGTATGAAGAAATTCCGGCTGTACAATATATCAACTTTTTCCACCTATGCGGTTGGCATCCTGTCCCCTCCCGGCTGCCCCCGGGGCCTTATGCCCTCCATCCGGACAGGAGGGCACATAAATCCGGGCATAAAGAAATACTGTATTATAGACTCCGGCCTGTCCGACATAAAGCGATCAATTTCCCTCCGGATCATTATCCATCATCGAAAAGGCAATATTTGTCGCATGATCCGCCACACGCTCCAAACCGGATACGATATCGGAAAACAGCATCCCCGCCTCCGGGCTGCACTCATTCCTTGTCAGCCTCTCCACATGCGCTTTCTGCAGCTCCCGTTCCTTTTCATCCACCGCGTCTTCCAGATGCAGGATGTCTTCCAAATGTTCCTCGGAACCGCTGGAATACATTTCTACCGAGAAACGGATCAGGGTATTTACCATATTCAGCATTTCCCCCAGCTCCTTCTGCGCTACGGCACTGAACCCGACACCCGTGTCGATACGCCGCTTCGCCGCGTCCGCCACATTTTCCGCATGATCGCCAATCCGCTCTATATCATTCACCACATGGAACAGCGCGCCGATCCCTTTCAAATCCTCAATAGGCAGCGTCGTCTGGTTTATTTTCACCAGATAATTGGTAATCGCATGATTCAGGAAATTAATGTTCTTCTCCACTTCATATACTTCCTCTATATCAGACTGATCCAACGTAATCAGCGCATTCATGGCACGGTTCAGGTTCTCGGATGCAAGGTAAGCCATACGCTCAATCTCATTTGCCACCTCAACCACTGCCGTTGCCGGGTTGAAAACCACCTTCTCGCCTATGTACTTCAACTGGAAGCTGTCCCTGTAGCCAACCTTCTTATCATCTCCCGGTATCAGAAGATAAGTAAGTTTTACAATCAGGTTGGAAAACGGAAACAGGATAATTACCTGGAAAATTTTAATTATCGTATGCGCATTTGCAATAAAACGCCCATGGTTCCCGCCGGAAAACTTTAGAAGCAGGTCTACCACTATATCCGCGCCAAACAACAGAATAATATAAAGGATCGCCGTACCAATAACATTAAACAGCAGATGGATCATCGCCGCACGTTTGGCATCTTTCTTACCGGTCAGGGAAGCAATCACCGCCGAAGCACAGGCGCCGATATTGCACCCCAATATGATAAAAAGACTGATAGGCAGCGCCAGCAGCCCCTGGTTTGCCATCAGCAGCACAATGCTGACCGTAACCGAAGAACTCTGTATCACAGCCGTAATAACCGTTCCCATCAGGATAGCGAGCAGCGGGCTGTGCAGTGATTTCAAAAGATTCATAACATTGGGATTGTCTTTCATACCTGACATAGCGCTGGACATACTGCTCAGTCCCAGAAACAGGATCCCGAATCCAACAATCACTTCCCCGATCCGGGCGACCTTTTGTTTCCCCTTGCCTGCCATCATGGTAAGCACACCGGCCAGAAGAATCACCGGCGCTATTTCAGAAAGATTAAAAGATACAAGCTGGGAAGTAATCGTTGTACCGATATTGGCACCATAGATCACACCGGCAGCCTGATAGAGCGTCATAAGGCCGGAATTGACGAAACTGACCACCATCACCGTACACGCTGACGACGATTGAATCACACCTGTAAAAATAATACCCACAATCAACCCTGTGAACCGGTTTTTCGTAAACATTTCCAGAATAGAACGCAGCCGCGCCCCGGCCACTTTCTCAATGCTCTCACTCATAACCGTCATGCCAAACAAAAACAGTCCCAGCCCGCCTGCCATTGATAGTAAAATTTCTGCACCCATAACGTACCTTATCCCTTCTTTATCTGCATCTTCTGCCCTGTTCCTTACCGTTTTATCATTCTGCCCTGCATGTTCCGTCTGATATCCATTTTGCCGGCTTACCGGATTATTGTCCGCATTCCGCCGCCTGCCCATTCCGGGCACACCGTACAGCCGGATCCGTTCAGGGACTGTACAGAACGTGTTTAACGAATGGATTTTCAAACACGCGCCAGGGCATGATACTGCCTGCCCTCCGCAATATCCCTTTCCATCTGCCCTTTTAACTCCTCTTTCCCGCTAAATTTCTTCTCCGGGCGTTTGAACCCAAGGAGCAAAACCCGTATCCGGGCGCCGTATACCTCCCTGTCCAAACCGTAAATATAAGTTTCCACACCCATATGCCCTTCATCGGTCACAGTCGGCTTATACCCGATATTCGTAATCCCGTCCATTACCTTTCCATCCAGTATAACGCGGGAATAATAGACGCCGTTGGGCGGAAGCAGTTTCTCCGCAGGCGGGATAAGGTTCACCGTAGGCATACCGATTGTCCTCCCGAACTGCCTGCCATACACCACCACGCCATCGACTTCATACGGCGCCCCCAGCAGACAGGCCGCATCCTCCATTTTCCCGCTTTCCACTGCCTGCCTCACCTCCGTAGAACTCACTGCCTTTCCATTATAACACACTTTGTCGATAATATGAACCTCATATCCGCATTTCCCTGCCATTGCATGGAGCAGCGCCGCATTGCCTGCCCCTTTGTCGCCGAAAGTCACATCCCCCCCGGCCGCCACATACACCGCATGCATTCTCTTCACCAGCGTTTCCGTTATAAAATCCTCCGGTGAAATGGCGGCAGTCCCGAAGGTAAGCGGAAACTCCACCAGTACATCCACCCCCATCCCTTCAAACGCCGCCCTTTTCTCTTCCCGGGTCATCAGCTCCCTGTACTGCCCGGAACCGAACAATGCCGCCGGAGGCGGGTCAAACGTAAAAACCACCGCTTTCCGGCCAAAACATTTCTGTTCCAGAATACATCGCAGCAGCTTCTGATGCCCCAGATGGATACCGTCAAATTTGCCGATTGCCGCCGCATTCTGCCCTTCTATTTCAAATTCCGCCGTTTTCTGAATCACCTGCATCTCTTATCCATTCTCCATAAACATCCTGACCGGAATAAACCGGTCCTCTTCCGGGCAAAACCGGAAAACACCGTAAAACCTGCCTTCCTCATCATACACCCTGGCCTGCCCGTCCGTCACGGCCTTCTCACGACTCATGCTCCGGTAAAATGCATTTCCGTTCTCGATCAATTTCTGAAACCGCCTCTCCACCGTAATCTTCGGATATGCCGCAAAGACACTGTCCACAGGTAAAATTTCCGCCGCCAGCTCCCCCCTCTCCCTAAGTGCTTCCACTTCCGACAGCCTCAGCGCCCCGCCGATTCCGAAACTGCCCGCTTTTGTCCTGACAAGTTCCGCCATAGCGCCTCCGCAGCCAAGCTTCTGCCCGATATCATGGCAAAGCGTGCGTATATAAGTCCCTTTGGAACAGGCTACCCGCATAGTAATCCGTGGCAGCTCCATTTCCTCTATTTCAATTTGATGAATCTGCACCTGACGCGGTTCACGCGCAACCACTTTCCCTGCCCTGGCCAGTTCGTACAGCTTTTTCCCATCCACTTTTATGGCCGAATACATCGGCGGAATCTGCGCATACCCGCCCACAAAGGACAATATGGCCTCCTCCGCCTGCGTCTCCGTCACCGCGGCCTCCTTATGCGCCAATACCCGGCCTGTCATATCCTGCGTATCCGTCTCATAGCCAAGCAGCAGCACGGCACGATACTCCTTTCCCTCATCGGTAAGCATACTGCAAAGTTTCGTCCCGCTGCCAAGACAGACCGGCAAGACACCTTCCGCCTCCGGATCCAGCGTGCCCGTATGGCCGATTTTTTTCTGCTTAAGAATCCCCCGCAGCTTCGCCACCACATCATGGGAAGTATATCCCTTTTCTTTATAAATATTTATTATCCCATTGTACATCTTCCTGTCTCCGAACAACCTCCGGCATACGCCTGCCTGTTTTACACCATCGCACAAAGCAAAACCATTATTTCCGGCTGGATGGAATCCATACGCCAAAACGTAAGTTACAATATCCCTGCCTCTTTCATCTGCTTTTCAATATGTAAGGAAAGATTATTGACCACATCATGGAACGTCCCGCTCATCGTACATCCGGCCGCCCGTACATGACCGCCGCCGCCGAAAAACACCGCTATCCTGGACACATCCACATTTCCCTTCGAACGCAGGCTCACCTTATATTCCAGCACTCCGGTCTGATACATAAAGATCGCACATTCCACCCCTGCCGTCTGGTTCAACTGGCTTACAATCCCGTCCAGATCTTTCGAATCCGCATGGTAAAAATCCAGTGTTTTCTTCCCCAAGCCGCTCACGACACATTTCCCGCCCATGAACTGAATACTTTCCAGCAAAGCCCGCCCGAGGAGCAGGTTCTGCACATAAGTTTTTTCATAAAATGTTTTTTCAACCAACTCCGAAAAGTCAAAGCCGAAAGAAATCAGCCTGGCCGCAATTTCAAGAGTCCTCGGCGTCGTATTTGAATAACGCAGTACGCCGGTATCGTGGATAATACCCACATAAACCGCCTTGGCAATCTCCGCATCCAATTCCTCTTCATCCAGCACCTCATAAACAAGCTCGCTCGTAGAACTTGCCCCGGCATCCACATAATTTACATCCCCGCATCCGGAATTGCTGATATGATGATCGATATTAATCGTTTTAGCCGCCTGATCAAAGAGCCTTTCCGCCCCGCCCAGACGCTCCTTCACCGTATCCAGAGCGATAAAAACGTCATAAGCTTCCACGTCCGTGCGGAAATCCGTGCATATATCTTCTATCCCGCCGATACAGGAAAACACCCCCGGCGGCTGTTCCAGAAAAACATCCACCCGCTTCTCCGGATACACTTTGCAAAGATACCGGTACAATGCCATACACGCACCCACACAATCACCGTCCGGCCTGACATGCCCGCCGATCCCAATAGTATTTGCAGTTATAACTTCATTCTTAATCTTCATCCACAGTCCCCCTGTTCACTTCGTCAATCAATTTCGACATATTAACGCCATAAGCAATGGACTGATCCATAATAAATGTAATCTCCGGCGTGTTCCTCAGATTCACTTCCTTTGCCAACCGATTTTTAATATAACCGGACGCGCTTTTCAATCCTTCCAACGTACTCTTCTGCGCATCCTCATCCCCCAGCACACTCATCCATGCCTTACAGGTTTTCAAATCCGGGGACACTTCCACCGAAACAACGGAAGTCAGCGGGCTAACCCTCGGATCCTTAATACCCCCGCGGATAATCTCCGCCAAAGCCCTCTGCACTTCCCCATTAATCCTTGTATTTTTTAAACTATTCTTCCTCATTCACTGCTCCCATCCAAAACCAATACCTTCACTGCCCAAAAAACAATGCCCGCTATGCGCCCTTCATTTGGCAAAGCAAACTTGCTTTTAATCTCCCACAAATTGTGACGCACATCTGCCGGAAAGCATTTTTCAAACACGCTCTAATAAACCCGGAAAGAAATTCCCTTCCGCCTTGACAAACCCGAAAAGAAACTCCCCTTCCGCCTTGACAAACCCGGAAGAATGCCCTCTTTCCGGGCATTCTTCCACGTGAAATGGATTTGCAATCCATTGCAAATCCTAGAAATTCTTAGGCAGTGTCCTTTACTGCCTTAGAATTTCTTTTCACGTTAAGTGCGGGGCACCTCCACCATAATATAAGCTTCCACAATATCCAATTCCTGCATCTGATCAAAGTTTTCGAATACCAGGCCGCATTCAAACCCGGCTTTTACTTCCTTCACATCATCCTTAAACCGCTTCAGGGAGGCAAGCGCACCTTCGTAAATCTGTTCGCCCTCTCTCCTTATGCGGATCTTGCAGTCCCTCTGGAAAACACCGTCCAATATATAAGAACCTGCAATATTTCCCACCGCCGACGCCTTGAAAAGCTGCCGCACCTCCGCATGGCCGATAACCTTCTCCTCGAAAATCGGATCCAGCATACCTTTCATCGCCATCTCCACATCTTCGATTGCCTGGTAAATCACCCTGTAAAGCCTGATATCCACACCTTCCCGCTCCGCAATCGTCTTTGCCATGGCATCCGGCCTCACATTAAAACCGATAATGATGGCGGAAGATGCGGAAGCCAGGGATACATCCGACTCATTAATGGCGCCGACACCGCCATGGATGCATTTTACCACCACTTCCTCATTGGACAGTTTCAGCAGGCTCTGCTTCACCGCTTCCACACTGCCCTGTACATCCGCTTTAATAATCAGATTCAGTTCCTTCAGGTTGCCTGCCTGTATCTGTGTAAAGAGATCGTCCAAAGACATCTTGGCTTTAGTATCTTCCAACATCCGCTCTTTATTCTGGGCCAGATATGTTTCCGCGTAAGATTTTGCAACTTTATCCGTTTCATGGGCAATAAACACTTCCCCGGCGCTCGGTACATCGGAAAGCCCTAAAATCTCCACCGGTGTGGACGGCAATGCTTCCTTTACCCGCCTTCCCTTATCGTCAATCATCGCCCTTACTTTTCCATGGCTGGCCCCGGCGGAAATGAAATCGCCCACATGCAACGTCCCTTTCTGGACAAGCACGGTAGCCACCGGCCCGCGGCCTTTATCCAGCTCCGCCTCTATGACAAGGCCCCTTGCCTGCCGCTTCGTGTTCGCTTTCAGCTCCAGAATCTCCGCAGTCAGAAGGATCGTCTCCAGCAAAGTGTCAAGCCCTTCTCCCGATTTCGCGGATACCGGCACAAATTCCGTACTTCCGCCCCAATCCACGGGAATCAGCTCATGTTCCGTCATTTCCTGTTTTACCCTGTCAATATTTGCATTTGGTTTATCAATCTTATTCACTGCCACGATAATTTCGATTCCGGCAGCTTTTGCATGGTTAATCGCTTCCACCGTCTGAGGCATCACGCCATCGTCTGCCGCCACCACCAGGATAGCGATATCCGTTGCATTGGCGCCGCGCATACGCATTGCCGTAAACGCCTCATGCCCCGGCGTATCAAGGAATGTGATTTTCTCATTCCCTACCCTGACCGTATAGGCCCCGATATGCTGGGTAATTCCGCCGGCCTCCTTATCCGTGACATTTGTCTTACGGATAGCATCCAGAAGAGAAGTTTTCCCATGGTCTACATGGCCCATGACACAGATAACCGGCGGTCTTTTTGTCATATTTTCTTCCGCCTCTTCCTCTTCCTTCAAAAGCTCCTCGATGACATCCACCTTTACTTCCTTTTCGCACATAATGTCATACTCTATGGCGATATTCTCCGCTTCCTCATAAGAAAGTTCCGAGTTCACTGTCACAATCTGCCCCTGCAGGAACAGCTTCTTGATTATGGCGGAGGGCTGCATCTTCATCTTATCCGCCAGCTCCTTAATGGTCAGGGAATCCGGGATCACGATAACCTTAATCTGTTCTTCCCTTACTTCTTCCGCTTTCTTCTCAGGCTTAATGAACTTCCCGGCCCGGTTCTTGCCGGATACCTTTGTTTCATCTTCCTCGTAAATCAAATCCTTCTTAGAGCGCTTATCCTTCTCCTGGCTGATTCTGCGCTTCTCTTCATCCCTATGCTTCTCCTGATCCTTGACCGGGCTCTCAGGTACGAATCCCTTACCGGGCGCAGGCTTGCGGAATCTATTGTCCTGCCCTCCATTGCCTCTGTTAGGGCGGTCATTATTTCCAAAAGGGCGGGTACTGCCCTGGCCGCCGCCAGAATTACGCCTATCCCCTTGGCTATTTTCAAAAGGTCTGCGATTTTGGCCTTCATATCTCCTACCATCTCCCCGATTATCGCTGCGGTTTTCATTCCGGTTATTTCTGTTATCCGTCCTTCTCGGCTGGTCATTATTTCTGGGCCTATCCTGTCTGTCCGGCCTTACCGGCCTGTTCTGACGGCTGCTATCCTGACGGCCGCCGCCCTGGCGGTTATCCTGCCTTGCATATCCTCCCTGGCGTCCGTTATCCTGGCGCTCCTGCCTGGAACCCTGCCGGTTCTCCTGACGGCCGTTATCCTGACGCGCATTGCCGCTCTGGACGCCATTTCCCTGACGCGTATTTTCCTGCTTTACACCCTCTGCCCTGGCGGCTTCCGGTTTTGCCCCATCCATCCTTCCGCTCTCCGGGGCAGTGCTTTCCGTTTTGCCGTTTTCCTGCTTTGCGGGCTCGAACCTGGCTGCCTCCTGCTTTGCATTTTCCGGTACGGCTCCCTGCGCCGTATCCGTTCTGCCGCTGTCCTGTATTGTATTTGCCGCAGGGCCGGCTGTCTCCTGCTTTATTTCTGCCACGGCCTTTTCTGCCCCGCCCTTCTCCGTACGGGACATATCCTGTTCTTTCATCACAGCCGCGGCATTTGCATTCTCCAAATCCGCGCTCTGCTGCCGGATGGACGCTGCTTCCGTATTCTCCGCCCGGCTCTCCGTTTTTACCTTCTGCTCCTTTTTCGGCGTATAACTGGATGCCGGGATCATTGTAACCGGAGGCGTCGGGGACGGCGGTGTAAGAGGCTTGATCGGGCGGTGAGGCGCCGGTTTCTCCTGCCGTGCCCCCTGCCTTACATTATTTCCCTGTCTGGCATTCGTACTTGCGGTCCTCCCATTGCCTGCACCGGCTTTCGCGTTTCCTGCTCCCGGCTTCTTATTGCCGTTTGCGGACTTTCCGCTGCCGCTACCAGTCTTTTCACTACCGTTTCCGGATCTTTCACTGCCGTTTCCCGCTTTCATGCCGTCGTTTCCCTGTGCCTGCGGCTTTTTCCCGTTTCCGGCAGAAAAACCCCCCTGCTGGGAACGGCCTGACATTTTACTGTTCTGCGGATTTCCCACAATAATAATTTTCTTCTTTTTCTTAGGTTGCTCTGCGCCAGTTTCTCCCGATTTCGCCATAGGTTTTTCCTCTTTCACTTCCTCATTTTTTGTAAAATGCTTTTTCACAAGCGCAATCACATCATCCTCGATGGAACTGCTCACTGACTTGACCTCAATGCCTTTCTCCTGCAAAAAAGACAATATTTCTTTGTTTTGCCTATCTATTTCCTTCGCAAGTTCATGTATCCTCATTTTCGCCATGCTCACTACCTCCGTCTCCTTCTTCCAATGCCTCCAAATGCTTCCTTATGGATTTCGCAAACCCCTCCTCTGTGATGGCTAACGAAGTGCGCATCTGCTTTCCAATGGCATGCCCCAGTTCTTCCTTCGTCCCGTACCGGAACATGGGTATTTCACGGAAACTGCACATATTACGGAACTGCTTTACCGTATTGTCCGATGCGTCCTCACTGACAATCACCAATACCGCACTGCCTGATTTTACTGCTTTTTCTACTGAAAATCCTCCGCTTGCCATATTTCCGGATCTGGCTGCAAGGCCAAGCAGGGAATAAATTTTATTCACTCTCATAAAACTCCTTTTCCAGCCTCCCGTATATTTCATCCGGAATCCTTACCTTAAGGGATCGTTCCAGACCTTTATTCCTGCCTGCTTTCTTAATACAGTCAGCCGAGCGGCATAAGTACGCGCCTCTCCCGTTTTTCTTACCTGTCGTATCCAGGATAATATCTCCCTCTGCCGTTTTCAGAATCCGCAGCATTTCCTTCTTGCTCTTCATCTCACCGCAGCCGACACACTGCCTTAAGGGAATCTTCTTCGCCATATCCTATTCCTCTGTCTTCCCTTCCCCATCGTCCGCCTCCGGCCATCCTGTTTCGTCCGTACCGCCTTCGGCTATCCCGGCTTCTTCCTCATTTACCTTTTCCCTGTCCTCTTCCCCGGTCCATATACCGTTTCCGGACACCGCATCACTTTCCAAACCGTCCTGCGCTTCTCCCTTCCCGGCTGTTCCTGCTTCTATGTCCCCTCCGGCTTCCCCGTCAAAACCTTCTTCAAAATTATCCTGGGGCTGCGCGGCATCATCTTCTCCGGCATTGTCCAGAGTCTCCCCGGAAACCTCTTCTCCGGCATTGTCCAGGGCCTCCCCGGAAACCTCTTCTCCGGCATTGTCTGCGGCTTTCCCATCCGGCTCCTCCCCGGCGCCGTCCTCGGACTCTCTCTCTTCCTCCTCTTCGGATTCTTCCTCAAAGTCCTCCCCGGTTCCTTCAATGTCTTCCGCGGCATCTTCTCCGGCTCCCTCAAATTCTTCTCCGGCCCCTTCAAAGCCTTCCGCAGCATCCTCCCCGGCTCCTTCAAATTCTTCCCCGGCATCGCTTCCGCTTTCTTCCGCATCTATTTCCAAATCGGCATCCTCTGAGTCAAACCTTTCCTCTTCGCTCCCGAATTCCCCGTTTCCGTCCTCTTCACCCTCTGCCCCGAATTCCTCTTCTTCGTACTCACCGTCATATTCGTCATAATCGTCCAGATAATCTTCGTAACGGAAGCCCGGAGCGTCCTTTGCCTGCGTTTCGCTCTTAATATCGATCTTGTATCCGGTCAGCCTTGCCGCCAGCCTTGCATTCTGTCCTTCCTTGCCGATCGCAAGGGATAGCTGATAATCCGGCACCACAACTTTTGCCGTTTTTTCATCCGGATCTGCAAAAACCGCTACAATCTTCGCCGGTGATAAAGCATTCTGGATCAGATTCCCGGGGTTCTCATCCCAGTTGATAATATCAATTTTCTCACCCCTCAGCTCTTCCACAATAGTATTTACCCTTGATCCGTTGATTCCTACACAGGCGCCCACCGCATCTACATTAGGATTGTTGGACCATACAGCCATCTTCGTCCGGCTCCCGGCCTCCCTGGCGATGCTCTTGATTTCCACCGTACCGTCCTTGATTTCCGTTACTTCCGCCTCAAAGAGACGCTTTACCAGTTCCGGATGCGTCCGGCTCACCAAAATCCTCGGCCCTTTCGGTGTATTCTTCACTTCGAGAATATATACCTTAATCCGCTCCGTCGGCTTGAATATCTCGCCTTTCACCTGCTCGCTTTCATTCATAATGCCGTCCGCTTTTCCCAGGTTAATGCTGATGTTCTTTCCCAGGTAGCGCTGCACAATGCCTGTAACCACATCTTTTTCTTTCTCATAATACTGATTGTAAATAACACTCCGCTCTTCTTCCCTTATTTTCTGTAAAATTACATTCTTTGCATTCTGTGTTGCAATACGCCCGAATTCCTTGGACTTGATTTCTACATGGACAATGTCGCCGAGCTGTGCCCTTTTGGAAATCTTCACCGCGTCCGTCAAGTCTATCTGCAGGCAGTCGTCCTCCACTTCTTCCACTACCTCTTTTTCCGCATAGCAAAGGAAATCACAGGTTTCCCTGTCAATTTCCACCTTGATGTTATCCGCTTTTCCAAAATGGTTCTTGCAGGCCGTTATCAGGGAATTTTCAATCGCATCAAACAAAGTTTCCTTGCTAATCTCTTTTTCCTTCTCCAGAATATCCAATGCCTCCATTAACTCTTTGTTCATTTTTCCTTTTTCCTTTCTGCGCTCCGCCGCTATCATTTATCCTATAAATCAAGTGCCAGTCTTATAATTGCAATATCCGCCCTTGCAAAAGCCAGTTCCTTTGCTTCCTCTGTTTCTTCTATTATAACGGAATCCTCATCAAAGCTCTTTAAGACGCCTTCGAACTCCTTACGCTTTCCGATCGGCTTATACGTCTTAAGCTCCACCCTTTCACCGATGCTCTTCGCCAAATGCTTATCTTTCTTCAGCGTCCGCCCCAGCCCGGGGCTGCTCACTTCCAGAATATACGCGTCCGGAATAAAATCCTTCTCATCCAGCGCGTCTGACAGGGCACGGCTGACTTTCTCGCAGTCATTGATATCTACACCGCCCGTTTTATCGATGTACGCCCGCAAATAGAAATCGCTGCCTTCCTTCACATACTCCACATCATAAATCTCAACGCCTGCCTTTTCCACAATCGGAATAAGCAGTTCCTCCGTCATACGCTCATAATTTTCCCTTCTCGACATATTTATACACCGCTCCCTTCCCCGCATATCTCCCAATAACTGTTGATACTCACAAAAAGAGTGGACTCGCAAGTCCACTCTTAATTAACAGTTACATATTATCTTCTTTATACTATAGCACTGCATCTTGGGAAATGCAAGTATTTTTTAACAATTTTTGGTGCCTTTCTCTTCCTATATAAAACAATTTTTCTTCCTATGTAAAACAATTTTACTTCTCTGCCGTCCGTTCACCGGCCTGTCTGCTCTGTATCCATCCGTCTTCGCTTAGCGCTTATCCCTATCTCCCCGCCATAGGAGTATCAAACCGTTCCATAAGCTGCTTCTTATGCTGCACCGAGGAATGCACATAAAGGTTCATCGTCATCCTGGTATCGCTGTGCCCCAATATCTCACTCAGGCTCTTTACGTCAAAACCCATGGCGATGCAGCGGGAGGCAAAGGCATGCCGGAGCATATGGAAATTAAAATGTTCCAGCCCGCATTTTTTCAGTATTTTGTAAAAATGATACTGCACCGTGCGCGGATCCGCCCAGGGATGTTTCATCCCCCGGATTACATAACTGTCCCCCTCCCTGCGGTTATGCTCCAACAGCGGATACAAAACCGGCGGGATAGGCACAAGCCGTACGGAATCTGCGGTTTTCGGGGCCTGCAGGACGACATCCGTCTTTGTCTGCCCGCCTTCCGGCGCCTGTACCCGCTGGATATTCCCCCGGATCCGTATAACGCCTTCCGCACTATCGATATCATCCCACTTCAGCGCGCACAATTCCCCAATGCGTATCCCCGTATAAAACGCAACCAGAATCCCCAGGCTCACATCCCTGCCGCTGTCCGCCACCAGATAATCCTCCAAAACAGACAACGCATACTCCCCGGGCGGTGTAACCGGGCTCTTTTTGCTCTTTACCACCGGATTTTCAGGCACTGCCATCCGATACCCGAACTTTTTCTTCGCATGCGCGATCACCCGGATGACAATGGCACATACATATGACTGATAATTCACAGACAACGCATTCCCTTCCTTTTCCGCAAGGGCCGAAGCGAAATTCTCCAGCACTTTGTTGTCCAGCCTGTTTATTTTCACCCTCCCCAGGCATGGGATAATATACTTCTCCAGAGCCTGGCGGTATGCGGCGCAAGTGGTCGGCTTCCAATACCCTTCCCTGTCCTCTATCCAGATACCGGCCGCCTCTTCCACATCGGGAAACCCTTTGCCGGACGGATTCTGCCCGGTTTTTACCATCTCCATTTTACTCTTGACTTCCTTATACGTTTTCCCGTAAACCGACACATAATTACGCCTCCCGGGCAATGCATCCTCCTGCCGGATCCTTCCTTCCCACCTCCCGTCCTTCCTCCTGTAAATATTCTCTCCTTTTCTCGGCATAACTGCCTCCTTTCCTCAGCCCTCCCCTTTTCGCCACTCCAGGAAGCTGTCCTAAAATAGCCCACCGTATTTCATGCCAATCCCTGGATTTTGACGCACATTCCGACGGCCCGAAACCATTTCCGCTATTCAAGTATTCCACAAAAATATGTAAAGTATCACGGAAATGCAAAATTACTGATAAATTATGGTAAGGAACTGTCCCGAAATCAGAGAGAAAAACTTTCTTTCTGTATCATTGGCGATTGCAATCGAGTAGGGAAGGCTTTTCCCCCTACTCGCCGCGCGGGGCGCACGCTGCGTAAGCAGCAACTTCATTTGTGCGCCCCTGTGCATAAAAATAACGCACACGTAAAACCATTTCACTGATTCCGTGTGCGCCATATATTTTTTCTAAACGGATTATAGAGTTTACATATTTACAATTTAGGGATTATTCCCCCGATATTAATAACGAAATCCCCATATATGCAGGCCGGAATATCCTCCTCCCAAATATACTGGTTAGAACGCTGGTCCTTCTCAAAATCAAAAACCATAACGGTTCCTTTCTGCGGATTGACAATCCAGTACTCTCGGACACCCGCAGTACGGTACTTAAAAAGTTTTATGCCATAATCCCTTTGGGGATCGGAAGGAGACGTTACTTCAATCACCCAGTCCGGCGCGCCGTTGCATCCTTTTTCATCCAGTTTGCCCGAATCACATATGACCGATATATCAGGCTCTACATAATTACGGTCATCCTTATTCAGAAATACCGCAAAGGGAGCCAGGAACACCTCGCACCTGCCCCCCGTACTGTCTATATAACCGGATATTTTTCTTGCCAGCGCATATGCCGTCCGCTGATGGACCGTACCCGGCGATGTCATCATATACAACTGCCCGTCAATCAATTCCGCCCGCCGGCCCGCCGGCAATGCATAGATATCTTCCACTGTATAAAAATCCTTCCGGGATAATTCCATAAATCTTCTCCTTTTTCATTCCGGATTTTTACTCCAATCCCGCATATATCACATTCCGCAGCCTGCGCAGCACAGGCAGTGTCCCCGCATCCTTTATTTGCGTCATAAAAACGATACTCAGCCTTTCCTTCGGATCATTGCTGAAATAGCACCCCAGCCAGCCGTCCCAGCCATATTCCCCCCTGCTTCCCATATAATATGCCTTCCCCTCTTCCTGCAGGACGCGCATCAGGTTGCCATAAGTAAAACCGGCCAGATGGGGGATCCTTCTTTCAAAATCTTTCTGCTGGGTTTCAAAAAGCCCGCCGCCTGCCAGGAAACGTACCGTCCTTTCCTCCAGCACCCTCCGGTTCCCGCAAACCCCGCCCTGCAGCAGCATATGCGCAAACTTCATATAATCCGCTGACGTGGAAACCAGCCCGGCGCCGCCCGACTCAAAAGCCGGCTGCCTGTCCATGGCATTGATGATCCCAAGATGGTTTCCGGCATACGGCACCATTTTCTCCCCCTCCCCGGACGTTTCATAAGAAACCGCCAGACGCCCCCGTTTTTCCTCCGGCACATAAAAGGCGGTATCCTCCATGCCCAGCGGCTCGAACAAAGCCCGCTGCAGATATTCTGAAAAGGAGGAGCCGGAAACCTTCTCTATCACTGCCCCAAGTACATCCGCGCAACTGCTGTATAACCACCTGCTGCCGGGCTGGAAAGCCAGAGGGCACTGCCCCAGCCGTACTGCCAATTCCTCTGTCGTCATGGGACGGCCGGAAAGCAGCCGCTGATCCATTTCCTCAAATACCCTGTCTACAGCCCTTCCGGCAGAACCTTCATATCCCGGGTACATCAGCCCCGCCGTCATATTCAGCAGATCCCTGACCACCATCTCCTGCTGTACGGGTACGCGTTTTCCCCCTTCCTCTTCCACTTCCTGATGCTTGTATTCCGGAAAAAAAGAAGCGACCGTTTCTCCCAGATCCAGCTTTCCCTCTTCGGCCAGCTTCATTGCCGCCGCGGCCGTAACCGGTTTGGTCATGGAATAAAGCCGGAATATACTGTCCCTCTCCACCGGCTTTTCCCGCTCCTTATCCGCATAACCGCTTTGAAGGTAACACAGCTCGCTGCCGTCCTTCTCCACACATAAATTTGCCCCCGCGATTTCTTTCCTCTCCACTGCCATATCCAAAACTTCCTGCAGCCGCATCACCATATCCGTTCTCATCTTCTCCTCCTGTCCCTGCCTGCAGCAGCCTGATGCTTTACTCCCCAGTCTCTGATCCCCTCGCAAACTGCCGCCGCATACGCACCCATATCATTCCGGCATTTTTCCCCTTCTTCTGCCAGCTTTCCATTTCCGCATCAGTGCCGCCAGAATACCTGCCGCCGCCAGCCCTGCCGCCACGCCTGTTATGACAGCCCACGTCCCGGACTTTTCCTCCGCTACGCAGAAAGCCTGCTCCGGCCCGGTCATATCCACCTGCAGATACTGTCCTCTCGCTTTGCTCTCCAATTCCGTCCAAACACCGTCCTTTAAGCCCCATACCTCCGCATCCTCATAAGGATTATAAAGGCG
Source organism: uncultured Lachnospiraceae bacterium (assembly GCA_947385425.1). Classification (GTDB taxonomy): domain Bacteria; phylum Bacillota; class Clostridia; order Lachnospirales; family Lachnospiraceae; genus Kineothrix. The sequence continues at coordinate 18,127 of CANDKY010000029.1, read as the reverse complement.
GATGGCAAAAGTATCGCCGCTGCCGATCCTCGCATTTTCCAAAGCAACGGAATATACTATATGCTCCCTGTGGATCGCCTTCTCCGGCGGCTCCATATCGCTTAAATCCGCATGCAATACCGTATCCTGAGTGAACCGCTGCTCCACAAGCGCGTAAGGCTTTTCCCGCTCCCCCTCTGCTTCCAGGGCCAGCTTCCCGCTGCTCTCCACTACCGTAACATCCTCCTTATACTCGCCTTTGACTAACAGGTTCCCTGCCATCACCCGGCCGGAATAATCCGGCCATACACCGTAATACCCCGCTTTTGCGGGAATCACCGGGTAATCCAGCCCGGACAGACTTTCCCCGAATTTCACCTCCTGCTCGCCCAGGTATATATTATCCACTCTGTAGATTACCTTCAGATGCCTGAACTGTGTCGGAAGATTTACTACAGCCAGCAGTTCTTCATATTTCATCGGCTCCGCCACACCTACATAACTGATGCTGTCAATGCCGCAAATATCATCGCCCACATAATAGTTGCCGCTTACCTTGGCCTCTTCCTTCTCTTCGCCTGCCAGGGCATCCTCATAACTTGCCGTCTGCCCTGCGATCGCCCCTTTCCTGCCCATCGTTGCATTGCAGTCCGCCATCGCATAACAATTTTTCACCGTATCGGCGAACCCTGCGATACCGCCCACATACCGGCCACCGGAAACGGAGCAGAGCGCATAGCAGTCCCGGATCACCGTCAGGGATTCACCGCAGATACCGCCCACGAAATCCCCTTCCGTACTCTCCACGCTCCCATAGCCTTCCGAATCCACGACAATGCCATGCCTCATATACCCTACAATACCGCCTGCACCGTCCTTCTTTGCCAAAACATAACCTTCATTGACACTGTCCGTAATAATGCATTTTGTAAAATATCTCCTGCCAATCTGATAATCCACGCTTCCTGCCGCGCTGTCCTCCGGATCTTCCTCATCAATGGACATAGCCCCGGCAATACCGCCAACGTTGATATCCCCTTCAACCACTCCCTTATTCCTGCAATTATTTGTTTTCCCCGTGGTAATACTGTCCACGTCTTCTATGTCCGCATCCTCATAAAGCTCTTCCACGCTGATCTCGCCGTAATTGGTCAGATTATCCGCCAGCAAATTAAATACTACGTTAATCTGGTCATTGACTGCCCTCAAATCATCGTTTACAACATCCGAATAGCCCGCCGCATTGCTGCTCAGGCTCATGATACTGTCGGACATCCCTTTGAGCTGTTCATGCAGCCTTTCCCTGTCCGTGTCAAATGCCCCGCCTAATTTTGAAAAATGAAGATTCGGCTGGCCGTTCACATAGTCTACTATGCTCCGTGCATCCCTCGTCGCTTCCCTGACGGAATCCACGGCATCCTGCAGATGATCCAAAGCCGCTGTCATATCGCTTCCCGCCGCTTCCATGCGTTCAAGCACATGCTGCCCTACCACATTGGAAACAGCCCCCAGGTTGCTCAGTACCGCAGACGTAGCGCCGGACATTTCCCCCAAAGCCTTTGTCAGTTCCTCAAGCTGCTCCTGAGTTACCTCCTGGCTGCCCTGTATCTGCTGGATAATGGCATTTACCTTCTCCGTAGCGGCCTGCTGCTCTTTGATCGCGCTGCTGATATCCCCTTTGGCACTGTTTACCGTCTGCGATTTATCCAATTTACGGAACGAAATATGCACCCGGTATGTACCGCCGTCCACCGGAAAAGTAAATACGGATTCCCCGGCCCTTGTTACCGGCACCTCCCGGTCGCCTGCCGATACCGACGGCGTCCCGTCCACGGCATAAGCCCCGTCCGGAATAACCGTCACCGTTGCCGCATCACCGTTTATCTCACTGAATGCATTCCCGCTCAGATTAGAACTCAGGCAGACAACCGTTTTCGCCGGCCCGCCGCCTTCCTCCGGGCCATCCGCAGTGCCTGGCCCGTCTGTACTCCCTGAACCGTCCGTGCCGCCGGTACTTCCCGCATTATCCGTACTGCCCGGCCCGTCTGTACTCCCTGAACCGTCCGTGCCGCCGGCACTTCCCGCATTATCCGTACTGTCCAATCCGCCTGTACTTTCTGGACCGTCCGTGCTACCGGTACTTCCCGCATTATCCGTACTGCCAGGCCCGTCTGTACTCTCTGAGCCGTCCGTACTGTCCGGCCCGGCACTTCCCGTACCGTCCGTATCCCCCGGCTGAGCCCCGGATTCCGGCAGGCCGGCCGAGGACACCAGCGTCTTTCTTTCCGAAACACGGATACCCACGCTTAAAAGCCGGGCCGGAGTATACCAGAAACGATCCATCCGGACAGCCTGCCGCCCTGCCGATGCCTGCTCTTTGTCTCCCCCGTCTGCTCCTCCTGCCTCCCCGCTGCCGCCGGAAGGGCTGTCTGGCTGCACGGAAGATGCATCCGTCCCGTCCTGCGCATCACCGCCGGATACATCCTCCCCGCCGCCCGGAGCGCTATCCGCCTCATTGCTGCCGCTGTCCTGTGTACCGCCGGACGCGGCCCCTTCCTTTTCTGCCCCGCCGTCTGACGCATCGTTTCCAATCCCTGCCGCGCCGCCGGAATTATCTGTACCTGCACTGCTTCCGTTTCCATCCCCGCTGCCCGGTACATCTGCACTGCCTCCTCCCGCACCTCCGGGATTATCCGCGTCATTACCTCCGGTACTGCCGGAATTGCCCGCATTATCCCCTCCGGCACTGCCCGGGGTATCCGCACCGTTTCCTTCCCCTCTCCCGGAAGTATCCGTACCGCTTCCCCCGGTACTCCCGGACGTATCACTATTGCTTCCTCCCGCACTGCCGGAACCGCCTGCGCCGTCCACGCCGCCGTCTGACGTATTGCCTCCTGCACCGCCTGACGTCCCTGTGCCGCTCCCTGCCGGATCACCGGAAATGTCCGCCGATCCGCCGTTTCCGCCCGTACTTCCCCCTGGATTTCCGCTTCCCGTGCCGGATCCGCCAGCCCCGTTCCCCGGCGTTCCGGATCCGCCGCCTGCACCGCTGTCCGGATCGGCCGCGCCCGTTCCCGCACTGCCGTTCCCCATGCCGGAACCGTCCCCGCCTCCGTTTCCTGATCCTGCTCCGCCTCCATTGCCGTCCGAGCCGTCCGGAAGGACAGGGCTGCCCGGGATTCCATTCTCTGTACCGTCCTCATCTGTTCCGTCCCCAATACCGTCTTTATCCGTTCCGCTCCCGTCTCCGGCACCGTCTTTATCCGTACCTTCCCCTGGCTGGCCGTCCGCATCATCCCCGTCGCCGCCGTCCCCGGGATCATCTCCTTCCTCACCCTCATAGCCAAAATACGCCTCTACCCGCACATTCGGCTCCGGCATGATAAAAGTATATGCCCTGCCGCTCTCCTGCTGTACCTCCACACCGCCGCCGTAGGCGTCTATTACACGGATCTCCTGCAGCCCGTACCCGTCATTGGGCTCCGCCACGATATTGACTGTCTCGCCCGCCTGCGGGTAATGCTGCAGGCTTAAGATATTCCCGCCCACCGTTGACAGCAGCGAAAGCCTGTTGTAATCCGTCTCCACATACTCGCCTTCGATATTGCCCGCATCCTTCAGATCCTCCATGATCCCCATCAATGCCCGGTTTGCATCCGCAAAACTGTCTTCCGCATCGTAAACATCGTCAAAAATATCCGGAAGCATTTCCATCACATGGCCCAGCCGTTCCGCCATGGACTGCACCTGATCCATATTTGTGTCAACGAAATCCGTCATCTGCCCGGCCAGCGCATCCCCGGCGTCCGTTGCCCCCTCGCTGTATGCCGCCAGTTGATCCAGATCCCCTTTGATCACATTTTTCCCCGCCTGCATATCATCAATCGTCTTCGCAATCAGATCATGGAGCTTATTTACCGCGTTGCGCAGCGATTCCGCCTCATCCACCTCGATATAAGGCTCCATCTGCCCCACGATACCGCCCACATCCTTCCTGCCGTACACCGTCCCGTTGTTGGTGCAGGAAGAAAGTACGCCGGACTGCCTGCCGACAATCCCGCCGATATTATACCCCGTGTGTTCATACCCAATCTGCCCGTAATTCATACATCGGATGACCGTACCGTCCGAATACCCTGCGACGCCTCCGGTATCCACGCCGCTGAAAAGATCCGTTCCCGAACCGCTGACATTAATGCTCAGGAACAGCCCCATGCCCATCTCATCATCTTCCTCCACCCATTCATTATCATTATTGACACATGAACGGTTTGTACAATAAGATATCAGGCCGTGGTTCCTGCCTACCATCCCCCCGGTGGCATAATAACCCGTCACCCGTCCGCCGGAAAAACTGTTCTGCACCACGCCTATACCCTCATTGACCCCCACAAGGCCGCCGACCGTCGTCCTGCCGCTTACCGTCCCCTGGAAAGTACATCTTCGGATTGTCCCGTAATTCACACCGCACAGGCCGCCGATGCATTCCTTTTCATCCGCCGCGATAACCTCCCCTTTTAATTTCAGGTTTTCTACCACGCCGCCTTTTTCAATATAGCGGAACAGCCCTGCCACATATCCGTCCCCGCTATAGGAAAAACCCGATATGGTATGCCCCTGTCCGTCAAAATGCCCCGCGAAGACAGGAACAGCGCCAAACTCCGCATCCGACAGATCCAGATCCTCACATAAAAATACATCTTTATTGGCAGACCAGGAATCCAGGAAACAGTTGTCCGCAAATGCAAGGAACTCTCCCTCTGTATGTATCTCTATCACTTCCCGGGCAATCTCTTCCTGCGCCTCTTCCCCGCTTTCCTGCCCGGATTCCCCTTCCTGCCCTTCCTCTTTTACCGCTGCCGCTTCCTGCGCCCTCAGGCTCTGCATCGGGAACATATCGCAGGCCAATGCCAATGCAATGCCGACAGACAGCGCCCTGGAAAGAAATCTTTTATTCTTTGTCTTAATCATTGTCCTCCTCCTTGCCTTATACCTGTTCCGCACCGGCCTCCTGCCCTGCCTTTTCTTTCTGCACCAGCAATGCCAGATCGCTGCCGTCGTCCTCCCTCGGCTCCATCTTACCCATATTTACAAACAGGCTTGCATCGCCGCGCACGAAGCCATGCATCTCCCCAATCACCGTACCGTTGATCTGCCCCTGCACAAGGCCGTCCACCCGTATCAGGCCGGAACTCTTCTCCAGTTTCAGCGGAATCGATACGGCAAAGGAAGTCTTATCAATAATTTTCTCCCCCAGCAGCAGGATCTGCGGCAAAACAAACATAACAATCACAATGGACATAATCGTCCCGCGCCCCAGACACTGCCCAATGCCGCAGATAGCGCCGTCCGACGACATCTGCCCGATCAGTATCCCCGCAAGGGCTAGCATGGAACCGGACGTCACGATAGTCGGGAAGGCAAAGTTCATCGTCTCTATGATAGCCTCCTTCTTATCCATCTTATCCTTCAGTTCCATAAACCGCCCGGAAATAACAATCGCATAGTCAATATTCGCGCCCATCTGGATGGAGCTGACGATCAGGTAACTCATAAAGAACAGGTTTTTCTGCTGTATGGCCGGGAAGGAAAAATTAATCCAGATAACACCCTGGATAACCATAATCAGCAATACAGGCATCCCGGCGGACATAAAGGTAAACAGCAGCACCACAAGAACCGCCAGGATAGAAACCACATTTACCACCGTATTGTCCTTCTGGAACGTCTTGTAAAGATCATACTGGCTGGTAGCCTCCCCGGGGATCAATATCGTCCCTTCATAATATTTATTTGCAATGCTGTGTATCTCATCCAGGAAAGCAAATGTCTCATCCCCCTCCTCCGGCAGGTTTAAATACAGCAGCATCCGGCTGTATTCCTTACCCTGGAGCTGGTCAAGGGCTATCTGCATTTTGGTATGCGCGTCTTCCAGCGTGTCCATCAAATCATCTTCCAGGGTGACATACCCCTCGTCCACCTCGTCATACAGGAACATAAACATATCAATCAAAGGTACGCTGTATGTCGACAGCCCGTTAATGATTTTCGCGTAATTCTCATCGTTGACGGCATAGGCCATATACAGCACCTCGGCTATCTCATAATCCAGCTCCAGCAGTTCCGAGAAATCCCTTGCCGTCAGCTTATCCGTCAGCATATACCCGTCCATGGCCTCCGTATTCGCCAGCCCCATGGTATAGTCGATTTCCTCCCTCGCATCCAGCTCCTCCAGCAGCTTCTTTTCCTTATCATAATTACCTGCCGGCACCACCAGCGCCACCATATTGGAATCGCCGAAGCTTTCCGTTATCATCTCATCCACAATCATAGCGTCGCTCTGCACAGGCGTCTCTATCATCGTATACCCGTATACATAAGGGCACTTGGAAGAAACAAAATAAGCCGCAATAATCAGCACAAGGAACAAAGGCGGCATAATATGCTTCGTCGCATAGGCAAATTTCCCCACAAAAGGGATCTTCGGTATAAAGCTCTTATGCCTTGTCTTATCCATCGCGCTCCCGAAAAGCATAATCAGCCCTGGCATCAGCAAAAAGACCGCCAGAAGGCTGAGCGCGATCGCCCGGATCAGGCACAGCGCCATATCGCTGCCGATCCCGAACTGCATAAACATCATAGCAATCAATCCGCCCACTGTCGTCAGGGAACTGGACGATATCTCCGGTATCGCCTTGCTGAGCGCCACGATATCCGCCTCCCTCGTCGGCAGCTTCTGATGCTCCTCTTTATACCGGTTACAGAAAATAACCGCATAGTCAATGGACAATGCCAACTGCAGCACTATCGTTACGGAATTGGACACGAAAGATATCGTCCCCATAATAAAATTTGTCCCCTTCGTAATCAATGCCGCCGCACAGAAAGTCAGCAGAAGGACCGGGACCTCCGCCCAGGTTTCCGAGGTCAGAAGAAGCACGGAAACCACCACAATCGCCACCAGCACACTGATTACCTGCATCTCGCTGGCAATCTGCTCGGCCGACGCATCCCCCATCGACGTGGATACAAAAATATCATACCCGTCAAGCATCGCCTCCACTTCATCCAATGCCTCCAAAGCCCTCTCATCCGTCTCCTCATATCCGAACGTAATATCGTACAGTGCGGAAAAATTGTTATAATGATCCGTTGTACTGTCAAAAGTCAACATAATGACCGCGTCCAGCTCTTCCAGTTCCGCAGAGATCTTTTCGGCCTCCGCATACGGGATGTTCGTCACCATAACCTTTGCCGTACCATATGTAATGAACTGCTCCTCCATGCGGTCAAGGCCCTGGCGCGTTTCCGTCGTTTCCGGCAGATATGCCGACATCGCATTCTCCACCTGGACCCAATTCATCGACACCACCGAAAAAATAAGGGCAATGCCGAATAATAAGAAAAATAAATTTCTCCTGTCCACAATGAAGGTGGCGACCTTTACCATAAACCCGCCTTCCTCCCTGCCACCCTTTGGTTGTCCTGCCATCTTACCACTCCTCCATACATCCTAAAATATAACATAATGCATTATATAATACATAACGGTATTTTACAAGCTCTATAATGACTATAAGTCAATATTTTATCACGCCGCATCCATAAATACTGCAAATACAAAATCCCCCGGATATAAAACATCCGTGGGACTTTGTGCTGTTATATTTGTATCTCTGGCAAAAGCGCTTCCTTCGCTGCTTCTTTACCTGCCTTTCTGTTCGCCCTATTCTTATTTCTTTTGGCTTATCCGGCATTTTTTTGCACTTTTCCCGCCGCACAACATCACTTCAATATTACTTCAACATCACTTCAATATCCTGTCAATTTCCGCCAGCAGCCTGTCCTTCACAGGAGGCTTCAGGAAATACCCTGCCGGTTTGAGCTTCAGCACTGCTTCGATATTTGCCCGATCGTTTATGGCTGTCAGGAACACCACCGGTATATCCTTCATTTCTTCATCCGCCCGGATCATTTCCAACGTCATCTTCCCGTCACAGACCGGCATTTCATAGTCCAAAAGAATCAAATCAGGCCGCTTTTTGCCAATCGAAGTCATTGCCTGGGCACCGGAAACCGCCACGGCAACCTCATAATATTCCTCCAGCATGGCCTTCATCATCCGAAGGGCCGTACCGTTATCGTCCACCACCAGGATTCGCTTCCTCCCCGTCTCCTCATTCTTCCCTTCCGATGCCTCCCGTTTTACCGCTTCCCCGTCCAGGCCAAGCCTCCTGCATATGGCACCCAAAATAACCGTGTTTTCCACCGGGCGGATCAGATTTTCAAACTGGCTCTCCTCATAATATTTAAAGAAAGCGCTGCTTTCCTCCTTCGTGCCGATTGTCAGGACAGGAACCTGCGCATACCGGTCGCTCAGCATGAAAAATATGGATGTATCAATATCATAAGCCCCAATCAGGCTGACCAGGACCAAATCCGGATTTACGATTTTGAGCATCCCCTCCAAAACACCCGCATTTTCCGAACACAACTGTACATGGAAAAACTGCGACAGGAACTTATTCATTTCCTGCACCACACTGTTAAGTTTCCCTATCAATAAAATTCTTTTCATCCCTTACCCCTTGCCTGTCCGAAACAGGCTTCACCTTTCTGTTTTTCCATCCGTCCCGCAGACGGGAACCTGCCTGCCGGCACCTGTAATCCTCTTTGCCGGAACAACCTTTGTTACTCCCCGGTGTCTGCAAGACGCTCCTCCGGAACAGCCTGTGTTATTTCCCCGCTCCTGCTTCCGCCATCCTGCCAATCAGCAGCCCCGCAAGGCGCTCCGTTTCCTCCGGATCCAGATTCATCACTGCTTCCGCCATCCTGCGGATATCCTGCCCCATCCCTTCCGGATACTCATAAGCCTGCAGTTCACCCATGAGCCGATCCGCCTGGTCAATGTCCATCTCCTGCATACTGAGCCGCACCATCTCCACCAGCGCCTGCATAACGGAATAATCGGCCACCTCTTTCCTTTCCTCCGTCCCTATGCCAAAAACACCCTGCAGTTTCTCCCGGTAGCTGCGCCATTCTTCCAGAAATACCCCTGTCATGGACATAATCACATCTATTTTACCATCCCTCGCCGCATATTCCAATACTTTTGCAACACCTGCCAGAGGAATAATCCCCAACGTTGCCGCCAGGCTCTTCATGGCGTGCACCTGAATCCGATACCGATCCGCCTGCCCCGGTTCTGCAATCTGCATATACGCCTGTTCCAGGCTATCCGCCGCCGGATCAAGCTGGGCATAAAACTCTCTGGCCGTATACTCCAGCAGCTCCATATCCGGCAGATGCAGCCATGCATAATTCCAGTCCAGCCCATCTACCTGGGGCAGATTGTCCGGAAGTCTTCCCGGCGCACCCGTCCCGGAAGGCCCGTCCCAGGCTGCACCCGTCCCAGGAAACCGCACATCCCGTTCCTGCCCCGCCCCTTCCGGGCATATCCCCTGCATCCCGGGATTTCCAGCTTCTGTAATCTGTCTTCCCGTACTCCCGGGTTTTCCAACCGATCCCCCTGGGTTCCCGCCTCCCCCGGCCTCTAAACCCTGCGGCCCGGTTCCCTCCCGGCCCATTCCCTGCGGCACACCCGTATGCAGCAATTCCTGCGGCAGCATCCTCCGCATCATCCCCTCCAGCTTTTCCGGGACAACCGGTTTGGACAGAAAATCATCAAACCCTTCCGCCAGATAATTCTCCCTCGCCCCCGTCACCGCGTTAGCCGTCAGTACTATGACCGGGGTATCCTGGCAGGGATAACCGGAAAGCCCTTTCATGCGGTGCAGGGTTTCCACCCCGTCCATCCCCGGCATCATATGATCCAGAAAAATAAGGTCGAAATGGCTCCTCTGTACCAGTTCCAGGCATTCCGCCCCGCTTCCCGCATCCGTTACCTGTACCTGTGTCCCCTTAAGCAGGTTCCGCAGCACTTTGCGGTTCACTGCATTGTCGTCCACCACCAGTATCTTTGCCTCCGGCGCATAAAACTTCGTACTATGGCTGTAATCTTCCGCCGCCTGGCGCACCCGTGACTCGAAATCCCCAATCGGCGTACCGTCAACCACCTTCTGTCCCAGCTCAAAAGAAAACTTTGATCCTTTCCCGTACTCGCTCTCCACATGGAGCCTGCTCCCCATCAGCTCCAATAGCTGGATCGTAATACTCATGCCAAGCCCCGTCCCCTCAATATTCCGGTTCCTGTCCTCCTCAATCCTCTCAAACTCCGCGGAAAGTTTCGGCAAATCTTCTTCCTTCATCCCTATCCCGGTATCCTCCACTTCAAATGCAAGATACACTTCCCCCTCCTCCATGCTGCGGCATCCGGTACGGAACCATACACTCCCTTCATGCGTGTACTTCACCGCGTTCGTCAGGATATTTGTCAGCGCCTGGCGGATACGCACGTCATCCCCGTACAGGCGGGAAGGGATTTCACGGTCTATCTCCACCACAAACCCGATATTTTTGTCCTTTGCCCGCTGCCAGGCCATAGTGGTCAAGTCATGTATCATGCTGCTTACATCATAAGCCGCCGGGACGATCTCCATCTTGCCGGACTCTATCTTTGAAAAATCAAGAATATCATTAATCAATGTCAGCAGCGTCTGTCCCGCCATGTAGATATCCATGGCATATTCTTTTATATTCGCTTCCCCGGATTCCCGCAAAATCATCTCATCCATGCCAAGCACCGCATTGATTGGCGTGCGGATCTCATGCGACATATGCGCCAGAAATTTCCCCTTTGCTTCATTTGCCGCCAAAGCCTCATGCTTTGCCGTATCCGCTTCCTCCTTTGCCTGGGCGAGCTGCACATTCTGCCGCTGCACCATCTTTACTTTTTCTTCCAAAAGCTGCGCATTCTCCTCCGAACTGATCCGGTACTCCTTGGAAAGCTGCAGGATATGCATGACAGCCATCATAATGCCGAACACCGCCATACTGTACTGCCCCGCCGCATTCCCATAGGCGCCGTCAAATACAGTATTCAGAATCATATTGGCAGTCCCCCCGGCCAGAAGCACAAGCATGGATAAAACCGGCAATACCGTCCGGTAACTCCGGTTTTCATAATCATACTGTATCAGGCTCGCAATGGCAACCAGGCAGACCGCGGCAACCGCAACTGCCGAAACATTTCCCATATCCTTCAGATCCTTTACCCCAAGCAGATGCAAAGAAATCTGTACCACTGCATGCAGGCTCATACACGATAACAGCACAAAAAAACGGCGCGGGTATACCACATGCATGTTCCGTTCAAAATATAACGCCAGAAACAGGGGAACCAGCAGCGCCAGATACTCCTGCATCTCATATGCCCCCTGGATATCATAAAATATGCTCAAAGTATCTGTCCCGATGAAACAGTACACACCGGCAACCAGCCCGGCCAGCCCCAAAAAGATTTCCCCGCGCGCCGGCTGGCGTGTATAACGCCGTATCATAGCAATTACAAACATAATAATCGCCATCATCACAATCAGCAGGCAGCAGCCGATATCACCGATATTACTCCCAAACACCCCAATAATCACTCTGTCGCGTGTCTCGATCATGACACTTTCAAGTATAGCCGCCGCATCCGGCCGGGGCGATACCAATTCGATCCACAATTCCCCCTTCCCAATCTCCTTTGGCAGTTCCGCAAAATTCTTATTTCTTCCGGTTGGCTCCCCGTCCCCCTCAAACCCGTACTGGTAAAGCACCTCACCGTCCAAAACTACACGCACCTTCGCGTCCACGGTTTCAAAACTAAGTGTCAGCCCCGCATACTGTCCCGACACCATATTTTTATAAACAACAAGATCCCCGGCACCGCATTTCCCTTTATAGGGCAAATCCTCCTTCCGGCAGTCCTCCCCCTCCAATTCTGCCCGGATAAGCTCCTGTATCCTGCCATGCTCCTCCCACTCCCCTCCGGCTGCCGCCGCGCCGTCCAGTGACACCACTAACCAGTCCTCATTATAGTAAAGTTCGAACTGATCCGGCAGAAAAGCCATTTCCTCTTCTCTCTGAAACCGAATCAATGCAATCACCATAAAAACCAACGTAAGGAGGATCGAAATCCCCGCCAATTTCCTCAAACTCTTCATCTTTGCCCTCTCTGATACGGGTTCCGCCCGCACGCCTTACCCGTTGTTCTTTCCGCTGTCATATACCGGCAGGCTTATCCATCCGTTTCCATTACCATAATAACAGAAAAAGAAAGATGCAGCAACAGAAATACCCCTGCACATACCACAGCCGTTTCCCATGGAACCCTAAATCTTCTGTTCCGCGAAACCGCCATTCATAACAATGCAAAACGGATGTAAAAAAAGGAAGCATCCAGCCATACATCACCCCTAATGCCATAGCTGCACACTTCCTTCTCTCCTCATATAACCTCTTTTATATAAATATGTAATGACGCAGACCGCCTTATCCCCCGACATTCCAAACGCTTTTGCCATAACCACAGCCTGCCGGCCCGCAGGCTATTTTACTGCTTCCGTTATTTAAAAATACATCCCCTCAGATGTTTCTGACAAACAGCACACATACCGCGGACAGTCCGTTCTGCGGCATACTACATATTCCGCATACCATTGTCAACGTTTATATTTCCAACGTTAACATTCATCACAACAACCTAATCAGCCAGGATAGTTAAGAACTGTACTTCATAACTTAACTTCCCCTTCCTGACCGAGGAAACGCCTATTTTTATTATCATAATCCTGCTTCGCAAAACCGCTATTTTATACGTTTGAACCCAACAGGATTCTATTATATAAATCAGCAGAAAATTGTTGAAAAATAATGTGGTTTATTCTATAATATTCTTATTATTCACTATTTATGTTATCACTTTCCTTTCTATATGTTTTCTCTTATCAAATTAAGTATACGATATTCCCGCCGCACTTTGCGGTACAAATATCACCCAAAAACGAAAGGGAAAACATAAGAAAAGTACCCGAAAGTAACCAGGGAGGTGAACAATATGACAAAACAGGAATTAGCAAAAAATTTTTCCCTGAATGTTGAAAAAGAACGTGTCCGGCTCGGCCTGACACAGGCAGAAATGGCTAAAAAACTCGAAATGTCTCTCTCCGGCTACAAAAAAATGATTTCCGGGGAAACCACGAAAATCGATGCCTATGCCGCATACCTCATGTACGGCATCTGCGGCAAATGGCTTTTTGAATTGATCGGCTACTCCATCTACGAATCGGATACACTGACAAAGATGAAATGCCTCACCGAAAGCCAGCTTAAGTTTATTTCCGCAATCATAAATATCGAATACGACTTTCTGACCCATCAGAATACCCCCGATGAATATATTTCCGTCATTACCCTCACCGGAAACATGCAGGACGGTATGATCTATGATTCCGGCAATGTCACCAAAGTGAACGCCGCCCTTTACCGCAAGCGGTTCGGCGAAGACCTGCATTTCGGCATCAAAATCACATCCAGCCACCTGCATCCGGTCTATAACAAAGGCGACATCATCCTGATCTCCCAGAATCCCATCCGGGACGGCGACACAGGGGTTTTTATCAACAAGGACGACGGACGCGTCTACATCCGGAAATTCCACCAGGCCGAACCCTGCCTGTTAGAACCGATCAACGGCTTCGGCAAACCTTTTTATGTAAACAACAGCAACCCGCTGGAAATGGAGAAATGGGTGAAAGTCGGGTATGTGCTTTGCAAGATGAAGCAGTAAACCGGCACGGAATCGCTTCTTTTATCGGAACCTGTCAGGAACTGTATGTAAATAACCTATGCCATTTGCCGGCCTTTTTCTCCGATAGCAAGTTACTACGTAACTGCCCAAAATCAGTTGCATAGTCCTAAGGAATCCACCATTCTGATACCCCCTTAGGGCAAAGCCCACTATGCGACCGATTTTAGGTATTTACGCAGTAATTTTGCATTCCCGAAGAAAAATCCAGCGCAACTGTCACAGGTTATTTACATACAGTTCCTTAATGTTTTACAATCGCTTTCTTCGGGCATTTCTCCACGCAGGCCCCGCACCCGCTGCACTTCTCCTGGTCAATCACAGCCAGAAACTCGGACACTTCCACTGCCCCGGCCGGACAGTTCTTCTTGCAAAGCTGGCACCCGATACAGCCTGCCGTGCAGTCTTTCATCACTACAGGCCCTTTATCCTTAGAACTGCATGCCACCGCATACTTTGCATCATAAGGTATCAGCTCTATCAGATGCTTCGGACAAACCTCCACACATTTCCCGCAGGCTTTACATGCCTCCTTATCCACCACCGCGACCCCGTCCACCACATGGATCGCGTCAAAAGGGCATACCGTTACACAGCTCCCGAATCCCAGGCAGCCGTAATTACAAGATTTCGGCCCGCCGTTCGGCACGAAACCCAACATACGGCAGTCCTCTATCCCATGATACTCGTAATCCGCCCTGGTCTTTTCACAGCTGCCCTGGCATTTCACGAAGGCCACTTTCCGCACGGTCTCCCCGGCTTCTACGCCCATAATCCCGGCAATCACCTTGCCGACAGGCTCGCCGCCCACCGGACAGGCATTAACCGGTGCCTCCCCTTTTGCTATTGCCGCCGCCAGCCCCGAACAGCCCGGATAGCCGCAGCCGCCGCAATTATTGCCGGGCAGCGCATTCAGCACCGCTTCCTCCCTCTCATCCACATCCACCTTGAATTTAATGGCGGCAAGGCCCAGAAATAACCCTATGAAAAGCCCTACGCCCCCTACAATGGCGGTGGCCGTCACTACTCCTGCCACACTCATCCCATCCACCTCCTGTTTTTATTCCTATTCCATATCCTTTTCCGGCGCACTACCGCAGCATTACAGTCTTCACCAATACACCATGCCGCTGACGGTATCTTTCCTTCACACTGCACCACTGACGGTATCTTTCCTTCACACTGCGCCGCTGACGGTATCCTTCCTTATACCACTGCGGAATACCCATACGGGCAGACGTACCTTCCCGTCCGCCATCCATCACCGCCGCCTACAGCAACCCGGAAAACCCGCAAAAGGCAATCGCCATCAGCCCCGCTGTCACCAGCACGATAGGCATCCCCCTGAAAGACTCCGGTATGTCGTTATACTCCATCTTTTCCCGTATACCTGCCAGAATAACGATGGAAACAGTAAAACCGACCGCCGTTGCAAACCCGTTGACAATGCCAGTAAGGATGCCGTATTTCTTCTGGACATTCGTCAGCGCAATCCCAAGCACAGCACAGTTCGTTGTAATCAAAGGCAGGTACACGCCCAATGCCTGGTACAGCGACGGCATAAACTTCTTTAAAAACATTTCCACAAACTGTACCAGCGCCGCAATCACCAAAATAAACACGATAGTCTGCAGATAAGTAATACCAAGCTTCTCCAGGACAAACCTGTAAATAACCCCTGCTACCGCGGAAGCAAGAGTAATGACAAAGATAACCGCTACCCCCATCCCTGCCGCCGTGTTCGTCTTCTTTGAAACCCCAAGGAAAGGGCACAGCCCCAGGAACTGGCTTAATACCACATTATTCACCAGCGATGAACTGATTAATATAATAAGCAACTCCTTAACCATCCTATCCACGCTCCTTTCCACGCTTTGCTTCCGTTTCCGGCTCTCCGGATATGTCCTCCGCCCCGCCGGACGCACCGTAGAACCTGCGGCTGCATCCCTTATCCGCACAGTTCATACAATCCTCACTGCATCCGGACTGTATTTTCGACATATCCTTGCCTTTCCTTTCCCCGTTGATACGGATCTTGTTTTGGATCGCCGTAAGGCCCGCCAGCACGAAAAACGCGCCTGGCGCCATAATGAAAATGGCACAGGGGACATAAGAATCCGGCATAATATGCAGACCAAAGATTTCCCCTGCCCCGATCAGTTCACGCACCGCGCCGATACAGGTCAGTGCAAAGGAAAACCCTAACCCCATGCCGATCCCGTCAAACAGCGAAGGTATCACCGGGTTCTTCGAAGCATAGGACTCCGCCCTGCCCAAAATAATACAGTTTACCACGATCAGCGGGATATACAATCCCAAAGCATCATAAAGCGCCGGCAGGAATCCTTCCAACAGCAGTTCTACCATTGTCACGAAAGAAGCAATGACAACGATAAATGCCGGGATCCTGACCTTATCGGGAATGATATTCCGCAGCAGTGAAATAATCATGTTGCTGAGGGCCAGCACCACCATCGTTGTCAGCCCCATGCCCAGCCCGTTCATAGCCGAAGTAGTCACGGCCAGCGTAGGGCACATCCCCAGCATCAGCACAAAAGTAGGATTTTCCTTCACCAGACCGTTATACAGACGCTCTGCGGCGCTGCTGCTTTTGTAACCGCTTCCGCTGTTATTCGCCATAGCCTTCCCCTCCTTTCAATATTGTGCGGAAATAATACAGCCCGGCATTGACGCCGTCCGTCACCGCCCTGGTCGTAATCGTCGCGCCGCTGATGGCGTCTATCTGATCTTCCGCCGCTGCATTACCCTTCACATAAGAAAAACTTTCCGCTTGTTTCCCTGCAAACTGGGGCTTGAGCACTTCCTCGGCCCGCATGCCCAAACCGGCCGTTTCCGATATGGACAGCAGGGATATTCCGTTCAGCGTGCCGTCGTCCCTTATCCCCATCATAAACTCAATATCTCCGCCATACCCTTCATGGGCAACCACAGTCAGGACATAACCCAATATATTCCCTCCGGCATCCAGCGCTGTCAGCGTCTCACCGATATCCACACCGGCAAACCCCTGCTCCTCCCAGGATGCATCCAAAGGCGTATTATATTCCTGTCCCCCGGCAGCTTCCTCCCCGGCCTCCGGCACCGCTACCGGCTCAAAGCTTGCCGCATCTGCAAAAACTTCCATACATGCCTCCTGCTTCGCCTTCTCCTGCTGCGCCGCAATCGGATCTTTCGTCACCTGGTATACCACACCCAGGACCAATCCTGCAATCAAAGTAATGGCAAATAAAATACAGGCATCCCTTACCATATTTTTTATATCGTTATTCATGCACGTCTCCCTCCTTTAGTACCGAATGCTTTCGGAAGGGTAGCCTTCTCAATCAGCGGGACAAGCAGGTTGCCGATAATAATCGCATAAGAAACACCCTCTGCGGACGGCCCGAACAGCCGGAAGATCCCGGTCAGGCATCCCAGCAGAATGCCATACACATACTGCCCCACCTTCGTGATGGGCCGTGTCACATAATCCGTCGCCATGAAAAATGCACCCAGCATCAGCCCGCCGCCTGCCAGATGCGCGCTGATATATGCAGTATCCATCCCATGCCCGCCAAACAGACAGAGAAAAACAACAAAGGTCAGGATATAGGTGCCTGAAATCCGCAGATCTATCACGCCCAGCAGGACAAGAAAACATGCGCCTATTACAATGGCGACCATAGAAGTTTCACCGATCGTCCCCGCCGTCCTCCCGATCACCATATCCAGTATATTCACATTTTCCCCGCTTTTGAGCATTGCCAGAGGCGTTGCTCCTGTATAAGTATCGCATTCAAAGTTTGTCATAATGGACGTAAAGGAAATCAGCAGGAAGCATCTTGCCGCCAGGGCCGGGTTCATAAAATTCTGTCCCAGGCCGCCGAACAGCATCTTCACCACCAGGATGGCAAACACTCCGCCAACCACCCCAATCCACCATGGTGCGCTGGAAGGCAGATTCAGCGCCAGCAAAAGGCCGGTCACTACCGCCGAATAATCGCCTACCGTCACATTTTTGCCCATCAGTTTCTCATATGTATACTCCGTAATCACCGTAGTTGCTACTGTCACTACAATCAATATCAGTGCATCCAACCCAAAATTGTAAATACCAAAGCCCGCTGCCGGGAGCAGCGCTGCCACCACCGCCAGCATAATACTGCTTGTCGTCACTTTGGATCTCACATGAGGATTGGAGGACACCTTCTTCAAATCACTCACTGTTTTTCCTCCATTCCAGTCCCGCATCTGTCCGGAGAATGCCCCTCTCCTGGGAAGAATTTCCGGCCGCAGACACGTCCGTAAATCCTTCCGGGCATTCTCCGGACGGATGCTGTTTGTTCCAGTCCCGCATCTGTCCTACCAGTCTATTTCTTCTTCCTCTTTGCAAGCTGC
>CANDKY010000028.1 GCA_947385425.1 uncultured Lachnospiraceae bacterium | reverse complement strand
AAGCGTATGCCTTTTCTTATCAGGGCATAAAAACCAACAAAAATTATCTGCACCCATTTTTAATTTTATTATCACCGAAATGTTCGACAGTGCATTTTCTCCTCTATTACAGCACACCCAGCTTCTTCAGCAGCGCCACGCAGTCCTTCGCTCCCTGCTCATACAGATACAGGCAGTCGTGATCCGCCGCCAGCAGTGTCGCCTCCACATAATCCGTGATAGATTTCTTCACATCCTCCGGCAGGTCTTTGATCTTCTCCTGCATCTCCTTACTCAGTCTGGCCACCTTGTCCTGCAGTTCCTGCTCCTCCGGTGACTGCTCGTTACGCTCTCGCACTGCGGTTTCTGTCATCTCCCGGATCACCATCTCATAAATTTCTTCTCTTT
Source organism: uncultured Lachnospiraceae bacterium (assembly GCA_947385425.1). GTDB lineage: Bacteria > Bacillota > Clostridia > Lachnospirales > Lachnospiraceae > Kineothrix. The sequence continues at coordinate 39,296 of CANDKY010000028.1, read as the reverse complement.
CCATTTTCATTTCACCAAATTGCTCGTATAATAAGTTTATAGCCAATCAAAATAGGCTATAGACTTATTCTTTTTTGATATAGATGTAGGATGAGTTCTCAGAGGAGTCCCTCTCTATCCTTTCCCATCTATACAGTTAATAGTTACCGTTCTCATTTCTTTCTATATAGATGTAAGGATATTCTGATGGAGGTCTGGAGGGTTTCTCCCTTTCTCCATATAAATGCTGGTCCATCCTTTTCCATCTATACGTTACTTATACTTTTTTCCAGAGCCTCCCGGTGCTATAATGGTCCCCAGTGGAACCTGGGCTAAGGTACTGCTGTCTCACTCCTGCAAAGCGTCCGCTATTGCTTAGAAAGCATGCAGCCCGCACCGCCGTACCTTGACTGCTTACACAAATGCTGCACCGCCAGGTCTAGCCTCCAGCAGGGTATTTCTCCTGGACCAGTGCTGATAACGCGAGGTTGCAGCTGGTACCCCGGGCCGGGATAAGCTTTGGCCCCTGTTCCCCATCCTTATCGGAAAGGTGGTGATTACACATGAAGAAGATAAAAATTGATTACCTGTCAACGCTTTTTGTGGGAATCGACATCGGTTCCCGCACCAACGTCATCTCTGCCCTCAACTTCGACCAGGACTTCCTGATCAGGATGGTTCCCGTGCCTAACGCACAGGGCGGTGCAGAGCAGATGGAAGAGATGGTCGCCCAGGTGCTTTCACAGCACCATGAGTTCCACGCCGTCATCATCGGGCTGGAGTCCACAGGCTTTTACGGCGTACATATCGCCAACTACCTGTCCACCTCCGAAAAGTTGGCTCCTTTCTCCACAAAGGTCTACTGTCTCAACCCCAATGAGGTGAAGCAGTATAAGAAGTCCTTTAACTCCCTTGACAAGAACGATGGCATTGATTCCTTTGTCATCGCTGACTTTGCAAGGGTAGGGCGCATCCATACGGAACCCTGGAGGGGCGCACAGTACCTCGCCTTGCAGCGGCTTACCCGGCACAGGCTCCATATCACGGAATGCATTGCACGGGAAAAGACCTACATGCTGAACAACATTTTTCTTAAGTTCAGCGAGTTTGCCATGCTGGACAAGGACGAGCATCCTTTCTCTGACAAGTATGGCGCCACGGCAGAAGCAGTCCTGACGGACTATCTCTCCACAGAAGACATTGTGGATGCATCCGTGGATGAACTGGTTACTTTTATCAGTTCCAAAAGCCGTGGGCGTATCGCCGACCCGGAGCAGACCACTTACCTGCTCCAGAAGGCCGCTCAGGACTCCTATCGGCTGGATAAGTGCCTTTACGAACCGCTGACTGTCTCAATTGGCTGTTCCTTTAACTGCATCAGCGCCTTTGAAAAGGAGCTGAAAGCCATAAACGCTGCAATCCAGAGGGCTGTAAAGGGCCTCAATCCCACGGAGTACCAGATCCTGACCTCCGTACCCGGCATCGGCCCGGTCTATGCTAGCGGCATACTTGCTGAGCTTGGCACCATCAAGTGCTTCAAGAGCCATGATGCCCTTGCCAAATACTGCGGCATCGTCTGGAGGGAAAACCAGTCCGGCGAGTTCGAGGCGGAAGATACGCCCATGAATAAGGCCGGCAACCGCTACTTGCGGTATTACATGGTCGAAGCCGCCGGTAGCGTGATACAGCATTGCCCGGAATACAAAGCCTTTTATGACAAGAAATTTGCTGAGGTGAGAACCCATCAGCACAAACGAGCACTCGCGTTGACTTCCCGTAAACTGATACGTATGCTTTTTGGACTGCTGGCCAATGGCAAACTCTACTCTGTGGAAAAGAGTAGGTAATCCATAGCGAATACAGAACTTACGTTCTTTTTGGACAGTAGGTCTATTAAAGTTACCCTTCTTCCAGAAAATCTTTTTTATTTTCCTCTTGACATTTCACCAAATTGCTTTCCGTACCCTGGTATTGGGCTGCGTAGGTCTGGTAGTAAAGCCCCCGCAGGGCCATCAGGGTTTCGTGGGTCCCTCTTTCTTTGATGGAACCGTTTTCCAGGACAATGATTTCATCGGCATGCATCACGGAACTGATGCGGTGGGCGATGATGATTTTCGTGGTATTTTCCAGGCGGCGCAGGGTATCCTGGATTAGCTGTTCCGTTTCCATATCCAGCGCGGAAGTGGAATCGTCCAGCACGAGGATGGGATTTTTCTTCGCAAGGGCCCTGGCGATGCTGATGCGCTGTTTCTGTCCGCCGGACAGCCCGACGCCGCGCTCGCCGATAACCGTATCGTACTGTTTATCCATCTGTTCGATGAAGCCTGAAGCCTGTGCCTCCCTGGAGGCATGGATGACGGCATGGCGGTCCAGCCTTTCGCGCTTGCCCAGCTTCACATTTTCCGTGATGGTGTCCGAGAAAAGAAATACATCCTGCATAACCAGTGAAATGCTGCCCCGGAGCTGTTCCAGGCTTAAATCCTTTACATCGACGCCGTCAATGCGCACGGAACCTTCCGTTGTGTCATAAAAGCGCTGGAGCAGGTGGATAATGGAGCTTTTCCCGGCTCCGGTGGCTCCCATAATGCCCAGCGATTTCCCTTCTTCCACTGCAAAGGAAATATCTTTGAGTATTTCATAAGGGACGGTGGCGCCGGGATCCAGTTTGGAAAAGGAAACATGGGAAAAGGCAATCCGTCCGTGTACCTTTTCCAGGAGGATCGGGGATTCCTTTTCCACGATGCTTGGTTTTTCCGCGTAAATCCTGTTCAGTTTCCGGTTGGAGGCCACGGCGGCGGAAAAGCTGTTAGTCAGCCAGCCGAGCATTTCCATGGGCCAGACGATATTCATGGAATATTCCACAAATGCGCCGAGGGAGCCGAGGGAAAGTTCGCCCTGCATGGTCAGATAACCGCCGAAAAGCAGGATGATCAGCGGCAGCAGTTTCGTAATGAACGAAAGGTACGGATAGTAGGTCACAAATATTTTCGACTGCCGCATATTCAGGTCATAATATTTTTTGTTATGGGAAAGGAATTTCTTTATCTCAAATTTTTCCCGTGCAAATGCTTTCACAGTGCGCACGCCTGCCAGATTTTCTTCCGCGATGGTGTTTAAAGTGGCGGTTTCTTCGCTGATCGCCTCATAAACGCTGTCCAGTTTTTTCTCCATGGTAACGGCGATCGTGGCCGCGATAACCATGGCGGCTGTCGGGACGACTGCCAGCCTGGCATCCAGGCGGTACATAAAAAACAGGATGATGGAGGTATGGACAGTGACTTCCAGCAACAGCATGCCGACGAAAGTAAGCCCGTCGCAGATGCGGTCGATATCGTCCTTGAGCCGCGCCATCAGTTCCCCGGTGTTCGTGCGGTCAAAAAAGTCCGCGCTCAGGGACTGGATATGGTCAAACAGGTGGCGGCGCATCTTCGCGGCAATCCGGATCCCGGTGATATCAAAGGTGTATTCTTTGAAATACTGGAAGAAAAAGCGCCCTACGCCTACGGTCAGTATGCCTGCCAGAAGGAAATTCAGTTTTTCAAGCTGTCCGCCGACAATGACATCATCGATGATTCGTTTGGTGAGCTGCGGCGATATCAGATCCAAAGATACGCCCATGACCAGGCAGAAAGCGGCAAACAGGTAGCGGAAACGCTGTTCCCATATGTAGGTGGATAATTTTTTCTGTTTCATGTCAGTGTGTAAGTCCTTTCTTAAATTTTATTATGCTTTAAATCCCGCCCCTGGATTTTTATTCCGGGGTGCCGGGTGTTTTGTAGCGTTTTTTGTTTGCGGTATGGGAATGCCTTCAGTGGGAAATGCCGTGTGCGTAACAGGCGCTGCCGCGTTTTGCGGGCCGGTTTATCGCAATACATGCGCCTGGACGCCAAAGTTTCCGAAACATAACAAAAGCCGCTGCGTAGAACCGCACCGGCTGGCAATAAAAAAACGGCTCGTGAAAACGGAACCGCGGCAGTTATCAGAGAGGTATCAGGATACTGGATAAATCATGGGGAGCGTGTTACGGCCATGATGCCTGGTATTCCGCTGGATCTGATATTCCGGAGGCAATTCTTGCAGTAAAATAATTCAGTTGTAAGGTATTGTTTCTGGATTTACTTGTTGTCATATTCTTAGCCTCCTTCCTTGTATTTATAGGTTTGATTATGTTTTTCCGGTTAATTTTAACCTGATATTTTAGCCGGTTAATTATAATCTGGTATTTTTAACCTGATTGCTAAATGTATCCATAGCATACGCTTTATTTTCGGGATTGTCAACTGTTTTTTTGGGGTTTTTAAAGATTATAGAATTGACTTTTTATGGTCATTGCCATATCATAATTATATGAAGCTTTTTCATGATTTTGAGGGCTTTGCGTATTATGGTTAGGAACTGTTCCTTAATGCCGGGTATATAAGGCAGGAAGCTGTTAACGCAGGTATGTTTTTAAAGCCGGGGATAACGGCCAAGAATATTGTCCACGTGTAAGTGATGTAAAGCCGGGGATAACGGCGGAGAATATTATCCATATTTACGTATACTCCCATAGTCGTATGGGAGTATATTTATATGTCTGGTTTGGAGATACATATGAAATTAGTAAAGGTGAAGCAAAGGACCGTCTTTTTCCCGCAGACTTCATTGATCTCCCGTTCAAGACTGCCTGCCGGGACGATGTCCTGCAAGGAATCCAGCAGTCTTCTGTTTGCGGCTTTTGACACTTCCGCATATCGGTACAGGTAATGGGTTCCTGTCTATAAACACTACAGAGTGCTTTTTACCATATAAAAAGCATGAAGGTACCGAACAAGCGGTTTTTTAAACGCTGATCAACAAAATTTACATCCATAAATTTCTCTTGCCAATTCCTGTATTCAGTCGTCATTAGAATCGCCCCTTTTTCTTTAGTATAGCAATGAAGAAATCCTCCATATTCCCCTCCGAACTGTCAGCCATCATATTTTAAGTTATGAAAAGGGGGGGCATCGCCTTTTTAGGTCTATACTGTTTTGTCAAGATTTGTTTCGGGATATATATGGAACGGTATCCCGGGGAATTTAAGTTAATGGCATTGATACACCGCATGGAAATATACCAATGCCATAACTGTCAGGCCTTCACATCCTGCCTTTTGAGCAGCAGGATTGCCGCCGTGCAGGACAGGGTCAGATATGCCAGGCAGCTTATGAAAAATACAGCGCCGTTCCCGGAGAGCATATCCTCCGATTTATTTGCATTCATGCCGACCACCATGAGGGAATAAGGGTAATATACGGCGAATCTGGAATTGGAGGCTAAAAAACCGGTAATGCTTCCGATGCAGGCAATGGCAACAGGCGCGGCAAAGCTGCGAAGCTGCATGGAAATAAGGAGCTGTACAGCCGCCACGGCTATCCCGCCAAGGCATCCCCGGGCAATGTAAAGGAAAAGCAGCGGGGGAGGGAAACCGGGCAGGCGGGCCAGCTTCCCGGCGATCAGATATAAAGCAAAAATCCATAACTGTGTCAGCAGGGTAATCCTTATAATAACGGCAAGCTTTCCCAGAAAGATATCACAGGCTTTTACCGGTGCTGTCAGGAGCAGATGGCGGTTTTTATTCTGGTTTTCCAGCCGCCAGAGGTAACTGCAGTAAATGGCAACCAGTGGTGCAAAGAAGAAATCAGTGTAAAATAAAGTAACCTGCGTCCACAGGGAATACCATTCATTTTTCAGCATCCCTAAGTTATTCAGATAATTCTGGGTACCCATAACGGCAGGGACAACAGGGATGAACAAAAAGGCCAGCCAGATATAGGAACGCCTTATTTTCAGGTTTTCACTTTTGATACATACAGCCAGCATATCTCAGACCTCCTTTTTCATAAATCTGTCTTTACCAATCAGGTAAGCGATGATTCCGAAGACGGCAAAACCGATATAGGATCGGTAAGCAAAAGGAACCGGATAATAGGTGATTGTACGGGTGGTTTGTTCATAGTTGAGGCCGACGGTGAGAAAAACCGAGTAATAGCCCCAGGGTAGCAGGCGCTGGATGGGGATTTGGGGCAGGAAGCCGGAAAAAATGCCCACAAAGGTTCCGCCCACCCCGACAAACAGGGGGAACAACTGGTTGTCTGACAAAAGGGACAGGGATTGCTGGATGATAACCAGCACCGTTCCCACGGTCAGGTTTGCCAGGAAGAAAAAAAGCATATGCTGCGCGGGACAGGGCTGTTTCACATGGAAAAGGCCGCAGAGCCCGCGGATCAGGGCGGTCTGTGCAGTTGTAAAGAGAAGAAGGTACAGGAAACTTACCAGCAGTTTTATGTGGTAAATGCTGCGCCTTGGCTGCAGGGTGCACAGGAGCTTAAAGGTATTTCCTTTCACTTCTATATCGCAGAGCCTGCTTTCCGCACAGGCAATGATGACAGGGAGGAGGAAGGAATTCATGAGGGGGAAATTTGCAAGGAGATAATAGTATCCCTGCTGTGTAATCACGTTATTGCGGTTTTCCATTTTGGACATGGCCCAGAGAGCCCATACGAGCATCAGGCCCAGAGCCGCCCCGTAAACAAGGCCGGTATGGCGGCGGCGCGTCTTTTTCAGTTCCGTTATAAGTAATCTTATCATAAGCTCACCTGCTTTCCGGTCAGTTCCAGGAAGATATCTTCCAGGGATTTCTGGCGTTCCTCTACCCGTAAAATACCGATCCCTTCTTTTACCAGCGCGGAGATTAAATAAGCGGTTTTTTCATCGGCGGTTTCCGCAAAGGTTAAAAATCCTCCTTCCAGCCTGCAGTCAATCCGGTTTTCGTTTAATACGGCCATTGCGCGGCTGTTATTATCGGTGCGCAGGCAAAGCTGCCGCCTGCTGTATTCATGAAGGCGCAAAAGGCTGTCCTGGTAAATAAGCCTTCCTTTATTGATGATGCCTGCATAGTCCGCCATCTGGTCAATTTCGCTTAAAAGATGGCTGGATACCATGACTGTCATATGGCAGGTTTCCGGCAGGGAACGCACCAGTTCCCGCATTTCCTGTATTCCGGCGGGATCAAGGCCGTTGGTGGGTTCGTCCAAAAGGAGAAGCTTTGGATGCCCAAGCAGGGCGCCTGCCAGTCCCAGGCGCTGTTTCATGCCAAGGGAATAGTGCGCGGCTTTCTTGTCCTGCTGCTTTTCCATCCTTACAATGGAAAGGGCTTCGCTGATTTCCGACTGGGGCACGTTTTTCAGCGTGCAGAGTATCTCCAGGTTTTCCCTTCCGGTGAGATGGCCGTAGTAGGAGGGGGATTCAATCAGGGAACCGGTCTGCTTAAGGACTGAGAGCCGTTCTTTTTCCTTTGCGGATTTGCCGGCACGGACAAGCGGTGTTCCCAAAACGGTGATATCCCCGTCGGTAGGTTTGATCAGCCCGAGAAGCATTTTCATGGTGGTGCTTTTTCCGGCGCCGTTGGGGCCTAAGAATCCGTAAATGCATCCTTCCGGCACGGCGAGGTTTACCTCCTGGACAGCGTGGGCGGACGAGTAGCTTTTGGTAAGGTTTTTTGTTTTAATTACAGCATTTTTTTGGTTCATAGATGCCTTCCTTTCTTCTCCCTTTAAATTTTTCCGTTCAAAAGGAGTATACAGGGCGTCCCTTACGGGAAGATGAAAGCTGCCTTACGTTTACCTTAAATTTGGGGCGGATTGTTTACGGGAGGAATAGCGGAATGATACAATGGAAGGGAGAATTGGAGGCGGGATGTGGGCATGAAAAATATTTTTGAGAGTGTATTGCTTTTGGTGGACGACAACAGGGAATTTTTAAAAATGGTCAAGGGAATTTTGGAACGGGAGGGCTTCCTTTTTATAGATTGTGCCGGCAGCGCCGGGGAGGCGGAGGAGTATTTCCGGAAAAGAGAGCCGGAAATTGTGATTTTGGATATTAACCTTCCGGACGGCGACGGTTTTTCACTGATGCAGAAAATAAGGACGGTGTCGGAGGTGCCGGTATTGTTCCTTTCCGCAAGGGATGAGGACTGCGACCGTCTTCTGGGGCTTGGGCTTGGGGCGGATGATTATATGGTCAAGCCTTTTTTGCCAAGGGAATTGATCCTTCGGATCAGCGCCATATTAAAAAGGACATATTTTCCCAAGGGCAGTCCGGCATTGCGGGAGGAGGTGTTAATACTTGGAGCGTGCAGGGTGGATTTTAAAAGCGGCGTGGCCGGGTGGGCGGACAGGGAAATTTCATTGACCGCCAAAGAATTGTCAATTTTACGAAAACTCTGGGAAAACAGGGGAAACATAGTGACCTTTGACCAGCTTTGCCAGGCAGTGTGGGAGGATAATTACTTCGGTTACGAAAATACGATTATGGTGCATATCCGGCGGCTCCGGGAGAAGATAGAGGAAAACCCATCTAAGCCGCAGTTCCTTCTGACCGTGCGGGGGCTGGGATATAAGCTGAAAGTGTAGGCCGGCTTTTGTGTATGGCTTTGGCAGGAAACGGAAGCAGGGATTTGTTATGCCGTTTGCTTTAATATCGTGCAAAGCGGTGAAGCGACTGTATTCTAAATGCGGAGGAGATGGATGAGGGATTTATTGAAAATATACGGCAGGTATATCGGGATAACATGGGTCATAGCGGTGTTTTTGATTGCGGTGAACCTGGGGGGATTACTGGCCTTTGGCGCTTATCATCTGGCAGGCGACAGCAATATGTTCCCCAGGGGCCTGCGGGAGCTGGAAGGGATAGTGGATGGGGAAGTTTCCGGGAAGCCTGCGGAGGGGTTCGTCATGACGGCAGAAATAAAGGAATACCTGGAAAGCAGGGATTTCATATTTCTGCTGGTTTTGGATGATAAGGGGGATGTGGTGTATTCGTGGAATAAACCGCCGGAACTGAAAGGGCATTATACCCTGGGGGAGGTGGCGGGCTTTACCCGCTGGTATCTGGAGGACTATCCGGTCAAACTGCTGCGCACGCAAAAGGGCCTTTTGGTGGCAGGGCGCCCCAAAAACAGCGTGTGGAAATATTCCATGGAAGTGTCTGTTGGTTTCATGAATGATTCCTTGGCTTATGTGGGGATTTTTGTCGTGATGAACCTGGTTACGGTATTTCTGGTGGTGATCTTTTTGGGATACCGTTATTACAAATCGTTAAAGCCGCTCTCGGAAGGGATCTGCGCCCTGTCCGAAAACCGGAAAATACATCTTGGGGAAAGGGGCACGGCATCCAGCCTTGCGGCGCAGCTTAACAGGGCTTCTGATATTTTAGAAGCGCAGAGAAATGCGCTGGAAAAAAGGGATACGGCAAGGACGGAGTGGATATCCGGGGTGTCCCATGATATCCGGACGCCTCTTTCCATGATTATGGGATATGCCGATGAACTGGAAAAAAGCGGGAATTTAAGTGTACAGGAAAGGGAAAAGGCGGCGGTAATAAGGGGGCAGAGCCTTAAAATCAGGCAGTTGATCGAGGATTTAAACCTGGCTTCCAAATTGGAATACCATATGCAGCCTTTGCGGATCAGCCTTTTTTATCCGGCTTCCCTTTTGCGGCAGCTCGCGGCGGAGATCATAAATCAGGAGCCGGGGGAGCAGTACGAGCTGATACCGGATATCGGGCCGGAGCTGGAGGGATATCAGATGGAGGGGGATGAAAGGCTGATTATGCGGGCTGTGGGAAATCTGTTAAACAACAGCATCCGCCATAACCCGTCAGGATGCCGGATCTGCCTGTCAGCCCGGCAAAAAGACGGCGGCCTGCGGATAAGTGTAAAGGACGACGGGTGCGGGATCGGCGACGGGATTATAAGGTATTTGACGGAAGAACCTTCCCGTGAAAAGGAGGATACGGGGAAAGGGGAAGTTTACGGGGAAACGTTCCGGGAGGGTGAAGGGCCTCACATTATGGGGCTTCGTATCGTAAAGCAGATTGTGCTTGCCCATAAGGGGGTTTTCCGGATTCAGGAAAAAGGGCATGAGGTATGCCTGTGGTTTCCGTAAAATTGCACACTTTTTGGAGAGAAAAGGACTGTTTTTTGTTCAATATTCGATCTATGGATATTTGCTGATTGACTTTACGTAGAATAAGTATATAATAAAAAGAAGAAAGGCATAAGAAAAATTGGAGGTGCAGCTATGGCGGAAAGAGAAAGGAGTATGACACAGGGTACAAAGGGGTTCCGGAGCTTAACGGTTATGTTGATTTCTATTATATTCGTTATGATTGCGGTTTCAGCGGCCGGTCTGGCCGGTCTGGGCGTTTATTATCTGCGTCAGTCCATGAGTGAGTCTGAGCAGTTATATGAAGAGTCCATGATGGATGGGTATTTGATGGAGATTAAATCCCAGGTGCAGGGTGCGTTAGGAGTGATTCAGTTTTATTATGAAAGGAGCCAGTCCGGGGAGCTGACTGTGGAGGAGGCGCAGGAGCTGGCAAAGGATGCGGTTCGTGTTATGCGTTATAGGGATGACGCGTCGGGTTATATCTGGATAGACGGGAAAGATTATATATTGGTGATGCATCCGATCCTGACGGAGCAGGAGGGGGATAACAGGTATGATCTGACAGACCAGAACGGCGTTAAGGTTACGCAGACTGTGGTATCCGGCGCGGAAAACGGGGGCGGGTTCCATGAGTTCTATTTTACCAAATCGGATGGAGTGACAGTGGCGCCCAAGGTTGCTTATTCGGAGATGTTTGAGCCGTGGGGATGGGCGGTTGCCACAGGGAATTATGTGGATGACATGAATGCGAAAATTGACGGCATGAAGGTACATATTGAGGAAGAATTTACCGCTATGCTGACATTTTACGGCATTATGGCGACGGTGCTGCTGATAGCGGCGCTGGTGCTGTCTGCTTTAGGCGGAATGAGGATTACCAGGGGCATTAAAATGGTGGAGGGCAATTTGCGCCAGGCGGCTTTGGGTGATCTGAGTTTTTCGGTGAATCCTTCATTGATGAAGCGGGCGGATGAAATCGGGGAGATGGCGCGTTCGCTTGAAAATGTGCGGCAGTCTCTGGCGAATATGCTGGGAAGCATGATTCACGCCGGGGAGACGCTAAGCCGGAGCAGCGAAAAGTTCAGTGAGAAGTTTGAACATATTTCGGAGAGCATCCAGAATACCAACCAGGCGATTGAGGATCTGGCAAAGGGGGCTACGGATCAGGCAAATGAGACAGAGACGGTGAATGATAAGATCAAGGAGCTGGGCGGAGTCATTGAGGTGGAAAAGAATGATGTCCAGCAATTGGAGGAAACCGTATCAGCTATGACGAAGCATACGGCCGGGGCTTCGGAAAGCATTAAGGAATTGGAGCGGATTACGAAACTGACGATTGAGACGATTGAGATTGTATCGGAACAGACGAACCGGAACAATGATTCAGCGGCGAGCATCAACAAGGCGGTGGAAATTATCAAGGGCCTGGCAGGGCAGACGAACCTGCTTTCACTGAATGCCAGCATAGAGGCGGCAAGGGCCGGTGATGCGGGCAGAGGGTTTGCCGTAGTGGCGGAAGAAATCAGGAATCTTTCGGAGGAGTCTTCGGGCAATGCCAAGGAAATTGAGACTATCGTGAAAGAGCTGATCAACAATGTGGTAAGTTCTGTAAGTAAGATGGAGGAAGTAACGCGCAATGTGCAGAAGCAGCAGGCGTGTCTGGCGGAGACAAGGGAGGCATTCCGCAGCCTGAGCAGCGAGGTGTCGCTGGTAGAGGATGTGACCAAGGAAATCGGTGATCAGACGGAGGTATTAAATTCCCTGAAGCAGATTGTAACGGATTCCGTTAACAGCCTGGCGAGCGTAGTGGAAGAGAATGCGGCATCGACGGAGGAGACAAGCGCGAGCATGGCGCTTCTGTCCCAGACGCTGAGCGAATGCAGTGAGGATACGCAGGGACTGGTGGAACTGAGCCGTAAGCAGAATGAAGAGGCGGGTAAGTTCCAGTTGTAAGGAACTGTGCAGAAATAAATTTATCAGATTGCGTGGGAAGGGAAGACCCCTGAATCCCCCGGAGCCGGGGGACGGGGGTTTTTTGCATGTACAGGCCCATGCGGAGGAAGGATGCCGCAAAGGGACGCCGGAATTCTAAAAACGGCTTTCGCAGTAATGTTCCAGGGTTTGGATGAGCTGGTACAGCCCCATGGCGATTATACATAGGATTAGGATGGAGGTAATGACCATGTTCAGTTTAAAGAGACGGGAAGCGGGGATGACGGAAAAGGATACGCGGAAGGCGCAGAGGGGAAAAAGACTGCAATATAAGGAGCGGTTACAGGTTTCCGTATCAAAGAACCTGAATATATAACAGAAGGAGAAAGGGCATATGAAAAAGTATGGTTATGTCAGGGTTTCGTCAAAAGACCAGAACCCGGAAAGGCAGATCGAGGCTATGCAGGAGGCAGGGATAGGGAGGCAGGACATTTATGTTGATAAAGTGTCCGGGCGGAACTTTAAACGTCCGGCATATTATGCTTTGACGGCCCGGTTGGAAAAAGGGGATGAAATATATATTAAAAGCATAGACAGGCTGGGAAGGAATTACCAGGAGATATTGGAGGAATGGCGCAGGATTGTGAAAGAAATGGAAGTGAATATTATTGTGCTTGATATGCCGTTACTGAATACTACTTCAGCAAATGCGGATCTGACAGGAATCTTTATGGCGGATCTGGTTTTACAAATTCTGGCTTATGTGGCGGAAACGGAGCATTCTTTTATCAAGAGCAGGCAGGCGGAGGGGATTGCCATAGCCAGGCGCAACGGCATACGTTTTGGGCGCAGGAGGATAGAGATGCCGGGAGCATTTGATGAAATCTTTGCGGAATGGAAAGCAGGACGGATTTCAGTGCGCGCGGCAGCGGATCGTCTGCATATCAGTTATTCTACATTTTACCGCCGGTGCAGGGAACATGGGAGGGAGGTCTGAATGTTTTTTCACCCCCCGTTCGTGATATGAGTGCAAATACAAAATATCAGTAGTGGCGGTAGTGGTCATGCGGGGGGCTGAAAGTTCCTTTCAAACTCTTTATGGTGCAGTACCATAATCCCTGCCTGCGATATGCAGAGGGAAAAATGAAAAAATTTGTGTTAAAATGTAGACTTTTTGAAACATATTTGATGGATCCTTTAATAAGGAATTTATTGCATGCAGGGAAAATTTTTCCTGCTGTTTTTTATTATAATATATCTGTTTCAAAAAGTCTGCTTTGTGAAACAGTGTAAAAGGAACTATGTTTTATGGTGAAATGGGGAGTTTTTATGTATGAAATTTGAAAGTAGCAGTACTTATCCTGTTAGCGCTCCATCCGGTCAGAAATTAGATTTCCGCTTTGCATGGTTCGTGCCGGTGTAAGGCAAAATTTCGACGGCGATGTGGTGTATCGACTGGAAATTTTAACGCGGCAATGGTGCGGAACAGGCAGAGCGGAAATCTAATTTCCGACCGGATGGAGCGCTGGTATATATGGGGAAAGCTTATGAAAATTAAAGTGTTTATATGTTCGGAAGATACCTTGTATTGCGAAAAGCTGGTAAATTACTTCAATTCCCACTATTATGATAAATTCCAGTGGAATGTTTATACACAGTCTGTCTATCTGGAGCAGATTTTTCAGTCGGATATGGCTGATCTTATTTTGGTAGGCAGAGAAATGCAGGCAGTGATGCAGGAATTGGAACACAAATACACAGAAGGGTGTCTGTGGGCTTATCTGGCGGAGGATGCGGGATGGCAGGAGGAAGGGGAACGGCAGATTGGGAAATACCAGAGGGCAGATCAGATTTACAGGGATTTGTTGGATTTATATGCAAAAAAGGAGCATGTCCATTATGAGAATCTGGCCATTGTAAGCGGGAAGACTACATTTATTGCCTTTGTATCGGCAGGCGGCGGGAGCGGCGCTTCGACTGTGGCCTGTGCAGCGGCAAAGGCGTGTTCCCGGATGGAAAAGGTGCTGTATTTGAATCTGGAGGATTTAGGGACGTGCGGGCTTGTATTTTCAGGGGATGAGAAGCCGGGGATGGATGAACTGATTTATGCGGTTAAGAGCAGGCGCAATACCCTGGATTTGAAGATTGAGAGTTCTGTATCCAGAGATGGGGCGGGAACCTACTATTTTAAGGAATGTGCCAATCCTATGGACTTGCAGACATTATCGGCGGAGGATATGAAGGAGCTTCTGAAAGCTATAGAAGCGTCAAAGAATTATGACAGAGTAATCGTTGATTTAGGAAATGGGTTACAGGAAAAGGAAATTACGGTGATGTCTATGGTTAACCGTATCGCTATGGTGACGGGAACCGGTGAGGTGGACAGGGTGAAGCTGTTGCGCTATCTGGACTACGTGCAGGCGGTGGAGGAGACGAAGAAGCTGGATATTGTTTCAAAACTGCAGATTTATATTAACCGGACGCTGAAAAATGCCCCTCTTCCGGAGGTGATTTCACAAATCCGTGTAGCGGGCGCTTTTCCGTTAATTGAAAACGGGAATTTTGCGGGTATCGTAGATAAGCTGGCAGATATGGAGTTACTGCAGGCGATTCGGTAAGGGAACTGTATGCAAATAACTTATGCTGGATAAGTCCTACTATACGCCAGATTTTCGGCCGGATGGAGCGTATGCCGGGAGTGCGGATGCCAGAAAAAAATACAACAGTTGTGGGGAGGTGCCGGATGGCGCAGGAGAGAAATACGGAAGTACAGGAAAATATCAGAAAGAGGATACTGGCAGATATTAACTTGAAAAAGGTGCCGGATGAAGCGCTGGAAAAGCAGGTCAGGGATGAGGTGAACCGATATTTTAACGGGAAGTACGTGCCTATAGAGGATAAAGCGTTCCTGGCTGACCAGATCTTTAGCTCCATCCGTGGTTTTGGGCTTTTGGATACGATCATTAATGATGATACGGTTACGGAGGTTATGATAAACGGCCCTAAAGAGATTTTTATTGAGAAGTCCGGCAGGCTGAGCAGGCTGGAAGAGCATTTTGAAAGTGAGGAAAAGCTGCAGGATGTGATCCAGCGGATAGTGGCGCTGGCGGGCCGGGAGGTAACCCAGGCGAATCCGATTGTGGATACCAGACTGCCGGATGGTTCCCGCGTGAATGTGGTTTTACCGCCTATTTCACTGAAAGGGCCTATTGTCACAATTAGGAAGTTCTCCAAAGATCCGATGACGGTGGAAAAACTGATCCAATATGGTTCAATTACACCGCAGATTGCGGATGTGCTGAAACTGTTGGTGAAGGCAAAATATAATATTTTTATATGCGGGGGTACAGGCTCCGGGAAAACGACTTTCCTGAATGCGATTTCCAATTTCATCCCTTCTGATGAGCGCGTGATTACGATTGAGGACTCGGCGGAACTGCAGATTGTGAATGTAGATAACTTGGTGAGTTTGGAGACGAGGAATGCCAATACGGCAGGAGTAGGCGTTGTCAGTATCCGGGATTTGATTAAGTCGGCACTACGTATGCGTCCGGATCGTATCGTGGTGGGAGAGGTCCGCGGGGCGGAGGCACTGGATATGCTGCAGGCGATGAATACGGGGCATGACGGATCCTTATCCACCGGGCATGCCAATTCCGCCAGGGATATGTTAAGCCGTTTGGAGACTATGGTTCTGACCGGGGCGGATGGGCTTCCCTTGGATGCGGTCAGGCAGCAGATTGCGTCGGCGGTGGATATTATTGTCCATCTGTCCAGGCTGCGGGACCGTTCCAGGAAGACAATGGAGATCACGGAAGTAGTGGGATATGAAAATGGGGCGATACAGCTTAATCCGCTTTATGTATTTCGGGAGAGTGAAACATCCACAGTGGAACGGGTGGACGGGGTGCTGGAAAGGACAGAAAATCTGCTGGTGAATGATTTTAAGCTGAAGTTGATGGGGTATAAGGGGAAGATATAAGTGTGATTGATAAGTATGCTTGCAAAAAGTTTGCAGAAGAGGTGGGGCATGGAGCTTTTTAAAAAAGAGAAAGACGTATATGAGCCAATAGAGTCTTTGATTGGCGGTGGTGATGATTATCATATTTACTATATGTCAGCTAGTGACCGGATGATTGCGGGGCTGATTGGCGCAGGGATAGGCGGGGTGGTATCATATCTGTTTTTTCATAGTATTGTTGTGACGGTGGCGGCTGCCGCTGCTGTGGCGGTGCTGGCGCAGGGGATTTACAGGGAGAGCAGGCAGAAAAAACGGAAAAAGGAGTTGCTTCTGCAGTTTAAGGATTTACTGGAATCCCTGACTACTTCCTATGCAACAGGGAAGAACACGCTGGATTCTTTTCGGGATGCGTGGAATGACTTGGAACAGATTTACGGGGATCAGGCGGATATTACAACGGAATTGGCAATTCTTGTAACCGGGATGGAGAATAATATAGCTATTGAAGATTTGCTTTCCAATTTTGCCAACCGCAGCGGCTTGGAGGATATCGCCAGCTTTGCGGATGTTTTCCGGGTATCGCTGCAGGGGGCAAATATACAGAAAATCATTGCGGCCACGAGGGATGTGATCAATGACAAAATTGAGATAGAGATGGAGATCCAGACGATCATAGCGGGGAATAAAAATGAACTGAATATAATGATGGTCATGCCGTTAGTGATTCTGGTCAGCCTGGGGGGGATGGGCAGCGATATGACGGCGGCATCCAATACGCCTGTCAATGTAGGGATTAAGGTGATTGCACTGGGAATGTTTTATCTGGCTTATCATCTGGGACGGAAATTTACGGATATTAAGATATAAGGAAGGCGGGGGAGCATGCAGAGTACATTTCAGCTTGCCATGTTGTTGCCGACTACGGTGGCGGTATTGTTCTGGGTGGCAGTGGCGCTTAAATATGAGGAAAAGTTTGAGGAAGTGACATCTTCAATTAATGCAGATGATTATTATCTGAGCGAATTGTTTTACATAGGTTTTCAGATTATGGAGATTATTCATTTCAATATCAAGTCGGATGCGTCCCGGAAGAAGATTAAACTGATGTCCGAAGTGTATGGGAAAAAGTATGCCGAATATTATTACTATGTGTCGGTAGGCGGGAAGATCACTTATGTGATTACGGTACTTCCGATTATTTTTCTGCTGGCGCTTCTGGAAAACAATCCAGTTGCGTTGTTTTTTGGGGCAGTCCTTGCAGCGATTTTTGTGTGGTATATGAATGAAAGCTTTAAGGACAAGCTGACGGCAAGGAGGGAGGAAATCCTGGCGGAGTTCCCACAGGTATTGTCGAAGATGACACTGCTTGTAAATTCGGGGATGCTGCTGCGTGATGCGTGGAACATGATTGCGGGGCAGTCTGACACGGTATTGTTTCAGGAAATGCAGCTTACGGCCATCCAGCTTGACAATGGTGTGCCGGAAGCGGCGGCGTACCGGGAGTTTGCCGAACGGTGCGGGATCAAGGAGATACGGAAGTTTTCCTCCATGGTGGTGCAGGGGTTGGAAAAAGGTGCGGCGGAACTGACCATGTTTTTGAAGGATATGGCAGATGAACTGTGGATGGAAAAACGTAACCTGGTGAAGCAGAAGGGGGAGAAGGCGAATTCCGAGCTTCTGCTTCCGACGGTTATTATCTTCATCGGTATTTTATTTATGGTTATGGCTCCGATTATTTCGGGGTTGTAAAACGGAGACCCGGTTCCGACTGTGTGGCTGTAATGGCAGGAAGGCAATCGTATATATGTAAAGTGCATGGACGGGAGTGCATGTAGGAAGCTATGCGGATGGGATTGCAGGAATGAAATTGCAGGAACAGGGCAGGCAGGGAAAGGTCCCGGTATCTGCGGCATGTTTCAGGCATAATTATGCGGGTCGGAAGAAACAAACAGGTATTCTTCCGGATTCCGGAAAAGGAAGAAGGGGAGGATTACGTTCCCGGATGCCCTTGCGAATTATGCGAAAGGGGAGTGCCGCAGGGATAGATTCAGATTTATGGAAACAGGCTATGGTCACAGAAAAAAGAGGAAAGGGAAAGAAGAGAGGGAAGAGACATGAAGACATTTTTACGGATTAAGAAACTGCAGATGGGACAGGTTTTGCGGGGAAAGCTGGAGGAACTGCTTAATGAGGAAGGAGGTGTTGGATTTGTGGAAATCATTTTGCTTATGGTCATCGTGATAGCAATTGCCGCTATTTTCAGGGAGCAGTTAACGGCAGCAGTTGAGGCAGTGTTTGAGCAATTTACAGATTTTATAGGGTAATGGTTAATTGCGAATGACAGGACTCCAAACTATGAAAAAAGAAACAGGCGCAGTTATGGTAGAGGCGGCCATCGTTTTTCCTATCGTGCTGATGACCGTATTTGCCTTGCTTTATTTAGGTTTATTTAAACTTCAGGAGATGGCGATGCTCTATCAGGTGCAGCGTGTGGCGCACCAGGGGGCGCATGTCCTGGCGAACCCGGGCTATCAGGAACTGGGGGAGTACAGGGAAAAGGCAATTGATTTTTCTTCGGATCCTGCGGATGTGAACCGGTATTATGAAGCGGCCCACAGGGATTTGTTCGTGCTGTACCGGGAATTGGCCGGGTATGGGGCATGGACCAGTGGGGATGAGCTGCAGGGTTTTATGGATACAGTGGCGGAAAGCACGCTGCTGCTGGCCGGAGGGGCTTATGCGGACAATACGGTATCTGTCGAGAGGGGATTGTTTTCCACGCGGATTATGGCCGAGGTGACGTTCCGGTTCCCTACGCCGGGGGTTATGCGTTATTTTGGCTATCCGGATTCCCTGGCGTACAAGCAGTCGGCGTCCGCTGTGGCGCTGGATCCGGCAACGTTTGTGCGTATGGTGGACCTGGCAGGGGATGCTCTTACGATTGTAAGTGAAAAACTGGGTATCCAGGGCGATTTGGAAAAAATCATGGACGGAATCCGGACATATGTATTTTAGGCCATACCCGGAGCATATTTCCGGGCATGGCTGTTTACCAACATTTTATGGAAGGAAGCAGAAAGTATAATTCCGGTTCCGAAGGAGCCGGCTGGGGTGGGGAAATGACAAATTTTTGCAGAAAACATGATGGGGCGATTGCGGTCTTTCTGACTTTGATTTTAATCCCGATGTTTATATTCAGCGGAGTTATGGTTGACGGGAGCCGGATACTGGCGAGTAAGAATCTCGTTTCCGAAGCAGGGGATCTGGCGATGAATGCTGCTTTATCCAATTACCATGAGCAGTTAAATGCAGCGTATGGCCTGTTGGCAATGGCGGATACGGCAGAGGAAGTGGAAAGCATTATGAAGGACTGTTTTGAGATGTCGCTGAACGCCTGCGGTGTTTCCGGGGAAGATTTCAGCAAGGCGCTGGTGTACCTGGAACTGACGGAGGGCGGGTTCCACGCTTCGGACCTTGTGGATACAGAAATTTATCAGACGGAAGTCTTTAAGCAGGAAGTGCTGGAATATATGAAGTACCGCGCACCGGTTACCCTGGTCGGGCGGGCCATGGAGGATAGGGTGGGTGAACTGGAGACTTTGGAGGAAGAGAAGGCAGCCGCAGATGCCCAGTTGAAATTTGAGAAGGATTTGAACGATGTCCAAAAGTTATTGGATGAATTGAACGGGCTGGCGGACAGGCAGGTAACTTATGTCAATGCCATCGGCACGAAAGCCTATCTGAACGGATTAGTGACAAGCACAGAACAGAATTATGAAAAAATCACACTGTTGGCAGTGTCTTATTATAGACTGACACATTGTACGGATAGCGCATCGGGGGAAATGAAGGACCTGATGGAGGAAATGGTTGATTTAAGCTGCGATGTAAGCAGCATTACCCCGGATACGGTGTCGAATCTGATAAAAATGAAGCGCATCACTAATTTTATGAACGGGAAGAATACGCAGGAATTGCTGGATAACCTGGATCCTGAGAGTGATGAGTATGAGGAAAACGAGCGCCTGATTTCGGATTACGGGAACGCAGAGGCCAATATGGAGGAAGGGATAGAAATCATAGGGCGGGAATTGGACCGGCTTGTGGAAGAGTCCTATTCTTCCATGCATGTGCAGCGGGAATATGCCAGGGAAGGCAGCGAGTGCTGCACGGAAGTGGCGGATAAGCTGAATGAGATAAGGGATGCGTTGGAAGGCAGCAGAGGAAAGTATGAGGATTGGAAGGCAGCGGTGAATAACCTTTCCAATGACGCTTCCAAAAGCGCTTACCGGAAAAGCATTGATGAAATAAGCGGTTTATTTGAGAATAACGGTATAATTGCTGACTATGAGGCGAAGACCATACAGAACAGGGTTTATTTTGACGATGTGCTGGGGCTGTTGGACCAGGTTACTTTTATGGAATACCGTGTGGATTATGATATTTCTTCGAAATCGGTTTTCATGGGGGGAGCGGATTACGGGCAGATTATGGAAGGCGGGGAGGTAAGCGCCGCAGCCGGTAATTTTTTTGGGCATTACCATACGGCAGATATGGCTGTTTTATCCGGGGACATTGATTTGACCGTGGATGAGAGGGATCCGTTTATAAAAAAATTGAAAGATACCTATTGTAATACGGACAGCGCCAACGAGTCTGCGGCTAATTCACAGGCCTCGACATGGAAAAATAAGCTGACAACGAAGATGGAGCAATGGAATACACTGTTGGCCACATCGGATATCGAAGACCTCAATGTCAGGGATATCGGTGGAAACGCTCTTCCCTCCGTGTGGCTGGGGATTGCGGCAGAAGGGGATTATGCAGGTGATGCCATTCAGGCGGAAGGAAGCCTGGATGATAAAGAGTCCAGGAAAAAAGCGTCGGAGAGCGGCAGCAAAAATCTGAACCGGGAAAATGCATCGCTGTCACAGATGGCTTCCCTCGGTTCTATGATGGGGAAGTTTGCGGAGAGCGCGCTCGAGCCATTGTACTGCACGGAATATGTGATGGGCATGTTTTCCTACTATACGGTAAACCGTGAGCGGGACGGAAGTGCGATTGAAGAACCGCAGTCTTTAAGCAGGGCGGCATTGAAAAAAAATGCGTTGTACCGGGCGGAAGTGGAGTATATCCTGTGGGGCAGTCCGAATGTGAAAAGCAATATCAATAAGACAAAGGCGATTTTGTTTGCCGCTAATTTTGTCTTCAATATGTCCTTTGCCTTTACGGACAGCGAGCTGGGTAGGCAGGCAGGGACGATTGCGGCCCTTTTCCCTGTGGGGATGGTAGGGAGGACGGCAATTAGGGGTGCTTTGCTGGCAATCGTCGCTACGGTGGAGACCGTGGATAATGTGACAGACCTGGTGGTAGAAGGGAAAGCGGTGCCGCTGATTAAAAGGCAAAGTAAATGGAAGAATTGGCTGTTATCCAGACCGGTGCCTTACGATGACGACGGGTCAGGGTTTATTTATGAGGACTATTTGTGGATATTGGTGTGTGTGAATATGTATATCCCGTCCCAGCAGACGAAACTGTTAGGGCGGGCGGCGGACTGCATTGAACTGAATTTGACGGAAAAAAAGGCGAAACCGGAGAATACGTTAAAGGATATGTACACGATGGTTTCCGTGGATGCCACACTTTATATAGACACGTTCTTTTTGCAGAGGCTGGGTGGCGCGGGATATGATGTTGCTTATGACAGGGAAGCATTTAAGGTAGATTATCATGGGATACAGGGGTATTAGGCGTTTGACGCGGCCGGGAAAGGCCGGTGGGATAGGAAAGGGCAAAGAAAAAGGGAGCATTACCCTGGAAGCTTCCATTTTCCTGGTGATTTTTATTGTATTTTATTTAGCGATGATGGATTTAATCCAGATTGCCAGGGCTCAGGTTATCCTACAGTATGCGGCAACAGAGGCGGCCAGGGAAATTTCACAATACAGCTATGTACTGACGAAGACAGGGATTGTGGAGAAGCGTGTCAGTACTTCAACACAGGCAGCGGAGTTTGCGGCAGATGCAGGCAGTCTGCTGGACGATGTAAAAGCGGTTGGGGAAACAATCAGGGGCGGCGGAAATGTGATTGGTTCGGTACAGCAGGCGGGGCAGCATGCCGGTGAATTTTTTGGCGATCCGGACGCTTTGATGGATAATATTTTCAGCCTGATTAAGACAATGGGTGCGGATATGCTGAGCGATATGGCAATTGCGGCCATTGTGGAAGGGATTGTGGAGGAACAGATAGAAAATATGTCGTCCAAGAGTGCGGATGAATATTTGGAAGATTTGGGGATTGACGGCGGCATGGGTGGTTTAGAGTTCGGCGATAGTAAGTGGGCAAATTCGTCCAGCGGCGGGATGCCGGAACTGGAGGTTTCGATTGTGTATACGATAGATTTCCATCTGGGGATCTTTGAGTTGGAACCGAGACGGTACAAGGTGTGTGCGAAGACATCGCTATGGTGAGGGTTATGTTTGTTGGTGTGGCAGTGGCGTCAGGTATTCTGTGTTATTTCTGGAATTTGATGTGCCGGTATGATTTGAAAATGGAAGAAGCCAAAGAGGCGTTAATGCGGGGGGCAGAAGAAAAAAGGGAAAACCGGCGGCAGTTTCTTGTCCGCATGGATAAACGGCGGGGGATTGCGCTGATACTCTGCCTGGCAGTATGCACGGGATTGACATGGCTGTTTATGCAATATGGCTATGGGCCGCTTAAGACAGTGCGTTATGTGATGCTGTTAGCCATTTTGTATCCCATTGCGTGGGAAGATGCAAGGGAAAAGAGGATCCCTAACCGATGGCTTGTGTATCTTTTGTTATGCAGAAGCGTATTGTTTCTTGCGGAAATGTTTCTCCTCTCGGCTCTGCGGATGGAGAATCTGAAATTTACGTTGTTTGGCGGGATGGTAAGCGGCGCTGTTTTTTATGTGGCATATGTGTTGTCAGGACATGCCATAGGCATGGGGGATGTGAAGCTTGTAGCGGTTATCGGCATGTGCCTGGGTGTGGGGAGCGCTTATCTGGTTATGGTAGTTTCGCTGATCTTATCTGCCTTTTATGGGGTTTTTCAGGTATTGCGGAAGAAAAAAGGCATGAAGGATGAAATTGCGTTCGGCCCTTTTCTGGCATTGGGGACATTGGCTGTCCTGTTGATCGGAGCGTGAAAACGGGTTTGTGCCAAAAGGGATATGACATGTGGAAAGGTAAAATTTATGAAAAGGAATCTTTCGATTGTTATGGTTGTTTTGCTAGGACTGGCGTGGTATATTACGCTGTCTTCCTGGATTGGGAATGAAAAGAAATACAATTCTATTCTTGCAGAGGCACAGCGGCTGGAGGAAAAGGGGCTGTACCTGGACGCTGTTGCCCGGTATGAAGATGCGAAAGGTGTCAAAGGGGAAACGGCAGAGTTGGAAGAGTATATTGCAGATGCCTATTTTGCCATGGGAGATTACAAAGAGTACCGGAAGAAGATGGAGTCTATCATTGCAGTGTATGGCCCGTTGGAGAGGGATGTGGTGAAACTGTATGAATTTACGCAGGAGTATCTATCCGAGGACAGTGTGATAGATCTGGTAGGAGGATGGCATGAAAAGTATCCGGACAGTGAGGTTGTGGCGCAGTATTATGATGCGGTAAAAGGAACATACGTGGAACGGGCCTGCGCTTATGGAAGAATTTATGACTTTGCCGGGGAGTATGCGGTTTATGAGCAGGAAGGAAAACGGGGATTAGTAGGGCTGGATGGGAAGCCGGTGGTGGAAGCTGTCTATGATGAGATCGCTTTTGACGGGAAGGATACCGACTGGATTCCGGTAAGGGATGGGGAGGAATGCTTTTTTATCAACCGGAAGGGATATAAGACGAAAATGCCGGAGGGAGGGTATGACTCCCTGGGGATTGTCTCCCAGAGCAGGATAGTGGCTGTGAAGGATGGAAAATATGGTTATCTGGATAAGAGCTTTAAGGAGAAAACGGAATTTATTTACGATAGTGCAACGCCCATTTGCGAAGGGGTTGGCGCGGTAAAACAGGGGGAGAAATGGGCATTGATTAGCCGTAGCGGGGAATTGGTGACAGATTTTATTTATGATGAGGTGGCAAGAAACAGCAGGGGAATATGCAGTGTCAGTAAAATGGTTGCCGTGAAGCAGGGAGATGTTTTCTTTTTTGTAAATGAAAAGGGAGAACGGTTATCTGAACAGGTTTATGAGGATGTCAGGGCGTTTGAGGCTGACGGCATGTGTGCGGTGTGTATGGATGGGAAATGGGGATATATTGACCAGGAGGAGGAACAGAAAATTGCCTGTGGTTATGAAGATGCGAAATCTTTTACTAATGGTTATGCGGCAGTTAAAAAGGATGGATTGTGGGGGTACATTGACCAGGATAATTATATGGCAATCCGGCCTGTCTTTGATGACGCCGGGCTTATGGCTGCAGATGGGGTTGCACCTGTGTGCCATGGCAGCACATGGACGCTGCTCCAGCTTAAGATTGCGGATTGACAGGGACGGAGGACAGAGGCGCAGACAAAAGGAGGCATTGGGACATGGAGGTTAGGGACGGGAAGTTCAGGCTGCTGCAGCAAAATGTGGGCGAAACGGCATATCTTGTGGCAGATATGGGGGAACAGCTTAAAATGGATACGTTTGCCTTAAAGATGATGGCTCACAATCATATGGTGAATATAATTCAGGCACAGGTTGTCAATAGGGATGACCAGCAGTTTGTTCAATTTGATATTACCGGTTTAATGAAGTTAAGCGGATGGCTTGCCAGGCCGCGGGTGAAAAAGGATGTGCTCTTTCTGTTTAACAGCCTTGCCAATGCGTTTGAAGAAGTGGATGCCTATATGCTTGATATGAAGCATTTGCTTTTGGATTGGGAATATGTTTATCTGGACAGACAGGGGAATTGCATGTTGCTGTACTTGCCGTTTGACCATATGTTCCAGAAAGATCAGATTGTATTTTTGCAGGAGATTGTGGGTAGGGTACAGCCGGACTATCAGGAAAGAGACACTTATTTGTTCGATATTTTAAATGCATTCAGCAGGGACGGGATAAGGAAATTGTCTGATTTCAGGGAAATACTGAAAAAGAGTACAGGTATTTCGGGAACCGCTCCGGAATGGCATTCCCAGGAAAAGGAACCGGCTTCAGCGGGACAGGAGAATGTGGCTATGGCGGCTCCTCCGCCACAAGGTATAGGCAGGGGTATGAGTTCCGGAGGGACGGAAAAGGGGGTTTTGAAAAAGGCACCGTCCGGATCAAGAATCCCAGTGGTTAATATTCCCGGAAGGGAACCGGGCGGAAAGGCCGTTGTCCCGATACCGGTACAGGGAATGTCGGAAAGGGAAGGAAATGAAGCCATAGGCACGGGAAAGGGTTCGGAAAAGAAGGAGAAGAGAAAAAAGGAAACGGAAAAAAAGGCGTCCTCAAAAGAAGGAAAAAAAGGCTTTTTTAAAAGGGATGGCAAAAAACAAGACGCTTCGCAGAAACAGAGTGCATTCGGGAAGCAGAATGCATTTTTAATACCGGGGAAAAGGAAAACAGGCCAGTCAGATGATGCAGGAGGGGAATACCAGATGCAGCCCGAGACAAGCGGAAATATAGGAAGTGCGGCCAGGGATAAACTAGATGGGTTGTATGAAAGCTATGAGAATACGGTTATGATGCCTGAACCTGCCAGTATGACATATGCGAACGGGCAGGCCGGAGGATATGCCGGAATGCAGACGGAGACAGGTGTGCCGACAGGACAGGGGAATATGGCAGGAACCGCACAGACAGTCGCACCATTTATGGCGCATGGGAATGAGACAGGGGCCGGGCAGATGGGTATACTGGTGATGGCGCAGGGAAATGTGGCAGGAACCGGACGGGCGGGTATGCCGATGGCCGTACAGGGAGATATGCCAACCGTTATGCAGGGCGGAAGCCGGGAAAACCTGCCATATACCAGCCAGGATGCGGGTTTTTATACATATGCAGTGGAAAAACCGTATCAAAGCGGTTTAAACCCATATGCGGCAGATGTGGGGATGAGAGGGAATATGTCCGGGATGGAGGAGGATGAGGAATGTACCATGATGCTGGAACAGCCGGAGCTTCCGGTTCAGCCTGCGGCCTGTCTGATTCGCAGACGGGACGGTGCTGTCTATCGGATGGAGAGGGAACGGGTAATGGTTGGTTCCGGGACGGCAGCGGATATCTGCATTTATGATAACCATGCCGTCAGCCGGAACCATGCCGTGCTGTCCCATGTGAACGGGGAATATTATCTGGAAGATAACCAGTCAAAGAATGGAAGCTTCATCAATGGGCGGCGTCTTCAGCCGGGAGTGCGGGAAGCTGTATATGACGGTATGATTCTGAAATTTGCCAATGAGGATTTTGTATTTTCGAAATATGGAAGGTAATTGCAGGTATAAAGAAGTGCAGAACCGGGATGGACTGATGTGGTGATGGAATGGAGGGAAAGAGGATGAAGAATGTATTGAAATCGAAGTTTTTTATTGGCGCATTGCTGGCACTGGCAGTAATAGCGGCAGTTGTTGTGGTAATGGTCAGCACGGGCGGATCCGGAGGAAATGATTTGCAGGCACAGTTGGATTTGGGGAAAAGGTATGCTTCAGAGCTGGATTATGAAAATGCAGTGATAGCTTATGAGGCGGCTTTGGGAATCGATCCTTATTGTTTAGAAGCTTATCTGGGATTAGCAGATGCTTATATGGCATTGGGACAGCCGGACAAGGCAATAGAAATAATGGAAAAGGCAAAGGAAATGCTGCCGCAGGAGCTGGATGTATATACACAGCTTGCGAATTTTTATTTTTCTAATGGAAATATGGAGAGTTACATAAAGGTACTGAGGGAGGGGTATGAAAATACCGGCTCAGAGGATTTTCTTGCCATGCTGGAGGGGTATGAGACGCCGCAGGAGGATGCCGCCAGCCATGAGGGGAATGTGAGCGCCCCGGAAGATGAAGCGCAGGAACAGGAGCCACAGGAAGAGGAACCGGAAGCTGAAATTGAGGATGAAATAGCGAAAAGAGCCATGCCAACTGTGATAAAACCAGTGGTTCCGGCAGAAACAGGAAATATAATTCCGTTGGCAGTGCCTGCGGAGACAAATGAAGAAGGCGGGCCGGGAAGCATATATGGGAATGTTATGGAAAATATTTTGCAGTATGATAATTCTAATGAAAGTAATGAGGACTCTGATAGCGGGAACAGTGATTCTGACGGGGAAGAAAGCGGTTCTGATGATAATGGGGATGAGAATGAAGGCGATGATGACAATTCCGGTGATGACAGCGATAATAGTGGGGCGGGAGAGACACCGGATGATAATACCGGGAATGAGGAAGAAATAATAACGACAGGTATCAGTGGAACTGTAAGAGGTACGAATGATAATGAGCCATTGCAGGATATTAATGTGACATTGAAACCGGCGGGAAATGTGGAAAATAATGAAGTGAAGACTACCGTGACGGATATAGGGGGGAATTATTCGCTCTCCTTAAAACCGGGGGAATATGTGGCAATATTTTCAGGGCCGGATTTTGAGGAATTATATAAGGAAGGGCTTCAGGTGGCAGATGGGGAAATTTTATATTATAACCCTGTTTTACTGACGACAGAGCAGGGAAAGGAAAAAACGACAGTAAAGATAAACATAATGGATGCGGTTACTGCAGGTGCAGTGGGAAACGCTGTTGTTAATTTTTATGAAGGTTTTGTAAACTCAAATCAATTGGGGGATTCTGTGGCAACGGGAGAAACGGATGCCAGTGGAAAGGCTTTGATAGAGGTGCCCCATGCAGGTTATTATACCGTTTCCATGCAGAAGGACGGGTATGTTACTATCTATCATTTATTGACAGTGTCCGGAAAGGAATATACAACACAGGCCGCCATGTCTCCTTTGCTCCAAAGTGAAAATCAATATAGGATTGTGATGAGCTGGGGAGCACAGCCTTCGATTCTGGATTCGCACTTTTTCGGGGAGGACAGCGATGGAACCCCATATCATATTTGCTGGTTCCGGTGGAGGAATCTCTCACAGACGGTAACGTTGGATATAGATCATATGGGGGGTTATGGTCCGGAGACAATTACCGCTAATATTGATACCACAAAAGAACAAAGATATATTGTACACAATTATTCGGGCGGCGGAGATATGGTATTGAGCGAATCCGGTGCAAAAGTCCAGGTATATGGGAAAGAAGGGCTGGTTTATGAGGCATCGGTGCCCAATATGCCGGGCAGGACATGGCATGTTTTCAATATTAAAAATGGTGTGATAGAACCGGTAAATTATATTGATTTTTCATCAGATAAGATTTATCCGGGAGATGGTTATGGCCCGGAAGAACGTGCGCCCTATACGTATGACAACACAAATATATATAGTTTGAAAATGAAAATGCTCCAGTTGGATGAGTATAACAGGGAAATTATCGAGGATGGAGAATTTTCCGAAGAGGGATTGGAGACAGGCCTGATGGAAGGGCCTGATGCAGGAACAGAAATGGACGAAGTGGAAGGAATCACGACAGGAACGGGAGCAGAGGAAAGTACGGGAATTAAGCCGGATGGAAGTACGGGAGTATCCGGGAATGTGGCGAAGACTACAGGAGATGGGATAGCTGCAGATACGGAAGGGAATCCGTAAACATTGGAAAAGTACAAAGGAAGGAAAGAAGGGAATAAAGGACAAAAAAAATAGGGGACATTATAAATCGCAGAAAAATCGAACAGAGGAATCAGAACAGGGATATAAGTAAAGAATCAAAAAGCAGTGTATTACATACGGAAAGACAGGTTGGACAGGTATGAAAGATGTTACGGCAAACATTCAGGAAAAGTTAAAGGATACTTATGATATTATCGGGCAGATCGGGGAAGGCGGGGGCGGTTCGGTTTATAAGGCGTACCACAAACGGCTGCAGAAGGAAGTAGTCATTAAGAGGATGCATATGAAATCCCGGAACGAATTGAAAAACCGGCAGGAGGTCAATATACTGAAAAATCTCCGCAATTCTTATCTGCCGCAGGTGTATGATTTTCTGGATACAGGCGATGAGGTTTATACTGTGATTGATTTTATACCTGGGGAATCTTTCCAGCAACTGTTGAAGAGGAATGTCCGGTTTACAAAGGAAAAAGTGGTGAAATATGCACGGCAGCTGTGTGAGGCGCTGGTTTATCTGCATGGGCAGGATATCCCCATTTTGCATGGGGATATCAAACCGGCCAATGTCATGTTGACGCCGGAAGATAATGTCTGTCTGATTGATTTTAATATTTCCGGGTTTTTTGAGCAGAACGAACTTATGGCCATTGGCTACAGCAAAGGATATGCGGCGCCGGAGCAGAAGGCGTTGGTGGAGGAAATCAAAGAGAGGTTACAACAGCAGGCAGGGTTAAAAGAAGGAGAAGGAAATGCCATTGTAAATATGGGGGGCGTGACGGAAACGTTGTGCCTGACGCAGGAGGGGCGTGACGGGCAGGCGACTGCTTTTCTGGATACTACCATGGACAGTATATTTGTTGATAATCCGGAGCAACGGATTGATGTACGTTCCGACATATACAGCCTGGGGGCTACGTTGTATCATCTGTTGACCGGCAGGAGGCCTGAGGACGGCAGGGCGGAATTGGACATGGAAGAGCTGAGCGAATTGTCATCGGAAGCGTTTGCGTATATCCTGGTGACAGCTATGGAATATAGGAAGGAAGACCGTTTCCAGTCAGCGGTGAAGATGCTGAAAGCATTGGATCAGATTGCAAAGCTGGATGGAAGATATAAGCGTTTATTGTGGAAACAGAGGGTTGAACTGCTGTTTTCTTTTGCTGTTTTTCTGGCAGGGATTGTGTTGATTTTTGCAGGAAAGAATATCAGCCGTACAGAGCGGGAGGAACAGTATACAGCATATATTTCAAAATTGGAAGAGGCTGTTGCAGAGTATAATCAGGATATGTTTGAGGAAAATTATACGGCATGCCTTGCCATGGACAGCGAGAATCCCCGGGCACATTATGAAAAGGCAGTCTGGATGTACCGGCAGGGTGATTTTGAGGGCTGCATGGATGAGATACAGTCGTTGTTGGGGAAGGGTCCGTTTGAGGATAGGGTGACGATGGCGAATCTGTATTTGCTGATGGGGAATTGCTATTATGAGACTTTGGATTATGGGAAAGCGGCGGAAGCATTGGAAACAGCTTTGGAGTATGATACGGAAAATACGGCAGTTTATCGCGACCTCGCCATTGCTTACGCAGGAAACGGAAGGAGCGGGGACGCAAAAGAGGTGTTGGACAGGGCGATTGGCAAAGGGTTGGCGGAAGACCAGATTTATCTCGTCCAGGGAGAAATAGCAAAAAGCCGGAATGACATAGAAACGGCAAGGGAAATGTTTCAAAAATGCCTGGCATTGACTGCGGATGATTCGATCCGTATGCGGGCATATGTTTTTTACTGTGACTTGGATAAAAACAGTACGGAAGCGCTGCTGGACAGTGCGGCCATGTTGGAAAAGGCTATCCGGGAACTGCCGCTTGGCAGTACCGGGCTGCTGTATGAACGTCTGGCGCAAATGTATATTAATCTGGAAGCCAATACGGATGACATGCAATACAGTCGGAAAGCAATACAGGTATTTCAGGATATTATCAGTAATGGTATGTCATCTTACCAGACTTATATAAATCTTACGATTTTGTATGAGCAGGCCAGGGAATTTGAACATGCGCATGAAATGATAGACCAGGCGTTGGATTTATACGGAGAAAATTATATTTCTTATAAACGGAAGGCTTTCCTGGAAGCGGATGAGCAGGCAGATAAGGAAGTGGAAGAGCGGGATTACCATGGATTCGAGGATAGCTATAAAAAAGCTGTGGAATTGTATAAACAGGCGGGGGAGGAAGATTCGGAAATGCCGCTTTTGGAGAAAATTTATGCGGAATTGGTACAGGCGGGTTGGTTAACGGAGTGAGAAGAGAGGAGGGATGATTTTATGGGCAGGAAACGTATGTTTATTATAATAATGTTATATTTTCAAGCCATTACTCTTATTTTATGTGGATGTGGCAGCTCCAAAAATCAATCAGATAAGCCTGTAGAAACAGGGAAAGAGGATCACGAAGAGAATAACAGAGAAGATGTGTTGGAACCATCCGCTGTAGATTCAAGCCAAATGTCTGATGAAAATATGGCTGAAACACATGAGAGTGGACAAACAGAATTGTTTGTAACGGGTAAAGGGGAAAGAGAAGGTTTTATAGTGGCAGAGGAAGCTCTTGTGGATGTTCCGGAAGGTTATGTAGGGATATATTCCTTGGATGATTTGCAAAAAGTAACAGAGGATATAGATGGAAATTATATTTTAATGTCTGATTTGGATTTTTCAGGTGCAATATGGAAGAAATCAGATTTTAAAGGTATGTTGGATGGAAACTATCATGTGATTTCGAACCTGTCATCATGCCTTTTGGGAAAGCTGTCCGGTACGGTACAGAATCTGGGCCTGGAAAATGTAAATGTATCTGATGCTGCATTAGCAGATCAGATGATTTCCGGAACAATAAGTAATTGTTATGTTACAGGCAGTGTCCAGGGGAGGGGAGGGCTTGTCGGCAGTATAGTTCCACCGGAGCAGACTTTTATAAATATCCAATATTGCTATAATAACGCGGATGTTATATCTGATGCCGCGTCAAATGAAGGTGGTGCAGGAGGCCTTGCCGGGGATGTATATTTGGGCAGTCAATCGGCGGCTTTGGGTAGTGTATATATTTATAATTGTGAAAATTATGGAAATATTACCGGAGAAGGTTATTTGGAAGGCGGGGTTGGAGGCCTGATTGGCTCTGTGCATAACCGTTATGGAGACTTACAATATCAGGTACTTCTGACAATAAATCGGTGTTTTAATTATGGGGAAGTGTCTACATCCGACTCTTCCGATTATTCTGTGGGAGGGATTGTAGGAAGGATTGGCAGCAGGGATGAAGTTAAGGCATCCAGCAAGAATTACATAATACGGCAATGTGCAAATTATAATAATGTGACAGGGAATAAGCTGGCAGGAGCCATCTGTGGAGAAGTGGATTTTATTACATTCAGCGGTCAAAATAAGATATTGACGATGAGAATAGAAGACTGCCTGAATACGGCAGAAGTGATTTTATCAGGTGATAATTCAGGCGGGGGTGTCTGTGGGGGGATTGAATTAAATTACGGCACATGCAAAATCAGGAACTGCCTGAATATAGGAAATGAGGAACTGGAATATTATACAAGGCCGCAGATTAATGATTCAACACCTTTTTATGACTGTACGGGATATTATTGTATAGGGCAAATACCTGTCGAAGTAATGAAAGACATTCGGGAGAATTTACCGGACTTTAGTTATCCCTCTGCATGGGGGATCAATGAATTGTATGGCGGGTTTCCGCATCCTTATGGGGTAGATGAAGCGGAGCGGGTAATGGCGTATTACGATGATGTTCTGGATAATATGGCGGCAAGTATGGATGAAAAAGATATTGTACTAATGCAGCGCTATACGGATATGCTTGCAGCCTTCAGTCTCGGAGGATATTGGCCGGAAGATACAGAAAAGGAATATTATTCTCCGAACACGAAAGAGTATGATGGTGAAACATTTTATGAATATGCGATTGTGGATATAGACAAGGACGGGCAGGAGGAACTTTTGATAAAGGGACCGGATTTCATAGAGGTTTTTGTTTATAGTTATGATTTAGATAAAAATGAGGTGATAAAGGAAGCAGAGATTGAATACATGGATGATTGGAAAAAGGAAAATGATTTTTCCGGGGATATACAGTGGAGAGCATTAATGGCACGTAATTATAGTGTCTATACAGGAGTATACCTTCGTTATTACCATGATATGCTGAAAAGAGATATGGATTTAGATATAGGCGAAGTATTTATGGAAATGGAAGGTGTATATGGAATGGAATTAATGGATGGTCTGGCATCTGGTTGTGGTATAGATTTTAAGGAAGTAGAAGAAGGATATGTTTATGAAGGAAGCTATGATGATATACCTGCATTTACGTTTTATATGGACAATAGCGGTATATTATATTATGAGAATCAGCAAGCTGGCAATATGACGTTATTGGGATTATATCCGGGAATGAAGGAAAAAGAAGCGGAAGAGACATTGAAAAAATATGGCTTTGTGAGAGTAAATGATTATTCATTTGCTACAGGTGATGCGCCAGGTAACTATCGTATTGGTTATGGTTCAGAGGGAGGAGAAATCACGAGTATATGTATTTATGAAGGTAACGCTTATACTGGTTAAGCAGCATGGAAAAATACAGAATAAGAAATAAAAAATGGAGAAATGGATAGTGTATATGTGAAAATATTTTTGGAGGAAATGTTTCATATGTGAGGAGGAACTGGTATGGGAAGTATTTTAATGGCAGCAGGCATCGTGCTGTGCGTAGCCGGGGCGGCCGGATTGGCGCTGGCGGTGGCTCTCTTCGGGAAGCAGAGGGCGAAATTAATAGAGAAGATAAATGGGGAATACAAAAACCAAAGCTGATACAGGACGGGAATAGGAGGGAGAAAATTGGAGTGGGTAAGGCATAGGTGGAACATATGGATAGCAGTGCTTGCGGTATGGATAGCTTTTGGCGGCATGGGACAGGCATATGCGGCAGCAGACGGCCGTCTTATGCAGATTGTGGCGGATGGGAAGGCGGTAGTGGCCTATATTGAGTGCGGCAGTAAGGTAAATGATGCGGAAGGGCAGGTTGCCCAATATCCCTGTGAAAATGTGGAGGTAATACAGCCGGAAAATATTTCCGTCCATACCATTATTATGGTGGATAATTCTCTGTCCGTTACAGAGGAAAACCGTGGGAATATTAAAGAAATCCTGCGGCAGTATGTGCAGGGAATACCGGAGCAGGAGGAAGTCAGCTTTGCACTGTTTGGGGAGGAAATTCAGTTTCTGGCGGAAAGGGCAAAGGGGGAGGATGTGCTTTTGACGCTGATAGAGGGGATGGAATTTCAAAATCAGGATACTTATCTGACAGATTTTGTGTTTCAAATGCTGGGGGATATCCAGAATGATACAGCATATACCAGATTTATCATTATTTCAGATGGTGTGGACAATAAAGCAATTGGTATCACAAAAGAGGAACTGGCAGCCAAACTGAATGAGACATCCCGTCCGGTCTATACAATCGGGCATGTCTACAAGGAAAACTCTGAGGAATTAAAAAATATGTTTGCCTTGTCGCGGATGACAGGCGGGAAGGAATTTCTGATTGAGGATTATGGTGAGGTTGGGGAGATTGTGGCTGGAATCCATGATTTCTCCGGGATATGTGGTATCCGGATGGATGTGCCGGAAAAAGTTATGGATGGGGATAACCGGCATGTGCTGTTGAACATACATACAGAGGATGGGGATGTGGAAGTGACAGGAGAAGCATCCATGCCTTTTACATTGGTGGAGGAGGAACCGGAATCTGAACCGGAGGAAGAGCCGGAACCTGAACCAGAGCCTGTGCCGGAACCTGAACCGGAGATAGAACCAGAGCCGCAGGAACCGGAGGTTTCAGGGATTGGAACCGGAAAACTGGCGGGGGTTGTTTTCGCGCTTTTGGCAGCAGTTCTGCTCTTTATTTATAATAAAAGAAGAGGGAATACAGGGAAAGAAGAGAAAAAGCCGGCAGTGGCAGTGAAAAAGAAAGGCAGAAAAGCAGTGCCGGAAGTACCAAAAGAGATCAGACAGGAGGAAGCGGCAGCAGTTCCGGAGGGACGGTATCTGCTGGTCTTGAGGGATAGGATAAATCCGGAGAGGGTATTCCGGTATCCGTTGGACCGCCATGTGGCGGTTGGGCGGAATATTGATATGGTACAGATTCCGGTGGATTATAACCTTACCGTTTCCGGGCAGCATTGTGAGTTCTACAGCAGAAATAACCGTTTTTATGTACGTGATTTACGTTCGGCGAACCATACTTTTGTTGATGGAAGGATGATTCAGGAGGAAACGGAAATTATCTCGGGAAATACAGTCAGGATGGGAGAAGTGGAGTTTTATGTGGAAATTATGCCTATCTGATTTCGGGTCTGGAACAAAGAAGAATGAGATTATAGATTGCGGGAAATATTTTTCCGGTATGCTCTAAATGCAGGCGGCTTATTTTTCTGCATAATTTACGTTTTGGATTTTTATGGCCGTTAGGGGCCTTAGTGCTGTGATGCGGCAGGGGTACAAGTACGGGATGGGAAAAGCAGCGGCAGGGATGAGGAATTGGGGCAGGCGATGGAGGAAAAAACAATACGGATATTGGATAGATGCGGAGTTGCCAGGCAGATTCCGGAGGATGGGATACGGTTTATTTCGGAAATGCAGACAGATATGGGGATATGCCGAAAAGTCAATCAGGATGCCTGTTGTGTTAGAATGATGAAGACAGGGGGGCATTCCCTGCTGTTGGCAGCAGTGTGTGATGGGGTGGGAGGAATGCAGGAAGGGGATTATGCGAGCAAAAGTACCATCCAGTCGCTCAACCATTGGTTTGATTATACGATTGGCAGGGAAATGCAGGGTAAAGATGGCAGGCAGATTATGGATTGCCTTCACAGCGGAATAGAAAGCTGTGTACAGGCGCAGAACCGGATGATTTATGAGTATGCCAGGGAGAATGGGATACAGGTTGGGACAACATTGACGCTGCTTTTGATTTGGGACAGGGAATATATAACAGCGCAGGTGGGTGACAGCAGGGCATATTGCATGGATGGGGAACTGCGGCAGATCACGGAGGATCAAAGTTTCGTGGCGCAGGAAGTGAGGGCAGGGAGGCTGTCCAGTGAAGCGGCAAAGCATGATAAACGCAGGAACATTATTCTGCAGTGTATCGGAGGGGCAAAATCCCTGCGTGTGGTATATCAGGCGGGGAGGATTGAGAGGGATGCGGTTTTCCTCTTATGTTCCGATGGCTTTATTCATGAACTTTCGGATGGTGAAATAAAGGAATGGATGAAGCCGGAGTTTTTTTCGGATCGGGCAGCTATGAAAAGGCGGCTGGCGGACGCTGTTTCCATGGTGAAAGCACGGGGGGAAAGGGATAATATAACGGCGGTGTTGGTTAAGGCATATTACATGCCGGTGTTGGATGTGTGAGTGTGAATGCCATCCGGAAAGGCTGGGGCGGCGGTGAATAGAAAAATAAAAAGGTTATTGGCAGGCGGAACCGTGTTTGTTGTTGCGTTTCTCTTTATCCAACTCTATGCATATGGCAAGGTGTCGGGGGATAAGCATTCGGAGCAATTGGATCTGGGATACCGATACCTTTCAGATATGAATTATGAACAGGCAGAAGTAGTTTTTGAAAATATTATACAGATGGATGAAACGGATTATGAAGCGTATCTTGGCCTGGCGGAAGTCTATACTGCTTTGGAGGAACCGGATATGGCTGAAGAGGTCATGGAAGAGGCAGAGGAAAAATGTGTTTTTGGCCAAATTCAGAAGAAAGTCATTGAGGCGGAAGCGGGACTCAGGCAATTCCGGAACATGGCAAAGGCAAACAGTGATTTTGAAGGAGTTGCAGGATTGACGGATTTCTGTGTGCAGGGTTTGGATATGTTTCTTGGGTGGGTAGAGAAGGCATCTACGGTGGTGGATGGTATTTCTGATGTCTGGAAGGATATTTCCGGATTGCTCTGTAAGATCGGCTGACTGGGCGAAGGGAAGGAATAGTGTATGTTCGGTTTATCGGTAAGCGAATGCTTGTTTTATGGTGGTATCGTGATGATGGCTATAGCGATTCTGGCTGCAGGAATCAGTGCTGCAATTTTTCGTGTTACAGGGAAAAAGCTTAAGAACAATCTGGAACAGGAGTATGGCATTCGATAAGGAACTGCTCAATATTGGGGGGAGGTATGGTTTGGGAAGATGTCTCAGGTAGTAGCGGGTATATATGTTATGAAATAAAAGAAAAGATAGGAGCCGGGGGCGGAGGGGTTGTTTATCTGGGCAGGCATATGCGCCTGGAAAAGGACGTGGTATTGAAAGCAGATAAACGGAAACTGAGTGCAGGGACGGAGTCGCTGCGCCGGGAAGTGGATATGCTGAAGAATCTGAGCCATACCAATGTCCCGCAGGTCTATGATTTTATTCAGGAAGACGGTATGGTGTATACCGTCATGGATTACATAGAGGGAGAAAGCTTTGATAAGCTTCTGGCAGAGGGGCGGCAGATATCGCAGGCAGATGCCGTAAAATGGGCATGCCAACTGCTGGATGCATTGGCCTATCTGCACAGCAGGCCGCCATATGGTATTCTTCATGGAGACATCAAGCCGGCCAATATCATGCTCCACCCGGATGGGGACATCTGCCTGATTGATTATAATATTGCCCTGGCATTGGGTGTGCTTCGTATGCACGGATATGTCCCTGTCCGAAAGAGAGATCCTGGAAGCGTACACGCTACGCTGGAACATCGAGACTTACTTCAAACTCACCAAAAGCTACCTGAAGCTGCGGACAGAGTGCCACAGCACGAGTTATGATGCAATCACTTCCCATATGGTGGTGGTGGCGATACGGTACATGATACTTTCCGTAGAGCGTTTCAAGAACAGCGACAACCGCAGCCTTGAGGATCTGTTCTATGGTGTCCAGCGCGAAATAGTCAACGACCTCATTGACTGTGCCATCGTGCTTATGATAGATACCCTGCTTGGCAGCGTAAGGGAATACTTCCATGCATCGGAGGCCCAGGTGACGGAACTGGTATGCCTTTTTATCAGCAAGCTGCCTGAAAACTGGAAAATTCGTTTTCAGATGCCAAAAGCCGTTTGATTTCTAGGAATCCTACGTTTTTCAGTGTGCGAAGTATGAGTAACTAATAATAGCCTTGAGATAGATTATTCTCAAGGCCATTATATACAAATTTCTTCTATTATGCACGGTACGCATTTTTTACCGTTTACTTCTGTAAAACGAACAGCACTGACTGGCTGCAGTTTGAATCACAGACTCTGATAGACGCTTTCGATGCGAAAGTGAAAGATGACTATGCTGGCGCATTGGAAGTGATGGACAAATTCATCGATGTGTATTTGGATCAGACTGATTTGGGAGAACATCTGGTACGAGCCCTGTTGGAAGTCATTTACCTGGATGAAGACATAGATGATGAGATGGGCTTCTATATGCAGCCTAGAGGCGGAACGATATGTAAGGAGGATCTGTTAGACTTTCCGAAGCTTAATGCGAGGCAGTTTCTTCTTTCGGTCTGGCATTTCATCATCACCCGGAGAGGATGTGAAAATACAGGAAGGCAAAGCAGATACTCTTCGAGAAACTGGCTGACCGGAGCATTGACCGGAAGACATTCAAAGAGAGGAAGCGGGGTTATGATGCGGAAATCGCAGAGCTGGAGCAGAAGATATCCGATGCGGGCATGGCGGAACAGCTGGCAAAGGATTCTGACGATGAGGCGGCTGAGAAGATCGAGACGGTAAAGTCTTTTCTCGAAGTCACGGAGATGACGGAAGAGATGTGGGAGAAGTTCGTGGAGGACGTATTCCTGTATCCGGACGGCCGGATGGAGATCCATTGGGGCTTTGGGGATGAAACAGAATAAAAGATAAGCGGAAAGCCGGAATGGATCTTACCTTCATTTCGGCTTTCTGTTTTATTGGTTTAACTCATCTGCAAAGGTATTTTCATAATCCTGAAGCTGATGGTATATGGCATCCACATAAACGCTTGTACCCTCAATGCGGTAAAGCATAAGATAGCGGTGCCGCATGAAGCTGATGGAGCGGTATCCTGCTTTTTTCAACTTTGGATGGGTACAATATTTCAGGCTTCCAGCCACTCTTGAAAGCCGATCCCGCGTTTCAAGGGCATCCTGCCACACATTGCGGGCGGCCTGGTCATTCAGCAGGGTATATTGCAGATAGTCAATATAGCTTTCCAGCTGTGCCAAGGCTTTTGGCGAGATGATCACATCATATGAATCCATGCTTTTTCCCCATCCTGTTCAGTGCGTCTTCCATGTTGAGTCCCTGCCCGCTGGCAATCTGTCGGCGGGATTCGGCGAGGTCGGAAAGAACCTGCCCTTCGCTGACCGGGACGAACGGGTTTGCCGGCTTCCTTGAAGTGAACAGCTCCTGTGTGAATTCCATGACCTTGATCCGGGCATCCTCCGGCATTGCCTCCAGCATGGAAACGGTTGCGTCTAAAGTGCTCATGGGAAAGTCTCCTCTCGTGATCGGGTCTTAGGGAAAGTTTTCTTCCCTATAGATGAGATTATACACGAAAAAGGCATGGAGTTCAATATGGGGAGGGAAAAGATTTGGAACACGAGATGCAGGCGGAGAAAAGTTTATGAAAAATTTAT
>CANDKY010000027.1 GCA_947385425.1 uncultured Lachnospiraceae bacterium | reverse complement strand
ATGATAGCATATTTATTTACGCGGGTAAACCCGGAAAATCATGCGTTTACCGTGGCATTTTATACGGATCTTATTGCAATATCACTCCCATTCCTATATAATATAAGAAACTGCCCCCAAATATTTTCACCGTTTCGCACAAAAATATTTCCGGACAGAAAATACATAAAAAGCGAGCAGAATCAAAGCCGCTGCAAAATAACACAGCAAAAGATCTGCTCCCGGGAGATTAACGCCATGAAAAAGAACTACAAACTGAATTTTGTTATTTTTTACATGCTTTCTTATGCAATATTTGCCTTCTCTTCCACAAAATTTACCCCTTATCTGTCAGAGATAGGATATTCCGCCTTTCAAAGAGGGATTATTTTGTCCGGATACGCGGCGGCGACAATTATCCTCCAGCTCCTGTTCGGCGTTTTATCGGACAGGTATCAGACGATGAAAAAGATTATTATTGTCAGCCTCTGCATATACGGCCTGGTATCCGCCGCATTGTTTTCAACCGCAAATTCCACACTCGCCGTTTATTTCACCCTGGTTTCCCTCTCCGGCGGGCTGCTCAATGCGTGCTGCGGTTTGTACGACACCTGGATTCTGGGATGCAGTGAGGATATCCGGAAAAACCTGAGTTTTATAAAAGCGTTCGGCTCCATCGGCTGGGCCGCCGGCAGTATGGTCGCATCCCTGATTATCAGCCTGTTTGCCTACAAAGGGCTGGGAATCAGTATTGCCGCTATTACTGTACTTTCCTTACTGAACCTTATCGTTTTACCCGATATTGAAAAAATGGAGGAAAAGAGCAAAATATCCTTTTATGATTTCAAACAGTTGATGACAAACAAACAGTATGTATTATTGGTCGTAATCCTGTTCCTGATGTATTCTATGGTGATCGCAAATAATTGTACCGTTATTGATAAGATGATAGATTTGCATGCCTCGGATGCCCAGATTTCCATGAAATGGTCCCTGCAGTCTTTGCTGGAAATTCCAACCTATCTGGCGGGTTCTTTTCTGCTTGCCAGATTCAGCGGCCTGAAGCTGCTCCGGTTAAGTTCCGTTATGCTGGCCTTTCAGTTTATTTTGTTTGCCTGGGCGAAAAACCCATCCGTTATCATTGGCGCGAGTATCCTTCAGTTATTCTCCACCCCGATTATTCTCGTCGCTTCGAAAATACTGATTTTGGAAATCGCACCTGATAAACTGAAAAACAGCAGCCAGCTCATTGCCCTAAGTATCTTCAGCGGCGGGGCTTCCCTGCTTGTGCCTGTCGTGGCCGGATTTTTCAGCGAGCGCAGCGGATTTGATTTCACCCTGGGCTGTGTCGCCGCACTGGGGATTTGTTCCTTCCTTCTGACTTATCCGTTGAATAAACTGACCGCCCAAAACAGATAATGGAATTGCCCGCACAGGGCGCACGCTGCGCAAGCAGCAGCTTCATCTTTGCCCCTGTGCATAAAGCCTGTTTAAAATCTCATTTCCACCATCTGTACACGGTGTAACCGTTTCACCATTTTGCGGGAGGTTTGCCCCGTCAGGTCGCTTTCTCCCTGTTCTTTATCCCGAACAATACAACGGACAAAAGAATAATTCCTGCAGGCAGCGATATCCATGCGCTCTGTGTAAATCCCGCAATGATATATGTAACGAAGGAAACCGCCGCAACCAAAATAACATAAGGCAGTTGTGTCGATACATGGTTGACATGATCGCACTGTGCGCCCGCGGAGGCCATAATCGTGGTATCAGAAATCGGCGAGCAGTGATCCCCGCATACTGCCCCTGCCATGCAGGCGGAAATCGAAATAATCATAAGCTGCGGGTTTGAGTCCAGAAATACATTTACCACAATAGGAATCAGTATCCCGAACGTTCCCCAGGAGGTTCCCGTAGAAAATCCAAGGAAGCAGGCCACAAGGAAAATAATCGCAGGCAAAAAGTTCATAAAAGACCCGGCGCTTTTCTGCACCGCATCAGCGACAAAGACCGCAGCGCCCAAAGAGTCTGTCATAGCTTTCAGCGTCCATGCAAAGGTGAGGATCAAGATGGCCGGAACCATAGCCTTGAACCCGTCCGGCAGGCATTTCATGCAATCTGTGAAACTTAATACTCTCCGTATCAGATAGATAATAACCGTCAGCAGCATGGCGCAGATACTGCCCAATGCCAGGCCGACAGAGGCATCCGAGTTGGAAAAAGCGGATACAAAGCCTTCCCCCTCAAAGAATCCCCCCGTATAAATCATACCGATTACACAGCAGACAATTAACATAATAATCGGAATCAGAAGGTCAATCACTTTCCCCTTTGGATTGCCATTCTCCGGCTCCTGCACGGAATCCCTGCCCCCTACAGAAAATAAATCCCCTTTCCGCGCATTCGCCTCATGGGATTTCATAGGCCCAAAGTCCACATTCATCAGGATAATGGCAATCATCATAACAATCGTTAAGATTGCATAAAAATTGTAAGGTATGGCGCGGATAAAGATGGAAAAACCGTCCTCCCCTTCCACAAACCCTGTTACCGCCGCTGCCCAGGAAGAAATAGGCGCTATGATGCAGACCGGGGCGGCCGTGGCATCAATCAGATAGGCCAGTTTCGCGCGGGACACTTTATGCTCATCCGTAACGGGCTTCATAACACTGCCTACCGTAAGACAGTTAAAATAATCATCAATAAAAATCAGGACGCCCAGGGCGACGGTAGCCAACTGTGCGCCGGCCCGGGATTTGATTTTCTCTTTGGCATAATGGCCGAAAGCCGCCGATCCGCCCGCACGGTTCATCAGGCTCACCATGGCGCCAAGTATTACAAGGAACACAAGAATCCCTACATTATAACTGTCCGAAAGCACCGCCACAAAGCCATTATTAAAAATATGGGTCATTGTCGTCTCAAAGGAAAACCCGGAATAAAACAACCCGCCCACGAGAATACCGATAAACAGAGAACTGTAAACCTCCTTTGTAATCAAAGCCAGCACAATGGCAACCATTGGCGGGACCAGGGCCCAGAAAGTGGCATACATGGCAGGGACATACTCCGGTTCAGCCTCCGCCGCAAACGCTGTGAGCGGCAGCAAAACAAAGCACAGAGCAAAGAGCCAGGCTCCCTGCAATATTTTTTTCCTTAACGGACCTCTCTTTCGCACTTCATTGTTTTGTACTTCATTGTTTTGTATTTCATTATTTTGCATGTTTTTGTTTAGCGTATTTTTGTTTTGCATGCTTTTTCCCCGCAGTTCCTCGTTACTCAGTTTGTTCTTTTTCATTTTTTTGCTCCGTTTTTCTATAGTTTTTTCTTTCGCTTTATGTCAAAGGGAACATCCTTTCCCATACAGCCGGTATTACTGCCCTGTTTTATCACCGGATCCAGTATAGCACTGCATCTTGCAATAGACAAGAGAAAGCGCGTACTTATTTCATGATTGCCCTTTACTGTATTACAGTTCACTCTCCGCCCTATGCGCGGCCCTGGCACCCATCTGCCAATCACCCAACAATCCTGCGCGCCAGGTTCACCCAAAGCTCAAGCTGTATTTTCCCATAATTCCCAAGGCATTCCGTCCGGAAAGGAACCTTCTGCTCCCTGCCTTCCCTTGACAGAATAAGGGCAATCCCTTCCTTAAGCCCTTTAAAATATGCTTTTCCCAATCCCTTTTTTACAAAGAACAGTGCTTTTATCCCGATTCCGGCCGCCAGGAACGGAGCGTTTAACAATATTTGCAGCAAAGGCATATTTTTGTATGCCATATATAGGCTGTTGCGGGAAGCAAGATGCACTTTAAATTCGTTATACCGCGATCCGCTGACCGCACTGCCGGCATGGTAAACAACCGCGTCCGGCGCAAAATAATTCCCGTAGCCGGAAATCTTCGCCCGGTAGCCGATATCAATGTCTTCCAGATATGCAAAATGATTTTCGTCAAAATACCCTATCGTTTCAAAAACACTCTTCCGGTAAATCGCCGCGCAGGCACAGGCCGCAAAAATCTCTGCCTCCTTCCGGTACGCCCCCCTCTTCTTCCCTTTCCCCAACGCAAAAGCCCACCCGAGGGCACAATATAAGTCCCCGGCATCATCGATAATATCCGGCCGGCGCAGGGACAATACCTTGGCGCTTACAGAAAAGGCATTTTTCCGTTTCTTCATTGCCCTGTAAAGATTCTTTACAAAATCCTTATCTACCTGCGTATCGTTATTCAGCAATATGACATACTTCGTTTCCGCCAGGCGGATCCCCTCATTCACTGCCGCACAGAATCCGCGATTTTCCCCGAAACA
This sequence comes from uncultured Lachnospiraceae bacterium, assembly GCA_947385425.1. Taxonomy (GTDB): domain Bacteria; phylum Bacillota; class Clostridia; order Lachnospirales; family Lachnospiraceae; genus Kineothrix. The sequence continues at coordinate 37,382 of CANDKY010000027.1, read as the reverse complement.
GACAAGCCTGCAGGAAGGAAGCTTCCGGCGTGCCCGCCTGGCCATCCACCTTTTTATGCGCTCCACGCTCCTGTCCCGCGAACCGTTATCCACCACAATAATCTCAGGCACCCGGCTCCCGCGGCACAGGGAATCCAGACAGGTTTCCACATACTTTTCCCCTTCGTAATTGGGTATAATTACAGCCACGTCCGCGCACTGCCCCCGCACTGCCGCCTGCTGCCTGTCTGCCTGCCTGATCTTTTCCCATTTCCTGTTCCGGCGGTTGTCCTCCCATGTTTTTACACTCTTCTGTTCTTTCCATCCCTGTTTCCTGCCCATCCGGCCCATCTCCTCCTGTTTCCCCTGAAATCCCAACTCCGTGCCCCCAGACTGTCCGAAAACTCTTTCTGACTGTCTGTCATTCCCCACTTTGTATATGTTTTGTATTTCAGCCTGTTTCCCCGATTGCACAATAGTACTCTATCCGGCCTGCACCGGCCATCGGTTTTGCAAATATATCTCCTGCTCCCGCAGTCCCGCCCAACGTTCACGGCGACCACACTACCGTATATCCCGCTTTCCGCACACGCCTGCCGAAATCCAGGCATTTTTGCACCTGTTCCGCCGAAATATCCCCGCCCTGCATCTCCGTTCCCGCATAGTCAAACCAGCCTTTTTCATTTTCCCGGTACAGCATCCCGAATACCTGCGCAAAAATCCCCCAAAGCTCTTCCCGCACACGCATACAGCGTATATCCGCCGCATACACTTCCTGCCTCAGGCACGCCCGGTGCATATATCCGCCGAACTCCCGGTGCAGCCCCCCATAAAGCACACTCCCGTTTTCATTATAAGCGCCGCCGCATATCCTCCCCCTGTGGTCCAGAATCCTCCCTGCTTCCACGCCCACATCCATACGTTGTGCAAAGATATTCTCCTTATACGCAATACGGTAAAAACCCAAATGTTCCGTATGGCTGACCGTCCCTTTCCATCCCCTCTCTTTCAGGAAATCTTCCAAAGCACGTTTCCCGGCCTCATAAGCATAACATTTACTCGCCGGATTCTCCGCTGTGGACAAATCATGGCAGCGCCAATGATATAACACTTTAGGAATATGGATCACGGCGCTTCTGCCCGCCATACTGCCTGCCCCTGCGCTTTCCCGCTCTTCTTCTCCCCGTCCTTCCCTGTCCCCGTATAAATCCTGATGTGCGTTTTCCGCTCCCCCATACGCCAGCCTGCCGACAGCCCGGAGTATCAAATCGTAATCCTGCGCCCCGTCATATTCCCCGCGGAACCGCAGTTCCTGCATCAGTTCCCTTTTCATCACAAGAAAATGGCAGATATAATTATTTGACAGGAGCAAATCCATATTTAACGGCGGCTTAAAATGAGGCTCGTAAAATTCCGTCAGCCCGCTGTTTCCCTTATCTTCATCGGAGTAAAGCAGCCATGCCGTATCCCCGTTTTTTTCCCTCTGGTATATCGCTTTTGCCATGCTGTACAGCGCATCGCCGGTAAGCACATCATCATGATCCAGCAACCCGATATAATCCCCCTTTGCCGCCTCCAGCGCAAAATTGGTATTTTCCGATATTCCTTTGTTTTCCGGCAAAGGAATATAACGTATCCTGTCGTCCTGATAAGTGTCCACGATCTTTTTTACGCGCCCTGAACGGCTCGCATCCGCGATTAACAGCTCCAGGTTCCCATAACTTTGCCCCAGTACGGAATCCATCATTTCCCTGAAGTATTCCTCCTCCGTCTCATATGCAGGCACGAGAATACTGAACCGGCAGGAAAACTTATGCCCTGCCGCCCTCTGCGCCGCCAGCACATCCTTCCCTGGCTGTTTATAATGGTAAGAAGAACCTTTTTCACTCATTATCCGCTCCAGGGCCGCATAATATGCACTCTTTAAACCGTTTTTCCTTACATAATTATATGTCTTGCGTAAATTACTGATTTTTATAATTCTCCGTCCCATCTTCCTACACTCCCCTGTCATGCCCGCCGGTTTCGGTTTTGTCCCATTCCCGTCCCCCGCCGCTTTCCTCATCCCTGAAAAGGGAAGAAACCCGTCCTGCGGATCCCTTCCCTTTTCCTTATCCCCTATTTGGCTTTTCCCACTATCCGGCCTTTCCCATTTTACTTCTGCCTTTCCGCTTTTGTATTTCTGCCTATATATCTGCCTTTTTATACCTGTCCCTGAAAAGATTTTTACCCGTGCAACCAGGGGTGCCGGGAGGGTACAGGGCGCCAACCGCACAGGTAGGAAGATTTTCTCTCCAGCCCTGCCCCTTTAGATATGGGCTTTCAAAGCCTCTGTCAGCTTCTCAACTTTCGCCTGCGCATCCTCAAGGCTCGTTCCCTTAACGCCCATATAGAATTTCAGCTTCGGTTCCGTACCGGAAGGACGGGCACAGCACCAGGAATCGTTGGTCAGGTCGAAGTAAAGTACGTTGGACTTCGGAAGCCCTGTCTCCCTCTCCTCACCGGTTTCCATATTTACCACCTTATTGCCGTCATAATCCCTTACTTCCACTACTTTCAGATCGCCAAACTCCTTCGGCGGGTTGCTTCTCAGCTTATCCATAATCTCCGCGATCTGCTTAGAGCCTTCAATCCCTTTCAGCGTAATTGCATACTGTGTCTCTTTGTAGTAGCCGTACTTCTCGTACAATGCCAGCATCTGATCCCAGACGGTCTTACCGTTCTTCTTGCACCATGCCGCCATTTCGCACAGGCACATAACCGCTACAACGGCATCCTTATCCCTTGCATGGGTTCCTGCCAGACATCCGTAACTCTCTTCCAGGCCAAACACATAATGGTTGGAACCGCTCTGCTCGAACCATTTGATCTGCTCGCCGATATATTTAAAGCCGGTCAGTACTTCAATGCATTTTACTTTATAGTCGTCGCAGATAGCTTTTGCCATATTGGTTGTAACGATTGTCGTTACCAAAGCGGGATTCTCAGGCATAAGCCCTTCCGCCGTCCTCTCCCTCAAGATATATTCGGCAATAAGCATCCCTGACATATTTCCGGTAAACGGAACATACTCGCCGCTCTTTGTGTCCAAAGCATAGATACCCAGCCTGTCCGCATCCGGATCGGTAGCAAGGACAATATCCGCGTTTTTCTCCTTTGCCAGCTTTAACGCAAGGGTAAATGCTTTCGGGTCTTCCGGGTTCGGATAATCCAGCGTAGTGAAATCCGGATCGGGATTTTCCTGCTCCGGCACCACATATACATGTTTGAAGCCCAGCTCGGACAGGATCCGCCTTACCGGTTTGTTCCCTGTCCCGTTGAACGGGGAGTACACAATCTTCATATCATCCGCCATCTCTTTGATGATCTCCGGATGGATGATCTGCTTCTTTAATTCTGCCATGTAAGCATCGTCTATTTCCTTGCCAATCACCTGATAAAGCCCGGACTTGATCGCTTCCTCCTTGTCCATGGTCTTTACTTCATGGTAATCCGTTACATTTTTTACTTCCGTAATAATCTCTTTGTCCTTCGGCGCCGTTACCTGTGCACCGTCCTCCCAGTATGCCTTATAACCGTTATATTCCGGCGGGTTATGGCTTGCCGTGATAACAATACCGGAAATACATCCCAGCGTCCTCAATGCAAAAGACAGCTCCGGCGTCGGGCGAAGTTCGTCAAACACATATGCCTTGATCCCGTTTGCCGCCAGGCAGAGAGCCGCTTCATCCGCAAATTCCGGCGACTTCCTTCTGGAATCGTAGGCAATGGCGACCCCCTTCTCCCTGCCGCCCTGTTTCAGTATGTAATTCGCCAGCCCCTGCGTTGCCTTGCGCACGGTATAAATATTCATACGGTTTGTCCCCGCACCAATCACGCCGCGCAGGCCTCCCGTGCCGAATTCCAGTTCTTTATAGAAGCGGTCTTCGATTTCCTTCTCATCGCCTTTGATTGCCTCGAGTTCTTTCTTCGTGCCTTCATCGAAGTACGAATCGCTTAACCAAAAGTTAAATTCATCCATGTAACCCATCTTCTGCTCCTCCTGCTTATATAGTTTTCCAATGCCTATATCATACCATATACTTTGAAATTTTTAAAGTATTATGTTTTTCTTTATTTATATATTATAGTTAACGGCATAAGAATTTCCGCTTTCGGCACTGCCAAAGCTTTCAGATATGGCTTTAGCTGGGCCGGAAGCAAAAAAATTGTTTTGCCATTTATTATAATTCTTAAATAAGAATATACAAATGTATACTCATATATTTTCCGCAGGATGTTTACTCCTGTATCTGCTGTAATCTGTGTCATACTGCAAAGACTTTAACTGTTCATCAATAATCTGCAATAAATTCTTTCCTGTTAAAATAGACCGAAAATCCTTAATCGAAAAATCAATAATGCAGTACCTTTCTTCCAGGCGCTCTTTATGCAAATAAAATTTTCTTATCAGCCCTGAACCATTCGCCCATCCGGATCCGCTCACTCCATGATAAGAAAACAAAATCCCCAATTTTACCTTATTTGTAAGCATTAAACTGCAGAATTTCCCGATATAGGTAACTGTTACGGGCCTGTCATAATTTTTACATTCACCCAGGAAATTTTCCAGGTGCTCATCTATCAACCCATTTTTTAAAAGCGCCTTTCCTTTCGGAGTCAGCGTAATCAAGTCATCGATCTCGTTTGTTGCAGTCCTTAAATTACAATCTACCTGAAAAATTCCCCCGGATATCTGAAATAAATACCTCACTAAAGCCTCAAGTGCTTTCCCTTTCAAATTGTGCAGGTTCTCCGGCGCATCTTCCGCCTTCTCATCTGCCCCGTTAATATCTTCGAACGCCTTAAGCAATGTCTCATACGTTTGCCGCTGCTCTTTGCTAATCCTGCATATGTTTTCCCAACGGCACGAAGTATTTAGTACCTCCAGCACCTTTAACGCTTTCAGCACATCCGCTTCACCAACGTTAATCATCCCTTATCACCTTATAAATAACAACCGAATTTTCCAAAGCAGGCAGCTCACTGTGACATATCTCACATTCAAATGTATCCGGCAATTGGTTAAACAGGACTGCAGTCCCTATTGATTTCTGGCAATGGCTGCAATACATTTCATAATAACTCTGTAATACCCCTTCCCTCTCCAATGCCGCAAACAATGCATATACTGTCCCAATATCCAAAGAAAACCTTCGTTTCAAAACCCCCGGATACACCCACATACCAACCTTATAATTGCGGAAAAAATCAATGACGGCAGTTGTATCCGAACCATTATTCAATTGTTGTCCTATCGTCTTCCCTATGATTGATAATGTATTTGACAACATTGTTCATACGCTCCATTCCAATAAGATTGCTGTAATAATATTGAAGCAGGCAATACTCCTGTCCCATATAGTCAAAAATAAACTTTACATGATTACTCCTGGTCTTGATTTCATCCTCCCATAGCAGTTCAATCCATGGATAATCAGACATTTCTTCTATCTCGAACATAAACTGTTCAAGAGCCTCCCTGACTGACGGCACTTTCTCCAATTCATCCTTTTTTTCAAGCATTAACGCTTTTAACCCACCAATAACCGGTAACATATACTCCTGATTGTTTCCCACTTCTAATTGTGCTTTTCCTCCTCCCGGAGTTTTCATATACTGCGCTATTAACCTGACTGCCTCATCCCCTTTACTCACATTTACCATAAAAGACATGTCTAGCGCTTTCAGCCCGCACCCATAAGTGTCCCATAAATAATTTTGCATTTCCGATATCAATATATCATAAATACTTCAAATACCATACTTTTACACAATTTTATTCCGGCTTAATAACATCCAATCCATAGCCCATTACCAATGCCCTACACCCGCAAAGAAAAATCACTCCTGTCCAAAGAGAAATTCGGATTATAATAAGGATCCCCTTTCTCCAATACCTCTCTCCACTTCACCCGGAACCGCTCCGACTCTTCCTCATACCTTTCAGCCTTCTCCCCCTGATCATCCAGCCCTCTCGATACCGACTCAAAATGATACAGTTCCGCAAAGGGCGTAAACACGTTCAAATACCCCATTTCCCGCAGCTTTAAGCAGAAATCCACATCGTTCAGCGAAACCGCAAAGGACTCATCCAGCCCTCCTGCCTTTAAAAACAGCTCTTTCGAAACCATCAGACATGCCCCCGTCACCGCCGACACATCCTGAGCATAGCAAAGCCGCCCCATATACCCCAGGTTCTCCCTGTGCTGCCCGTAATGGCTGTGCCCCGCCGTCCGGTGCGCCCCCAGGGCCAGCACTACCCCGGCATGCTGGATCGTCCTGTTTCCATAATAAAGCTTTGCCCCTACGGCGCCCACATCTTCCCGCTGCGCATACATCAGGAGCTCTTCCATCCAATTCACCGTAATCACCTGCGTATCGTTATTTAACAGCAGGATATATTCCCCCTGGGCCTCCCTGACGCCAAGGTTGTTCACCGCAGAATAATTAAAACTGCCCTCATATTTCACCAGCTTCACCCGCCCGTTTTCCTTCAATTCCCCGTAATACTTCCATATCTCCTGCGTTTCGCTGTTATTCTCCACTATGATAATTTCATAATTATCATAGGTTGATCTTTCCAATATGGAAGTAATGCACCTGCGCAGATCCGTCTCGTGATCCTTATTGGCAATCACAATGGATATCTTCGGATTCCCGATAATCTGGTAACTGATTTTAAAAATCGTCTCAAAAGCCCGCGTGCTGGTAATGCGGAAATGCTCATACCCATGCTTGCGCAGATGTTCCGCCACCGCGCCTTTCGCCGCATCCACCGCATAGGGCTTCGCCTCGATGCCGCTGGCCACACTGCCCGCATGGGAGCGCCAGTAATACATCAGCCTCGGCACATGGACGATTTTTTCCGCACGGTCAGTCAGCCGCAGAATCATATCATGATCCTGGCTCCCGTCGTACTTCGCCCGGAACAGCTCGTCCCCGTCCAGCAAATGCCTGTGGAATACGCTGAAATGGCAGATATAATTATTGGCCCGCAGATTGTCCACCGCATAATCCGGCTTGAAATGCATGGTCAGCATCTTATTGATATCATTGTTCTTAAAAGTAGTCTCGTCACAATAAAGGTAATCCGCCCCCTGCTCATTGATTGCCTTCACATATTCAAACAAAACCGACGGATGCAGAATATCATCCTGGTCGAACAACCCGATGTATTCCCCGGTTGCCAATTTCAGGCATTCGTTTGTGTTCCCGGCAATACCGCCGTTTTTTTCCAGCTTCTTATATACAATCCTGCCCTCTGCCCGCGCGGCATATTCCCGGCATATGTCCCCGATATAACTGTGCGCTTCGTCCGAACCGTCCGCCAGGCACAGTTCCCAGTTTCCATACGTCTGGTCCATGACCGAATCCAGCATCTGGATCTGGAATTCCCGCTGGTTATTCCAAATAGGCACCAGTATGCTTATTTTCACCATATTGGGAAACACCGTACCGCTCTCTTCCCTGCGCCTTGCCTCATCGGGAAAGCTGGCTGTGCCATAATGCGCCATCGCTTCGTGTTCGCGCTGCTTATATTTCACTTTCGCCCATATTCCCCGCAGGTTCCCGCAATTCTTCAGCCTGTCCCGCTGCCGGATCATATAATGCATCACTTTCCGCAAAGGCGCGCTCAGCTTCCAGAGAGGGTTGTTTTTAATACGGTTCAGCTTAAAAGCCAGTTCTTCATTCTTCTCATCCAGCTCCGCCACCCGGGATGCCAGATCCGCACATTTGATATGCTCCTTTTCATATGCCTCTTTGTAATCAATATACTCTTTTTCATATGCCCCATTGCAATCAATCGCATTCTTTTCCGTCTCCGATTCCGGAGCCTTTCCCAATCCCATAATTCCTCCTCATTTCCCGGTATCCGGGTTCCCTGTCCAGACCCAATGTCATTTACTTAAGCGCTCTGCCCTCCCGGAACCATATGTCCCCTTTCAGACCATCGAAAGACGCCGCATTCACTCCTGGGAATGATTTTTCAAACACGCTCTAGCACGTCAGATACCGGTTCGTCCATGTATACAGCTTCTGCCCGGAACATTTATCCCTTGCCATGACGCCGACCTGATACGCTCCGGGAGGCAAGTCCTCCCCTCCAATCAGGACACAGAATCCCGTCATCCCCACATTGGCCTGATCCGGCAGATTCCCTTCCACATCTTTGCGGACAAACGGCTCCGCCTTTACGGAAAACACACGGCCGCCCCGCTCTGCGCTGCTTTCCTTACTGTATTCCCCCGCCGTCCCGTCCCCGCTTTTCTCCCCGGCAGCGGCTGTAGCATCCGGCCGGAAAATAAGGTATTTCTCATAACATGCATTATCCGACCCGGCTACAAACGAATAGCCCTGGAGCAGATATGCCCCGCCCCTGCCCGCGGCAGCGGCCTCCGCTTTTGCGCCGCAGGTTTTCTTCCCGGCTTTCCATATCCGGAATACCGGTTCCCTCCGGCACTCCTCTTTCCTTCCGTCCATCCCTACGGATGTTCCTCCTTCCGCCCGGAAATCCCGGAATGGCCCGGCATATTCCAGGCTCACCATCACACAGGCATCCTCCCTGGCATTTTCCATAAGGGCCGTTTCCTTTGCCACTTTCCCCCATGCTTCCTGCGGCCTCTCATCATAGTCCGCTTTCAGCTCAAATCCCGTACTCAGCATATCCGCGGCAAGGTATTTGTGGTAAAAGGGATCCCGGCCAGCCATCTGCGGATGCCTTGCGTACAGCCTGTCCTTTTCATCCAGAAGCCGTTCCAGCTTCTGCCTGTCATCATCATTGCCCCGGCTCATCGACTCATAATGATACACAACCGCATCCTGTAATACCACATTATAATACCCCTTTTCCAACAGGGTAAAACAAAAATCAACATCGTTGAACGCCACCGGAAGTTCCTCCGGAAAACCGCCCGCCTCCCTGTACTTTCTCTTTTCCACGGCAAGGCATGCCCCGGTCACTGCCGCCACATTGCGCTCCCTCCGGTTCCATCCGTAAAAATAATCCGTATTATCATCCTTAAACTGCAGCTTGTGTACCGGCCCTAAACGCAGGTTCACCACACCTGCGTGCTGCACCCGCCGGCTGCCCGGATAATAAAGCTTCACCCCGGCAGCCCCGGTATAGTCCCGCTTCGCCCTGCCATACAACTGCTCCAGCAGGCAGCCCTGCCCTTGCGCATCCGTTCCTGCCCCGCAAGCCTTCGTCCTCTTCTCCGCTCCGCAGGCTTTTATTCCCCCCTTCGCTTCACTGCCTTCCATACTCCGTTCCGCCCCGCCGTCTCCTGTCGTCTCTTCCGCCGCCATCTCCACATCATCATTCAGAAACAGCAGCACATCCCCTGCGGCCGCTTCGGCGCCCATATTACACATCTTTGAAAAATGAAAAGGCATCTTTTGATATAAATAGCGGTAATGGATTCCTCCCTCCTGTACCGCCAGCCATCCGGCCAGCTCTTCCCGCACTGCCTGCGCGCTTCCGTTGTCCACGACAATAATTTCACATTCCAATGCCGTTTCCCGTTTTGCATACTGCCCCTGCACTGCATGGATGCATTTCTTTAATGCCGCGGCATTATCCTTGGACGGAATCACTATCGATAATTCCCCGCCGTCCGTCCTTTTGCCTGCCAGGCTGCCTGTCACGTCCAGAGGCTGCGACCGGGCCAGCCTTATCTCACAGTTCTCCTTTGCATGGAACAATACCTCATCGATATGCCCTATCGGGAACCCGAACCCTGTCCTTTTTCCGCTTCCTTTTTTATCTCCGCCTCTGTTTTTATCCCCGCCCCTGTTTTTATCTCCGACTCTGGCAAGAAATCCGCCGCATTTCACTGCCAGCACATAACACAGGCGGTAAATCCCCATTTCCATATTGCAGGCGAGCCCCTCCGGCTTCCATATCCAGTTTTTTTCCGCTTCCGTCAATGCCCGCAATGCCCTCATACGCACTGCAAAAACATTTCCAAAGTAGAAAAAAGACAAGAATGTATCCGGTGACCAGTCCGGCTTAAACCATGGCGTATACCGTATCCCGTCCGGCCCCATCACATCCTCATCTCCATAGGCGACCTCTATCCCTTCATTCCGCGCAAAATATTCAGCCGCCGCCCTTTGGGCAATATCGCTGGCCCTGCCGTTTCCGCCGACAAACAATACCACCTCCGCTTTATCTGCCTGCATGGCCCCTCCCGTCAGATAATCCCGGCAGGCCTCATACGGAACCTGATGCACTGACACGCCCTCCGGCAGTCCCTCTTCCGCGCCGCCATCCCCGTACCGCTCTGCTTCCGCCTGCCTTATCCAACTGTCATAAACCATTGTCTTTTTTTCCAGCAAACGGTTATATCCATGCCTCTGCCAGGCCAACAGCCCGTTTTTCGCCCATTGCTTCCACCCTGCCATCTTACACCAAACACCTGCTCTCCCATACAGGAGCCAACGCTCCCAAACACCCTACCAGACTTTCCGCACCGCCCCCGCCATATCCTGTGCGATATCCGCCGGAAGCCTTACGATTTTCATCCGTATCTCCAATGTATTCTTCGACTTCCTTGCCAGATCCTCCAGTTTAATATTGATATTGGGATCCTCTGTGGCAAATACATAACTTCCGTTCTGCATCCTTCTCCCGTTTGTTACCACCTTTTTCCGATCCGGCTCTACCTTCTCCCCGTTAAATAACAATTCCTCCACTTTGACTACACAATAATCCATCGCCGGATCAATACGCACCAGATGGACATCCCCGTTCACGGACAGCGTAAAATGCATCCTGTTTTCCTCTTCATAAGCATCTGCTACAAAGTAGGAATCCTCTTCGCTGCACCCTTCCCCTTTGTCCTCATACACCTGCACCCATTCCTTCGCGGAAGAATCCTCCGTTTTGATCAGCCGCTTTAAAGGTTCCGCCACATGGTTCCCAATCGCTTCCCTCATTTCCCCCATGGACTTGCGGTTCCCGGTCACAAACTTCTGGAACTCCATCTCCTGCTGACGGTAAGCATCCATTTCCTGCTTCGTCAGGCCCAGTTTTTCAAGCAGCAGACCGGTATCCAGCTTTTTTCTCTTATCATTTTCCAAAATATAGCAATAAATTGCACGGAATGCAATCTCTTTCGCCGCCATCGGCTTTCCGAACGTCCACTCATAATCTATAATAGTCCATACCGCTTCCTTCACTGCACCTGTTTCCGAATAATCTTCCCCCTCCGCCGCCAGGGGAAGCAAAATATTGGAAAAAATCAAATCATAATCTGCCACCGGCATATCCTCTTTCCAGGAAATCCTTTCCACATATTCGTCAAAAATATCCTGGAAACCGGCTATATCCTCCCTCTCCAGATAGCCGTCAAGAATCTCCGCCAATGTTACCCCTTCCACATACTCAAAAGCGGCGCTCCTTCCCCCATGGTCAAGGCTGCATTCATTCACTTCTATCTTACTGCCTGCAAACCGTTCTTGCAGATCCTTATATGCCGTCCTCATACTCCCGATATGTTCCCCGGCCTCCTGTGTCAGCGCCCTTTTCTTCACTACACGCCTTCCGCCCTTGTCGCTGATTTCCGTCCGGACGGCATACTCCGGCGCACGGTCGTTGGAATATTTCGCATATTTGATATCAAAGCCCCTCCCAATCACCGCAACAAAGGAATTGGAAAAAACCGGGAACAGCCCGTCCTTCACAAGCCCGTCATACACCTGCTTTTCGTCAAACAGCAGTACCCTGTCCCGATCAAAATTCCTCAGGTTATCATACAGCTCACCCTGTTTGGGCAGGCGTCCGTCGGAATAAACCGCCGTCATAAATTTGTAATCGGGGTAAGGGTAATAAAAGGAATATTCTACCATACCGTTTTCCTTAAACATCTGCTCCAGCCTGCTCTTTGCAAAAGTACGCACGCCTCCCCCATGGACATAATCTTCAATTCCTGAAAAAAATGTCCCCAGATGGTCTTCCCTGCATCCTGCAAAATATTTCAGCCCCAGCCTGTTTTCTATGGCAATGACGATCCTTCCCCCGGTTTTTAAATGCCCGCGCATCATCCTCAGCCAATCCCCATAAGGATCTTTTGTATTGATATAACTCTGCCCATACTCAAAGACCCCGATAAAAAAGATAAAATCAAAGTCATCCGGAAGCTCCGGCTCCACATCCTTAAAGTTCCCCACATGTATTGTTACATTCCCACACTCCTGATGGCGCCAGGCATTGATCAGGCTTCTTTTTTTGGAGAGCTCCACGCAGACAACTTCCCCGGCCTTCTCCGACAGCTTTCCCGTAATTGCCCCGCACCCTGCACCGATTTCCAGTACTTTTGCATCCTTGTCCATCGGGATCCAATCCACAATATTTTCCCGCAGGGGCGACAGATGATAGAGAACCGGCCAACTGGCACGCTCCTCGATGATTCTCTGGTATTCTGCAGAAGGATATTTCTTCACGATCTCTAACAGCTCGTCTTCTACGTCTCCGTCACAATAGAAATCCTCCCCCGGATAATGTTTGTAATCAAGTGTGATCTTCCCTACCAACTCTGCCATACCGGTTTCTCCTATTCCAGTTCCGCATTTATCGAAAGAATGCCCTCTCCCTGGAAGAATTTCCGGCCGCGCTTGCGTCCTGAAATCCTTCCGGGCATTCTTTCAATAAATGCTGTTTTTTATTCCAGTTCCGCATCTATCGAAAGAATGCCCCCTCCCTGGAAGAATTTCCGGCCGCGCTTGCGTCCTGAAATCCTTCCGGGCATTCTTTCAATAAATGCTGTTTTTTTATTCCAGTTCCGCATCCACCCGAAGAGCACCCTCGCCCGGCAGAGAAATAATTGTCCGAAATACTGGCCAATTATTCCTCTGGGGTTCTCTTCGGGCAGATGCTGTTTTTTTATAAAATCTGCTCCACCTGCACCACACTGTCCATGTCATAATACCCCACGGTATCCTTGTCCGATATTACTGTCAGGTTCAGTACATCATACAGCCTGTGGTATACCTGGAAAAGATCCTGTTCATACCCTGTCACGCCTAATGACAGCAGATATTCCCCTCCCTGCAGGCTCATTTTCTGCCGGAACGTGATTTCCTTTTTTTCACCGGTTTTCACCGATTCCAGGAAAGCCTTTTCCACCATCGTGTTTGTTCCGGTGATTTCCGTCCCTTTACTGTTTTTTATTGTAAAGGCAAAGATGGGGGCCGGGATGTCCTCCATAAACTCCACTTTCATATGAAGCGTAAATTCCTGCCCTTTAATGACTGCCGTGGTATGTACCCCCGCCTCATCCGTAATAAAATATTCCGTAATTCTCGCCGCGTTCGTACCATACTCCAAAAGTTCCGGATTTACCCCCGCCGGGTTTTCCCGTTTATCCGCGTTTCTGCCTGCGGCCGCCTCGGTCAGTTCCCTGTCGTGCAGTAGGTTTTCCGTATCCTCATCCGGCACGGTATATTGCCCTACCAGCACCCTCTTATAAATATCTATCATTTCCCTGGGTGTCCCTTCCCCCAGCTTTATCCCCTGGTTGAGCAGCACCACTCTGTCGCAGTACTTGCTGATGCTGCTCAAATCATGGCTGACAAAAAGGATTGTCTTGCCCATCCTCTTGAATTCCTCAAATTTATGGTAACATTTCGCCTGGAAAAAAACATCCCCTACGGACAAAGCCTCATCTACAATCAAAATTTCCGGTTCAATATTGATTGCCACCGCAAAAGCCAGACGCACAAACATACCGCTGGAATAAGTCTTTACCGGCTGATAAACGTAATCCCCGATATCCGCAAACTCCAGGATAGATTCCATCTTACTTTCTATCTCCTTCTCGGAAAAGCCGATCATCGTCCCGTTCAGATATATATTTTCGATTCCGTTATATTCCATATTAAATCCGGCCCCCAGCTCCAAAAGAGCTGATATGCGCCCGTTTACCGTCACCTCCCCCGCCGTCGGGTTCAGCACTCCGGTAATAATCTTCAAGATCGTAGATTTTCCCGAACCATTTGTCCCGATAATGCCTACCGTTTCCCCCTGATGCACTGCCATATTGACCTTGCTCAGGGCATGATGTTCCTTATACCGCTTCTGCCTGGAAAGCCCCAATGCTTCCTTCATCCGGTCGGAAGGTTTCTCATACAGTTTATATACTTTGTCCAAATCCGTGACCTGAATCGCTATCTTCTTTTCTTCCACCTTCAATTTCCCCATCCCCGTTTTCCGAAACCGGCTTATCCTCCCGCACACCATTTGGTACAGCCAGAAACAGCATAAACACAAACAACCTGCGTCCAAATATCACATTACATCCGCAAAATGCACTTTCAAACGTTTAAAAATTAACGACCCTATGCAGAATATGGTCACTGTAAATATCCAAAAATACGTAGACGAATAAAAATGCTCAAAAAACCACTCCTGCTCATAGATCGCACTGCGGAATCCGTTCACGATATATACCATCGGGTTGAGCTTAAAAATCGGTTTCATCCGATCGGTAAGCATGGATATATCCCAGAGAATCGGCGTTGCCCACATGCCAATCTGCAGCGCTATACTTATAATCTGCTGCAAATCTTTGAAAAAAACAACCACTGCGCAGGTTGTGTAACTGATAGCCAGCACAAGGATAAATTCGCAGAAACTATAATAAAATATCTGAATTGTATAAATGCTTGGATAATACCCGTAAGCAATGGCAATGATAAACAGCACTGCCACAAAAAACGCATGGACAAACGTAGCCGCTATCACTTTTATAATAGGCAGGATACTGATTTTAAATACCACTTTTTTGACCAGGTAATTGTACTCAATCAATGCCATCGTCCCGTTGGTCAGCGCCTCGGTAAAATAGAACCACGGCACCAGCCCTGCCGTCAGGTAAAGCACATAGGGCACCTCTATCCCCCCGGCCACAAGCTGGCTCCTCGTATCAAACACCCGGTCAAACACAATCCAGTACATCACCACAGTTACCACCGGCTGCACAAACGCCCATACCATACCGAGATAGGAACCGGCATAACGCTTCTTAAAATCATTTTTTGCCAGCTTCCATATAAGCCGGCGGCTCTGGTACAGTTCCTTCGGCAGTACGGTGAGCCTGTCGTAAAAAACGCCGAATATCACACAGGTAAATCCTATCAGCAGACAGGCCATTACTTTCTTCATCGTTTCCGTCACCTGGTCTGCCAATGGGTTATGATGTGCCACTACCACAACTGCCAAAGCAGCGGCAAGGACATAAAATGTACCCATTGCCGCTTTCTTCGATATACCGGTTCTCTTATTCTTCTTAAGGGCCTTCTGTTTCGATGCTGCCTGCTTCGCTGTCCTGCTTTTCCCTTTTGCCCTGCGGACCGACTGTTTGGATGTCCTTTTTTTTCTTTTCTTCTTAAGGGCCGTCTTTCCTGCCGCCTTGCCTGCCGTCTTCATCTCCCGCAATCCCTTTACATTTTCGCGGCAAATTCCTTAATGCCGCCCCATTTCGTATCTTTATCAGACATAATCAGTTCCATTCCTTCGGGAACCGGCCACTCTACGCCAATGTCCGGATCATTATACAAAATTCCGCCCTCATCATCCGGGTGATAGAAATCCGTACATTTATACGCAAATTCCGCATAATCCGACAATACCAGAAAACCATGGGCGAAATTTTCCGGGACAAAAAACTGCTTTTTATTTTCCGCGGATAAAAGTACACCGAACCATTTCCCGAAAGTAGCGCTGCCTTTACGCAAATCCACCGCCACGTCATAGACCTCGCCGCTGACTGCACGCACCAGTTTCGCCTGCGGAAATTTTTTCTGAAAATGCAGCCCTCGCAACACTCCTTTTTTCGATGCCGACTGGTTATCCTGCACAAAAGCCTGGTCAATCCCCGCCGCCTTAAAATCATTGTAATTATACGTTTCCATAAAATAGCCCCTGGCATCCCCAAACACAGCAGGTGTAATTACCTTAAGCCCTTCTATCTCACACGTCTCCACTGTTATCTTTCCCATATTTTTGCCAATGCTCCTTTCCCTTACGTATCACCTTCAACGCCCCGGCCGGTATTTGTTTCCTCACTGCCGGTTATATACCGCCGGTTCCTGCACCTTCCTTATTTCCTGCATTTGAAACATTCCCTCTCCCTGCGCTGTTATTCGCATTCCGGTCGGTTCCGGTTTTCTCGCCGTTGCCTGCATTCCGGTCATTTCCAACCGTCTAACCGTCATCTGTATTCCCGGCGCTTCCGGCTTCCACACCGTCGTCCGCATTCCCGGCGCTTCCGGCTTCCACACCGTTATCCGCATTCCTGGCGCTTCCGGCTTCCACACCGTTATACGCATTCCTGGCGTTTTCGGTTCTCTCGCCGTTATCTGCGTTCCCGCCGTTTCTGGCTGTTTAACCGTTATCGACATTCTCGACGGCTCCGGCTCTACCATTGTTATCTGCATTCCCGACGGTTCCGGCTTCCCCGCCGCTGTCCGCATCCCGGCCATTCCCGGCTTCTCCGCCATTGCCTGCATTCCGCCCATTCCCGGTTTCCTCCGCATCCTCCGCGCTTGCGCCGTCATCATCTTCTGTACTCCCGTCTTCCTCTCCGTCCCGGCCGTCCGAATCATTTCCGGCTCCTTCCGGCAGGAGATAAGTCCCCTCGTCCGGTTCCTCCATCTGTGTATCTTCTATTCTTAAATAACTCAAATTAAAATCCACATTGCCTTCAATCCCATCCACGCTTCCGCTGGATGTATACTGCCACATATGGTAGTAGCCCTGATACAACGGGACATCCCGGTACTCCGCAAGCCATATAATATAATCGTCCAGTTCACTCGTATTCAGCATTCCGTTATACCAGTTCCTTGAGCTGTATACGCCGGCCCGGTACCCGGCTCCCTCGATGGTTTTGCAGAAAGCCGCGCAGACTGCAGTCCTTGTTTCTATATCCAGTCCGTCCGCCCTGCCGTTCCCGCCAAGCCCTTCCACGTCAATAAATACCGGATAATCCAGGTTATAATCCCGGCACAGTGTAATAACCATGCTGGCCTCTTCCACCGCCTCCACGGCATCCAGGGCCTGTGTAAAGAAATACACGCCGACCGGAATCCCGGCACTGGCGGCACCCTTCATATTTTTCTCAAAATAAGGATCTTCAATCAATGCCCCTGTTGTAGCACCGCGGTATCCCAGACGGATAATGGCAAATTCCACACCGGCCTCTTTTACGCGATCCCAATCAATTTCCTTATTCCATTTGGACACGTCAATGCCGAATTTCGCGTTGCTCTTGCCGTCCTGGATTTTGGTAATTTCCGTTTTGTCCGCATCCTCCTGCGCCGCATTCGCTTCCAAATCTTCCAGTTCCGCATTGATCTCATCCTCTGTAAAAATAAGCAGGCTGATATCGTCAATTACCACATATTCCACATTCTGTTTTACCGTAATCTGCGCCGGGGCCTTCGGCACGATATAGCCCGCTATCTCCTTTAACTCCACGGCATAATCGCCTGCCCGCAAATGCTCAATATAAATCACGCCATCCTGGTCCTCATCCACATATTCATCCTTTTTATTCAGGACCACACAGAAATTCTCTCCTTCCGCCAGATTTCCATTATTGTCCACAATCTGTATACGCAGATCCCTCTGTACGGAAGTCATAAGCAGGGATACCCCCTTGCCTTCGTATTTCTCAATGGAAGAATATGGAAGTTTGTCTGAGTCAAAGAAAGTCTCATCGGCCAGGAAAGCACGGGTATCGTCCCCTATCTGTCCGCCCTGCACTTCCTCTGACGTTTCCTCTGCCTCCTGCTGTGCCATAGCCGCCGCGTCCCTTTTCCTCTGCGACATCCTGTTTCCATACAGGACAATGCCGATAACCGCAGCAAACATGATGATAACCATAAAAATAGCCATCCGCTTTACATTAGAGCCCATTCGCAACCTCTACCAGATATTTTCCATAATTTGTTTTCATCAACGGTTCCGCCAGCTTAAGAAGCTGCTCCTTTGTAATGAAACCTCTCTTATAAGCAATTTCCTCAATGCAGGAGATATAAAGCCCCTGCCGTTTCTGGAATGCCGCCACAAAATCCGATGCATCCAGCAAAGAATCATGGCTTCCCGTATCCAGCCATGCGAATCCTCTGCCCAATGTCTCAACCATCAGGTTCCCACGGCTCAGATATTCATTGTTGATACTCGTTATCTCTATCTCGCCCCGTTTGGACGGTTTTACATTCCTCGCAATTTCCACCACATCATTGTCATAAAAATATAATCCGGGTACGGCATAATTGCTCTTCGGGTTTTCCGGTTTTTCTTCTATGGAAAGAGCCCTCCCGCTTTCATCAAATTCCACAACGCCGTATTCCCGCGGATCTCTTACATAATAACCGAAAATAGTTGCCCCCTTCTCCCTGGAAGCCACCTCCCGCAGCACCCTGGAAAAACTCTGTCCATAAAAAATATTATCTCCCAGCACCAGTGCCACGCGATCGCCGCCTATAAAATCCGCCCCGATCAGAAATGCATCCGCCAGTCCTCTCGGCTGCTCCTGTACCGCATATTCCAGCGTAAGGCCCAACTGCTCCCCTGTACCGAACAGATCACGGAACGCCGGAAGATCCCTCGGCGTAGAGATAATCATTATCTCCCGGATCCCTGCAAGCATCAATGTTGACAGCGGATAATATATCATCGGTTTATCATATACCGGCAAAATCTGTTTCGATACTGCTTTCGTTAACGGGTAAAGCCTGGTGCCGCTCCCCCCTGCCAGAATAATTCCTTTCATATCTTTATCTCCTATTCCAGTTCCGCCATTTCCACCCAAACGCCCACCCTTATGGAAGCATTTCCGGCCGTATTCACGTCCGTAAATCCTTCCGGGCGTTTGGTTGGCAATGGCTGTTTTATTCCAGTTCCGCCATTCCCATCCAAACACCCACCCTCATGGAAGCATTTCCGGCGGTTATATATTTATTTCGCGGTGTACATTTCGTCGTAATATTTCTGGTAATCACCGCTGGTTACATTTTTCATCCAGTCTTCATGCTCAAAGTACCACTGGATCGTCCGGCGGATTCCCTCCTTAAACATTGTCTCCGGCTCCCAGCCGATTCCGGCTTTTATTTTATCCGGTGCAATGGCATACCTGCGGTCATGCCCTTTACGGTCTTCCACATATGTGATCAGATCCTCGTTTATCAGTTTCTTCCTCGGATCGCCCTCCGGCAGCATCTCCTGAAGGGTTTCCAGAATAATACGGATGATTTCAATATTCTGTTTCTCATTGTGTCCGCCTACATTGTAAGTTTCAAACAGC
This sequence comes from uncultured Lachnospiraceae bacterium, assembly GCA_947385425.1. Taxonomy (GTDB): domain Bacteria; phylum Bacillota; class Clostridia; order Lachnospirales; family Lachnospiraceae; genus Kineothrix. Next base: position 18,051 of record CANDKY010000027.1, on the reverse strand, counting down.
TTTCCTTCTTCCTGTACCATATCAATCGCTTTCGCATGGTCTTCCACATACAGCCAGTCTCTCACGTTCCTGCCGTCCCCGTACACGGGAAGCTTCTTTCCGTGCAAAGCATTATTGATAATCAGCGGGATCAGTTTCTCCGGGAACTGGTATGGCCCGTAGTTGTTAGAGCAGTTCGTAATATTGGCCGGAAAATGGTAAGTATCCATGTAAGCCTTCACCAGCATGTCCGACCCTGCCTTGCTTGCCGAATAGGGGCTGTGGGGCGCGTAGGGTGTTGTTTCATAGAAAAAACCGCCGTCCTCTTCCAGCGAACCATATACCTCGTCCGTGGAAACATGGAGGAATTTCTTATCCTCTTTAAAGCTGCCGTCAGGCAGTTCCCAGGCCGCTTTCGCACAGTTGAGCATAACCGCCGTACCCAGGACATTTGTCTGCACAAAGACTTCCGGATTGCGGATGCTCCTGTCCACATGGCTCTCCGCCGCAAAATGCACCACCCGGTCAATCTCATTTTCCGCAAAAATCTTTGCTATCGCGTCTTTATCACAAATATCGGCTTTGACAAATATATAGTTCTCCCTGCTTTCCAAATCCTTCAGGTTTTCAAGGTTCCCTGCATAGGTTAGGGCATCTACATTAATGATGCGGATTGCATCGCCATATTTCCGAAACATGTAATGAATATAATTGGAACCGATAAACCCCGCTCCCCCTGTTACTAAATAAGTCCTCATCTTTCTTCCTCTCTTTTTTCTGATTTTTTATACTTATCGTAAGGATCTGTCATGAAATAAACTTTCATTTTGACTTGTCTGATTAAAAGTTATTCCATGGCCGCTCATTAAGAACATTAAAATTCCGCTTTCAGCCCTGCATCAATTCCCCAAAAAATACTCACGATATAAATATACCTCAATACTGTCTGAAAAACAACTTAATTTTTACACTATCCTAGATATACTAATCGGACTGTTCAGGGATTCCTAATAACTTTAATGTGTTAAAATCCCAGATATGTTAATATCCAAGATAACTGATATTTAAATCCGTATCCCCTGAAATCCCCGCAACCTTTCCTTTGGCCGAATACTGCCACATATCATACCTTGTAGCTTTATAGCTGGGTTCTGCCGCATACTGTGCAAGCCATATTTTATAATTGGCAAGTGCCGGGGCATCCATTTTTTCATTCAGCCATGTATTGTTCGCATAAATTCCTGCCGTATAACCGGAATTTGCTATTGTCTGGCAAAAGGCCCTGCAGACTGCAGTCCGTTCCGCCTTGCCGATGCCGTCTCCCCTGCCGCCGCTTGGCTCTACATCCAGAAATACCGGATAGGCAATTTGATATCCGCTGATCAGGCTGATTACCATGGATGCTTCTTCCACCGCCTCTACTTCATTGACAGCCTGCGTCACAAAATAAATCCCGACTTTCAAACCGGCCGAAGATGCCCCCTGAATATTACTCCTGAACATGGAATCCTCAATAAGCGCTCCTGTCGTGGAACCCCGGTATCCGCAACGTATAATTACATAGGATACCCCGGAATTTTTCACTGCATTCCAGTCAATATTGCCATTCCATCTGGACACGTCAATCCCCATATGCCCCGATGCGGTGGAAAGTACCCCATCCTGGCCAAACGTATACTTTGCCCCCTGGATTACCTGCTCCCCTGTCACTTTATTCCCATCCGCGTCAAAATAATATGTCTTTCCATCTATCGTCTGCCAACCGGTATATTTATATTCATCCGCCGGCTTTTCCTGGCCCTCCGCTGCCTGGTTCCCATCACCTTCCTGCGGTCCATTTCCCTGCTCCTGGTTTTCCTCCCCTTCCTGCGGCTGGTTCCCCGAATCCTGGCCTTGGTTTCCCTGTCCCTGATTTTGGTTGTCCTGTCCTTCCGACGGCTGGTTGTCCTCCCCCTGATTCTGGCTGCCTTGACCTTCCGACGGCTGGTTGTCCTCCCCTTGATCCTGGTTCTGGGTGCCCTGGCCTTCCTGCGGCTGGTTCCCCTCTCCCTGATCCTGGCTGTCCTGCCCTTCCTGCGGCTGGCTCCCTGCCCCCTGGTTCTGGCTGCCCTGCCCTTCCTGCGGCTGGTTCCCTTCCCCCTGGTTCTGGTTATCCTGGCCTTCCTGCGGCTGGTTTTCCTCCCCCTGGTTCTGGTTACCCTGTCCTTCTGACGGCTGGTTTTCCGCCCCCTGATCCTGGCCTCCCTGTTCCTTTTCCGATGCCCGGTACAGCTTGTCCGCCGTGTAATAATCCGCATAAACGGCTTCCCGGAATGTCCCGTCACTGTTCATCACATACAGCGCATTGCCATCCTTATCCGACAATTTTGTATTATTATCCTCTGACGGTTCCGTATGCACCGTAACTATACAAGATGCCGTTATACTGTTATCCCCGTTGCAGATCACCGTAATCGTTGCCGTCCCTGCACTGACACCCGTCACCGTACCGTCCAGCGCCACTCCTGCCACTTCACTGTTATCGGATACCCATGCAACGGATTTGTCCTCCATTCCCTTCACGGTTGCAGAAAGCTGCATCGTATGGTTGGCCAGAAGGCTGGTTTCAGTCCTGCTCAAAGCCACGGAAGGCGCTTCCCCTTCTGTCCCTTCCCCCTCCGAATTGTTATCCTGCCCGTTATTCTCCTGTGCGCCATTGTCGCTGAACGCCGCGACAGGATCCGCGATATTTTCTTTTGAAACCTCCTCATACCCGCTTTCTGTTGTATCGAAAACTTTCTGGGCATTACTTTCCCCCTTCGCATCCGGTGCATTTTCCGTACCGGTATTTTTCCCTGTATCCGGAACCTCTCCCGTTCCGCCTTTTCCCTCTGTTTTGGAACCTGCATCCTTAGTATTTTCCGCTTCGGATTTTGTACCGCCAGCCTTATCCGCCGCCTCCTTTGTTGATTCTACAAAGCCGACCGTGTCCTTAAGAGAAGATTCCGTAGCGGATACCCTTTTTGTATCCTCGGCAGCCGTGTTCACTTCCGACTCCTTCTTTATCTCATCCGCCACATCAACCTTCTTGTATTCGATCGTATCCTTTACCGTTACAGGCACACTTTCTGTAGAAATGGCATACTCTTCCGCATGTTCCACTTCCATCATCGCTACACTGCAGTTTCCCGGTTCTGTATTGGCCAGATAAATAATCCCGTCCATGTCGTCATCTTTCAACACATAGCTTTTCTTATCCGCACCTACTACAGTTACCTCAAAAGGGACACTGGGTATAAGCTTGCCGGTTTCCTTGTTGATAAATTTTATCTTAAGATCCCTCTGCACGGAACTTAAGTGCATCTCTACTTCTATAGAACCTTCCTCATACAATTCTTTTTCTTCATATTCTTTAACCGCTGCAGCTTCCTCCGCCGCTTCCGCTTCTGCCACTGCCGCCTTCATATTCTGCGCATCAGTCATGGCCAGCAGTCCGCTTTCCCCGATTACTGCAATGCCTTCCATCTGCATTCCCACTTCGGAAAAAGATGCCATCTGCGCCGCTTCCATACGTTCATTGGCATAAAGTGTCCCCAGCACAATAGATCCTGCCAAAATAAAAACCCCGACAGAAGCCGCTATATGGTTCACCACATCTATGTGCTTTATCCTGTAAAGAAATCCTTTTTTCCTTCCTGCAGCCTGATGCCCCTTTGCGGCCCTGCCCTTTCCGTCTATCCCGGCTATCGGCCTGCCCTTCCTGATATGCCTTCTTTTACAGTCCGCTGCTGTCTTACTATATCCTGCTGCAGAGCGGCTTCCGCTGTCTTTGGCATCCTCGGCCATACACTCTTCCGGTATGTCTTCCTCTCCGGTTCCCTCCGGCAGTTCTTCTGCAACGCTGCATTCCGCCCCTTCATACCCGGCTTCTATATAATCGTCTTCCTCTCCATATTCATCATCCAGGTATCCCTCCTCCGGCTGTCCTTTATCCTGCCCTTTGCCGGCACCTTCCTCCGTACTCCCGGTTTCTTCCTTTTTCGATGGTTCTGCCTCTAAATATACAGTGTTCTCTTTCACCTCTGCAAAATAGATATGTACGTTTTCTGACAGTTCTTCACTGTCTTCATCCAAATAGTCCGGTTCCGGTTCTTCTTCATCCAAATAATCTATTTCTACACTTTCCTTTTCTTCCTCCTCTGGATAGCCTGTTTCGGGTTCCTCCCCTTCCTCCCCGTCCAGATAATCTGTTCCTGTTTCTCCCTCTTCCTCCCCATCCAGATAATCTGTTCCTGCTTCTCCCTCTTCCTCCTCATCCAGATAGCCCGTTTTTGATTCTTCCTCTTCTTTCCTGTTCAGATAGTTTGTTTCCGATTCTTCCTCTTCTAGCTCATCCAAATAACCTGTTTCCGGTTCTTCCCCTTCTACCTCATCCAAATAATCTGTTTCCGGTTCTTTCTCTTCGACTCCATCCGAGTAATTCATTTCCGTTTCTTCTTTTTTCCTATCCGAATAATCCGTTTCGAACGCAATCCCTTCCTCATCCTTTTTCCATTTCGGCAGTTCACTCTTTTCCTCTGCACATCCGGGTTCTCCATCGATTTCTTCTATATTTAATTCCATAAAACCGGTTTCGGGAGCTTTTCTCTTTCTTTTCTTCTTCATTCCAGGTAAATCCTCCATAACAGACATATGTTTACATAATAACATGGGGCTTGCTGCTTTTCAATGGCTTATTGTTCTTCCACATAAAAATCGTAATAGGTAACCGGGCTGTTTCCTCCCCGCCGCCAGTGAAACGGTTATACCGCGTACAGATCGGTGGAATGATTTTTCAAACACGCTCTAGTGCTCCATCCGGCTAGAAATTGAAGTATGGGGATGCATGTTTCGTACCAGTGCTAGGCAAAATTTCGACGGCGATGCGGTGGCATCGTCTAGAAATTTTAACGACGCAATGATGCGGAACAGGTAGTCCCATACTCCAATTTCTAGCCGGATGGAGCACTAGCACCCTACCTGCTTTTTCGTATCATCTACTATACTCAACAAAAGATTCGAAAATCCTTGACATTGTTTCTCAAATACTTTATTATAAATTTATCTTAAATCTTTGTTCAGCAGAGCAATTCTCTGGTGTTTTCCGCCGGAATTTTCATTAAATTTTTACCGGACATTATCCTTGAAAAAATATACAACATATATGTATTCTTTTATTGCAGGAATCCGGAATATTTACTATAATTTAAGAAAGGGAACATATGGATCAAAAGAAAATTGAAGACAGTATAATGAAACGGGCAAGCGAACTCTTTTCCAAAGAATTCCTTCCGTATTTTTGTATCCACGAGAAAATATCCGCTTTGGAGCCGACGGAATCCGTCACGATAACACTAAGGAACTGTAGAAAAATAAGTGACACATCTTGACTTGTCTATTTCTCCGATTGCACAGGCCAAAAAACGTAGCCCGCTACGCCTACGTTTTTTGGCCTGTACACTCGAAGAAATATCCTGCGCAATCTGTATCACTTATTTTCCTACAGTTCCTAAACCGCCAGAACACGGATTTTAATTATCTGACAGAAACAGATGTTATCCATCATTTCGAATTTCAGTCTACGGATATCTCCTCCTCTGACTGCAGGAGATTCCGCTCCTATGAAGCCACCTTATCCATGAAAACAGGAAAAACTGTTGTTACCCATGTAATATACAGTTCAAATGCCAGACACCACATTTCCGAATTCCCGGATGGCATAAATATATATAAAATGGATCCTATTTCATTACAGGACAAAAATGCGGAAAACATTCTGGAGCAAATCACAGAAAAAACAGAAAATGGGATACCGCTGGAAAAGGACGATATTATCAGCCTCATCCTTCTGCCGATTATGGGCGGAACAATGGGCAACGCCGCGAGAATCAGCAGTTCCCTCAGCCTATTAAAAGAAAAAGAGGTTAGATGCCTGACAAATACGGAAAAAGAACAGGTGCAGGCATTAATTTATGCATTTGCGGAAAAGTTTCTATCGGGCAGCGAATTGGAAAATATCAGGGAGGTAATGCGTATGACACGGTTAGGACAAATGCTGGTTGAGGAAGGCCGGGCAAAAGGCCATGAAGAAGGCCGGGCAGAAGGAATACGTATATTTATTGAAGACAATATGGAAGAAGGGATTGATATGGGACGGATTCTGCTTAAACTGCAGAATAAATTCGGCCTGGATGCAAAAAAAGCACAGGAATATTTTTCCCAATATGCAAAATAGCCGTCCTAACAGGCCCTCCTCATACTATTTTGTCGATGAATAAATAAAATAATTGTTGACTTTTTTAGTCATTGCTGTCACAATCAAATATAAGAATAAATTACCAGAAAATTAAGACATATCCAGAGAGGGGAAATCATCAAATGATGTATATGCACTACTGCAAACCCTGCCATCGCGTCCACATGTTAAACGGGCACAAGATGACCTGTCCCAAATGTGGCGGCTCCATTACTGAACTCCGTATTCCCTATATGGACTATGTCAGCATGGACATGGACGAGCGGAACGCTTTCAAAGCAAAGTGCGCTGATCCGGATCAACTCAAAGAGTTAAGCACCACTTACCGCATGTACAAATACAGCAAGTGGTATAAAGAACTTCATCGGCAGCAATGCTAACAATTTAAAAGTGCGGATATGTATGCCGGATAAAATGGTTACAAATTTTATCCGGCGCATATTTTGTGCCGATTCAGAAATGATCCGGATTGAAATATATGGTCTGCAGCACCCCGAAAAGCTTAAGTTAATGACATTGCCGGGAGGATGCAGGGCACCAACCGCACAGGCCGAAATTTTTAATGCCGTTAAAAAAGTGTAAAAAAGAAAGAATTGAGGAAATTTATGAATAACCGAAGCCCAAAAGGTAAAAAAGAATTCCGACTTACCCCCCATCTCGTATTGCTTATCGCCATATTAACCCTTGCCGCTATTTCCGTCATAAGACTGATCCTGTGGAACCGTGGTACGAAATCCGACTACGACCCGAACAACCTGGCAGAGGGTTTTGACATAGAAGCCCTGGATACTATCCTCCCCTTAAGCGAAACCCTTTTAGAAGGCCATGAGGACGATGGAGTCACCACCATCCTCTGCCTTGGCAACAACATCCTGACAGACGGTACAGGCTCCGGCAGCTTTACCTCCCTGCTGGCTTCCGATACCGGCGCCATAGTGTACAACGGCGGCTTCCCGGAATCCACCATCGGCGCACGCTATTCCTCCTATAATGAAAATTTCCCGAAAGACAATTTTAACCTTCCCTATGTAGCCGAAAGTATCTGCAGCAAAGATTTCAACCGGCTGGAAGCAGCCGCAGCCGCTGAGTCCGATCCAAAATATACAGAAGCCGCAGAGACCTTGAAAAGTATTGATTACAGCACTGTTGACATAATCGCCATCGTATATGATGCCGCCGACTACCTCGCCCTGATACCCTCCGACAACCCCAATGACCCTTATGAGCTGAGCACCTACACCGGAGGCCTGCGCAATGCCATAGAAGACATCCAACAGACATACCCCTATATCCGCATTGTCGTTATGTCGCACACCTTTGCCCACGCCATCGATGGAAACGGCAACTACCAAAACGGAGGAAGCACCGACTTGGGCAATGGCGCGCTGCCGCACTACCTGTTGAAAGAAATTGATGTATCCATTTCCTGCGGCGTATCTATTATCGACAATTTTTACGGGACAATCAACGAGGACAACTATATGGAATATATGGACGACTATATCCACTTAAATGATGCAGGACGCAGGCTGATGGCGGAACGGCTGGCAGAACTGGTCAATACCGGGCGGACTTCGAAACGCTGAACACTTAAAATCCATGTCCGAATACGGCGATGCGGCACCATCATTATCCTATGGCAACGCGGCATCACCAATCCTGCTCTGCAAACAACCCTTCAAAATCGTAAGAAGCCACTATTTCCCTCATCTCCTGCAATTCCTCCCCCAGGTTCCCTGCTGTCACCTCGCATTCCCCTGACGCAAAACATTCCGTCATATACCGGTTTATATCCGGATGGTAATGGCTGTAATCCGCATAATTGTCCAGATTACAGACAATCCACTCCTGATTCGGGAAAAAGAAAATACGCACGTTCCCATAAGCTGCCACCCGCTCCGCAATATACTCATACTCCCTCATAGTCGCCTCTAAATGATTTTCCTGCAGCACATCATTCCAGAACAAAATACTATATGGCGGGAAAAAAATATAAAACTCCGTATCCGGGTGCTGCTCAATATAGGGACAGATATTTACATCCATATTCGCCTTCACATTCTGCACATAACTTTCCGGATCCGCCTCTTCCCGCACTTTTTCCGGTGAAACATAATTATGCATAACCCACTGCTTATTATAATACTCGTCCGTCCACCAGCTCGCATACACTGTTGCCAAATCCGTTTTATCCGGATCCGCCAGCGGCCGCAAAATATATTCCAGCAGAACATCCTTATTCAAAACATACGGCACATCGTTCCACACATTATCATCATACAAATACTCCGGTATCGGATATTTGGTTTCCTCCACACCGCCGCTGTAAGTAATCACATCAATTCCAAGAAAAACCGCATCCACACTATGCCCGCTGCGGAATATAACATCCATGATATTCGCCTGATCCCTCGGAAATGCCCCGCTGTAACTAAGCTTCAGCGTACGCAGCCCCAACAGCTCCCGGAACCAGTTTGTATTAAAATTTACCGTCATGGACGAACCCAAAATGACGCTGTCATACTCCATATGCTTCGCCATACCCGGATTCTGGTTAATCTGATGATCCACCACATAAGGAAACCCCTCCAATGGTTCATGATACTGAAAAAAAGGATCCACATACACCACCAAAAAAACCACCGCGCCTGTCAAAACCGCCCACACCGCAAGGAAAACCGCCATCCATCTTTTACACATTCCCATACCGCCCTTCCTACTCCCCTCCGACTTTATATCGCAACCCCGGCTATGAAATACCTGGAAGAACGCCGCTTTTCAAGCGATACTTCGCTTTGCGTTCTTCCGCGTGATTAAGCTCTTAGGCGGCGTCCTTTGACGCCTTAGAGCTTCTTTTCACGCTGCTAAGGAACTGTAAGAAAATAACCTATGCCATTTGCTGGTCTTTTTCTCCGATAGCACCAACCCAAAATCAGTTACATAGCCCACTATGCGCCCGATTTTGGGTTGGCACTCTCGAAAAAAAATCCGGCGCAACTGTCACAGGTTATTTTCCTACAGTTCCTAAAAGTTAAAATACAGAAACGTACTGACATTGGAAAACGACAGCACGCACCATAAGAGCAGCACCGCCAAAAGCACAGCGTTCCAGATTCCCGGTTTCATCCGCTCCGCCGCCTGCGCCGCATTTTTCCCGAAAAATATAAGCAGAAGCGAACCTGCCGTTATCACCGCCATTAAAATATAATGCCCGAATTCCCACCTGTCCAGCCGCAATACTTTCAGGACGTACCAAAATTCATCCAAATTAAAATACCCGGCCAGATTCCGGTTTACCCTTACAAAATCATTCCGGAATATTTTAACCAGAAGCTCATTCCCCTGCGCCACGCTTTCCGCCCGGAAATACACCCATGCCACACTGACATACAGGAACGTAGCCGCCACACCGGCCAGCCTCCGTACGCCTCCGGCAGCCTTCCTGCTGCACGCCGCCCCCCTTCTTCCCTGCCACATCCGCGTCAAAACATAAAGCACGCCATGCATCATCCCCCAGAGGATGAAATTCCATCCCGCGCCGTGCCATATCCCGCTCAGGAAAAAGACCGCCAGCAAATTACGGTATGTCCTCCACTTCCCTCTCCGGTTCCCTCCCAACGGAATGTAAACATACTTTGTAAAAAAACGGTTCAGCGTAATATGCCAACGCTTCCAAAAATCAACGATATCCCCCGCCTTATAAGGCGAATTGAAATTCACCGGCAGTTCTATGCCGAACATCCAGCTAACGCCCCTGGCCATATCGCAATAACCGCTGAAATCGAAATATAACTGCAGCGCATAAAAAACCACCAACAGCGCCGCATCCAGGCCATGCATCAACGCCAGGTTGGAATACCCGTAATCCACAGCCCCTCCGAAAGTATCCGCCAATATAACCTTCTTCAGCAGCCCCATAATAAACAAAGCAATCCCCTGTATAAAACGCTCTCCGTCAAAACAATTTTTCCCAATCGCCGCAAACTGCGGAAGCAGCTCCTCATGCTTCGCCAAAGGCCCCTCCACCAGCTTCGGAAAATAAACAATATAAAGCAAATAATCCAAAAAACCGCAGCCCCTGATTTCCCCGCGGTATCCGTCCGCCAGAAAAGAAATCTGCTGAAACGTAAAAAAGCTGATCCCCACCGGAAGCAGGATTTTCCATGCCGTAAATTCCTTTCCGCCTAACCGGTACAGATTCTCCAGAAAAAAATTCGTATATTTAAAATAAGCCAGCAAAGCCAGATTCCCACAGGCCCCAAAAGCCAGCCATAACCTGCCCGCCACGTCGGCGTCCCGCCGCTTTTCCATCCGCAAATAAATACCATAATTAAACACCGCGCTGCCTAAGAGAATCAAGAGATATACGGCCCGGAAACTCCCGTAAAACCAAAGGGACACCGCCGCCAGCCATAACCTGGCCGCAGCCCCCTTTCCCCTTCCTGCCAGCAGATAATATCCGGCTAGGCTCACCGGCAGGAAAATAAACACAAACAAATACGAATGAAATAACATGCCAGGCTCCTATCCAAACCGTTCTTCCAACATTTGCTCCGCCACCGGATCAAAATAAACCGGATAACCCTCTATCGTATCCAATAATTCCAGCCCGAAATTCTCCGGCGTCTCCGACACGCCCTTGTTATTGGGCAAAACAATATACGTGCAGTTCCGCTCCCGCGTCAACGCCACCAACGCTTCCATATCTATTGTTGTCGGATGATTCATCACCGTATGCACCGGCTCCGCATACTGCCACTTCGGCTCCACCATTTCCCTCCCGTAAAGCATCTGAATATCCGTATCATACTGCCTTACAAAATAAACCAGATCCGTCGGGAACACTGCCCATATACGCTCCTCGCCCTCCGCCGGGGCTATCACATCGCAGATATCAATCACCTTCTGCGGAATATGGTAAAGGTTCTCCGCCCTGGACATATACTGGCTGGCATACACATAAGTCCCGCACAGCATCACCGCCGCCGCCAGCGCCGCCAGCGTCAGCCGCTTCATCACCAGCCCTTTCTTCTCACACACAAATACGGCAAATTTCACGCCTCCGTAAGCAATTACCAGCCCCATAGGCACCAGCCACAAAATCCGGTAATACGTATCCCCCTCACCCATCAGCCGCACAAAAACCTTCCGCGTAACCGGGAAGAAAAATGCCAGCAGAAGGCTGACAGGCATATACACAAACATCGCCCGCCGCCTCCTGTTCTTTTCTGCAAAAATGAGATACAGCAGCGCCAGCAGAAATAAGGCCACAATATACCGCCCGCCCACATAATTTTTGAATATCACAACACTTTCCATAAATATCCCGTACATTACAAACCTCCCGCTCCCGGTTTTATTCCCCTTGCGCCCTTCTTATTCTGTTCCGCATTCCCTGGTTTTGTTGCCGTTACGCTTAATCCTTCTGCCATCATTCCCCGGCTTTGCCTCCGTTACACATAATCCTTCTGCCATCATTCCCCGGCTTTGTCCCCGTTACGCTTAATCCTTCTGCCATCATTCCCCGGCTTTGCCTCCGTTACGCTTAATCCTTCTGCCATCATTCCCCGGCTTTGTCCCCGTTACGCTTAATCTTTCCACCAACACTCCTCAGCCCAATGTCATTAACTTAAGCTTTTCGCAGCGCTGAAAACCATATATCTCAATCCGGACCATCGAAAGGCATCGACACTTAGGCGCCGTGTTTTGGTGCTACACTACATGTAATGTAGTGTTAGTACCATTGCGTCTGCCGCTGGGCGAAAGTGCGTCCGGACGAGACATATGGTCTGCGGCGCTCCGATTACCCGTTTGGATTCCGCCCCTCCTGTCCTCTCTCAGTTCTCTCCGGAAATCCCCTTCTATACATGCAGGAACAAATACAAAATCATGTAAACCACATTCGGCACACAGGCAAAACCCGCCTTTACCAGAATACTGAACTTCCGCTCCGCCACCATTATCCAAAACGCCGCTGCCGCTATCAGAATCATATTCAGGAAAACGCCCATGGACGTACAGACACCTGCCGTTATATTCACCAGGCACAAAAGGAGCCAAAGCCCTGCCTGCCCTCCTTTTCCAGCCATCCCCGGCTCCGATCCCCTTCCTCCGGCCGTTGCGTCCCCCTCCTGCCCCACGCCTTTCACTAACCGCAGCTTATGCCTTTTCCTCCGCTTCCTCCTGCGTCCCGGCTCCTTTTCCCCGCCGCTGTCAAAAATCCATAACATCAGCCAAATCGTTGCCGGAATCACGAAACTCGCCGCCACCGCCTTTCCCTGCCATGTCCTGGTCAGGAAAAAGGTTTCATTTGTATAAATAGAAACATTCCCGAATATCTGCAGAAGCGCCATAATAACCATAAAAGCAGGAAGATATTCGCCCTTCTTTTTCAGTAAATGCTTTCCAATCTCGAAATATATCATATAAGTCAGCGGTATCAGCACAAACGGCAATATACTGTGTGCCAAAATAGTTGTATGGATCCCCGTCCGCCTGCCGATAAAAGCCACCCACACAGGCAGCACCGCCAGCGAATGCCGGATATCCAACGAAGTAGTCCCTCCGGTATAAGGCAGGATCAGGTACATTGTTTCGCTCTGCTGCGTCACCAGCGACTGGGCCACATACTCCGCATCATCCCCGTCAAAGGAAGCCAGCGTGAACGCTTTGTAAAGCTGCCAGAAAAGCAAAAGGAAAAACATAATCCATTCCGCTTTCACTTCCACGGACATTCCTTTGAAATCTATCTGCGGCTTTAAAGACACCCACTTTCTCCGCCGCCATGCCCATACCGCAAGCCCGACACCCAATGCCGATGCCAAAAGCAGCGCCGCCGTATACCATACGGCCATTGTGCGGAAACTATAATATTTTACCAGAAGAATACAGGGGACAGTAACCACCCAGCACAGCGAAAACATAATCAAATATCCCCCGATAAAAACCACTCCTATATTTCTTTTTTTCTCCGGAATCCCCCGCATGGGAATAAGCCCCATACAGCACGGCAGAATAACTAACCACAAAATCAGACTGATTCCCTTTATAACAACCATATTTTCTACTCCATTTCCTTCCTTATTAGTTTCGCCTCATAATTATTTTTTATCATTGTTTTCCAGCTATAGTTATTTTTTTATCCTTGCTTTCCTACTATAATTATTTTTCTATCCTTGCTTCCCTACCATAATTATTTTTCTGTCCTTGCTTTCCTACTATAATTATTTTTCTATCCTTGCTTTCCTACTATAATTATTTTTCTATCCTTGCTTTCCTACTATAATTATTTTTTCTGTTATTGTTCTCCCTCTGGCTTTCCATAAACCCGGCGTCTGTCCCGCATCCGGATATGCCGGCCGCGGGGCAGTGCAATACTGTTACTATTTTAAACCAATTCTGTCTATCTGTCCATGGACAATCCACTCATTGCGTGGTAAAATATATACGATTGTGGATATGGAAAGGCAAAATTTTTTCCACCTGTGCGGTTAGCCGCCGGGAAGGTACAGGGCACCAACCGCACAGGCAGAAATTTCTATATGCCGCCGTCTATAAACCCACGCCAATGAGAGGAATAAGAGGGAAAGAAATTTATGAGAAAAGTATTGATCATCGGCGCCGGCCCCGCTGGGCTCACCGCTGCCTATGAATTATTGACAGACAGACAATCCGGCAGCCCGGACATCGACAACGATTATGAAGTTACCGTATTCGAGGAAAGCGACACCATGGGCGGCATTTCCAGAACCGTTAATTATAAAGGCAACCGCATGGATATGGGCGGGCACCGTTTCTTCTCCAAAGTACCGGAAGTAAACGAATGGTGGGACAATATGCTTCCCGGCCAGGGTTCACCCACTTATGACGATATACTGCTGAAACGTCCCATGCCCCTCACACCGGGAGGGCCGGATCCGCAGAAGGAAGACCGCGTCATGCTCAACCGCAACCGTGTCTCCCGCATTTATTTTAAGAAAAAATTCTTCGATTATCCGATTTCCCTGAAATTCGAGACTTTGAAGAATATGGGCATCCTGACGACAGTACATGTATTTTTCAGTTACCTTGCCGCCCTGCTCCATAAGCGGAAGGAACATTCCCTGGAAGATTTCTATGTAAACCGTTTCGGCCATAAACTATACGCCATGTTCTTTGAAAATTACACGGAGAACCTGTGGGGACGCCACCCCAGCGAAATAGCCCCTGACTGGGGGGCACAGCGCGCAAAGGGACTGTCTATCTTTGCTATCATAAAAGATATGTTTGCCAAACTCCTTCCCGCAAGGAAAAACCGCAAGGTGGAAACTTCCCTGATCGAACAGTTTAAATACCCCAAGCTCGGCCCCGGGCAATTATGGGACGTCACGGCTGAGGAAATCACCAAACGCGGCGGAAAAATCCTGAAAAACAGCAAAGTAACCGGATTTACCAAAGACAAAAACAACCATATCACTTCCCTTACTTATGAACAAAACGGCGAAACACATACTATGGAAGGCGATATTTTCATATCCTCCATGCCGGTCAAAGACCTGGTTGGCGGCATGGACAACGTCCCGAAGAAAATCGCGCACATTGCCGCCGGGCTGCCCTACCGCGATTACCGCACCCTCGGCGTCCTTGTCCCGAAACTCAACCTGAAAAACAGAACCAAAATAAAGACCGTAGGAAACATTGTTCCCGACTGCTGGATCTATGTCCATGACCGCACCGTCAAACTGGGCCGCTTACAAGTCTATAACAACTGGTCCCCCTACATGGTCAAAGACCTGAAGCACACCGTCTGGGTCGGTTTGGAATATTTCTGCAATGAAGGCGACAAATACTGGAATATGTCCGACAAAGCCTTCACAAAATTTGCCGTCGGGGAAATGGTGAAAATGGGGCTGATCGACAATGCCTCCGATGTTATCGACACGCATTCCGAACATGTGAAAAAAGCCTACCCGGCCTACTTCGATACTTACAAACACATGGATAAACTTGTAGATTACCTCAACACCATCGACAATCTGTACTGCGTTGGAAGAAACGGCCAGCACCGCTACAACAACATAGACCATTCCATGTGTACTTCCTTTGAAGCCGTAAAAAATATCAAAAACGGAATCAGGGACAAAAGCAATGTCTGGAGTGTAAATACCGAAAAAGAGTACCACGAAGAAGCAACGGCTAATGAAATGGAATGAGTAAAATAAATACCATATAAGCAAACGCCGCCACCTGTTTTAGGGATGACGGCGTTTAAGTAATTTTCTGAACTAATCTGGCAATTTCAGGGCTGCTCTCGTCTATAATCCTTTAGTGAAAGCTTCCCATGTATAGCTCCTTCTCTGGCTTCTGCGGTTTAAGAGCCTGTCTAAAATCTGCTTTTCGCCAGATGTGCGCCACAGTTTGTGAGAGGTTTGCCCCGAATGAGGGAGGCGTAGTGGGGCTACGTTGACTGAATGAGGGGCAAAGATCTCGCAAAATGATGAACGGTTTCACCGTGTACAGATGGCGAAAATGAGATTTTAAACAGGCTCTAACACTTATAGCCACTTAAATAGCACTATGAAACACTGTTCAAAAGGATATGGGCGTGTACGTGCTGTGTATTATCATGTGCAGCATAACACACCTGCATTCAATCATCCAAATGATATTCCCTGTACAGTTGCTTTCTTGTTTCCTCATCCGCAATCTGATCCAGAGCATCCAGCCTCCCATCCCTCTTTAAATACCCGACAAGTGTTGCCAGCAGATTTTCCCCTTTCTGTATCCCTTCATTCATGATGGTCTGTCCTAAGCCGCTCATCTCATCCACTCCTTTCAAAACTTTTTCATTTTCTGCTATATCCACATATTCTTCTATTTTTCCTTTGTCACAGTTAAACACTCCCGTCAGGTAGTCAAATATCGGTGCATCTGTTTTTTCTCCCCTGCGTATCATAATCACACCCATCATATCATACTCTTCTTCCGGCTCATCTACCTTCCCTATCACATCTGTCTTCTTGATGGAATACATTGTCACGGTATTCTGCAGCCTGGCCGGAATCCTCTCATTACATATCCAAATGCTGTAGGCTTTCTGGATATCCCCATAATTCGTCTGCTCCGTTAATGTACCGAGCTGGTAGCTGATCTCCCTTGCGGCATAATAGATTCCCCTCTTTATGACCGGATAGGATGGGGAAGCCGGCCTGTAATTGTTCTGGACTTCCAAATCAATATGAAGGTGGATGCACAGGCTTTCATTACTCAGCATGGGGTTTACCGATTTAAAATGGGTGTCATACCGGATTAGTTTATCGCTGGCAGAGCTCATTTCCGTCTGTAGCTGGCCTACCCCTGCCGGGATATCCCCAACAGGAATATCCCGGATACTGTCTGCATCTATATACCGTATTATATCTTCCACTGTGGAGTTTTTATACTCCGGCACTACCTCTTTTAATACCGGCGCTATGATTTCCCTGTTCTGGAACAGCCTTTTACATGCATTATCATATTTGCTCCCAACCGCTTCTGCGACCGCAATATCAATTTCAGTCTCTTTTCTCATTTTACCCTCTTTTGCCGCTATTCTACTGCCATGTCATTTCAACTTCACTGTTTATAATCATTATATGAAAAAAAATCGGGTTTTACAAGGTATTGCCGGGATCCAGTCTCAGGAGATTGTCCACATCTGTGTGAAATTTCTCATTGTACTGCTTCAGCGCAGAATACTTTACGATGCCCTCCTTTAAATCAGATTTTCCTCACACGGGCTTTTGCATATAAAATAGCCGTAAGACACTTTACGGTGTACGGCATGGAAACGCTGTTTATTCAAACATGTTTCGCAATGTACGGCATGGAAACATTGCTTTAACCTCTGGTTCAGCTCAGAGGTTTTATTTTTCCAAATCTTATCAGTAAATTTATTGTTTTTTTGCTGATATCCCATATACTCTAATCAAAGAGGGGATGTTCATGAGTTCTATCAGGAGTGCAATAGAAAACACAATATCCATTTCCCTGTTCAACCGCGGGCTGGCAGGAAGAATTTTTGATGATGTTAAAAATAACGGGGCAAAAGTCGTCATGAAAAATAATACCCCTGAATGTGTACTGCTTTCCCCGGAAGAATACATCCGCCTTCTGGATGAAGCCAACGATGCAAGGCTTCTTACTGCCGCCACAGAACGGATGTCCCATTTTGATCCCGACACACTCATAACACAGGAGCAGGTGGATCAGGAACTTGGGTTTTCCTCTTCAGGCTATGAAAATACGAATAATATCATTTTCGAATGAAGTGGCGTGTCACATGCCGGGTGCAGACATCAGCTATACTGCTCAGGTTGTTATCTGCAATAATCTGTCGAATTTGTTCCTTTACTACTGGCATAAAAATACTCTTTTTCGATAAAAATCGTCATATACTGATTCTTACCAAAAAAGAGATATTTTTTTCCAAAGACGCAAACTTTTTTTACACTGCCAATGAATTCTAAGACACGCTCTAAAGTCGGGCATTTGGTTCAAATTTTTGTTTTCAAAATTGCCTGGTCTTTCTCTGATAAGTTCATAGCGGTCATTGCCTGCTCTGCCGTCCATTTCATAGACTGCATCAAACCTTTAACCGCATCAAGCAAGACCTCTATCTTCTTTTCTTCCGCCCTTTCTTCCGCCAATTCCTCCACCAATTCCTCCGCTAATTCCTCCGCCAATTCCTCAAACACCTGGCTCATAATCTCCCGTCCTCCTTCCGTCTCTTTGAAAAAATCCAAATATTTGGATTTTCTGAATTATCCAAACTTTATGAA
>CANDKY010000026.1 GCA_947385425.1 uncultured Lachnospiraceae bacterium | reverse complement strand
GATTGAGATATATGGTCTGCAGCACCCCGAAAAGCTTAAGTTAATGACATTGGTTTGCAGATAGAGATAGGAGAGGAAAATGGATTTAACGAAATTAAAATGGACAAGGGAACCGGAGAGTTATAAAATTAGCCGTGATACGGTGGAGATTGTTACAAAGCCCCATACGGATTTATGGCAGAGGACATATTACCATTTTCAAAATGACAATGCTCCGGTTTTGCAGACGGAGACGGAGGAGCGGTATTTCAGTTTTGTTGTTAAAGCAGAGTTTCATGAGAGCCATCACAGGTTTGACCAGTGCGGTATCGTAATGTATCTGGACAGTGGGAACTGGCTGAAGGGTTCCATCGAATATGAAAATGATAAGTACCAGCATTTGGGAAGCGTAGTGACAAATAACGGATATTCCGATTGGGCGACGACGGTGATAGACGCTTCGGTGAAATCCATGTGGTATCGGTTCAGCAGGAGGGAAGACGATTATTGTATTGAGAATTCTGTTGACGGGATATCGTTTAACCAGATGCGTATCTGCCATATGCATAAGGGGAACGGGAAGATACAGTTCGGCATTTATGCATGTTCGCCGGAGGACTCTTCGTTTAAGGCAGTGTTTTCCAATATGCAGATGCTGGACTGCCAGTGGAAGGCGCATGACGGGCAGCAGCCGGATAAGGCATAACCAGTAATGCGTAATGTGTATGACAGGCTAAAAAAGCGGATAGGGGATGATGTAAAGAAAAAGGCAGAGCAGGTTTGTGCTGATATGGAAAATCAGTAAGCGGCGAAGGGAACAGGAGGGGGAAAAATGCATTTTGTGGAGGCAAAGGGGATTTTATCGTCCGGGAACGGAATGAACCTGTACAGGGGCTGTACCCATGGCTGTATATATTGTGACAGCAGAAGCAGGTGTTACGGGTTTACCCATGATTTTGAGGATATTGAAGTAAAGCGGAATGCCCCGGAACTGCTGGAAAAGGCGCTGCGTTCGAAACGGAAGAAGTGCATGATCGGGACGGGGGCCATGTGTGATTCCTATATGCATTGCGAGGAGGAACTGGGGCTGACGAGGAAGTGCCTGGAACTGATAGAACGTTACGGCTATGGTGTGGCGGTACAGACGAAGTCGGACAGGATTCTCAGGGATCTGGATTTATTGGCCCGTATCCATGAAAAAGCGAAATGCGTCGTCCAGATGACTTTGACGACCTATGATGAAGGGCTTTGCAGGGTGTTGGAACCCCATGTATGCACAACAAAAGAAAGGTTCCGCGTCCTGCAGATATTCGGCGAGTACGGAATACCGACTATTGTCTGGCTTTCTCCCATACTTCCTTTTATTAACGATACGAGGGAAAACATAGAAGGGATCCTGGATTACTGCATTCGGGCAAAGGTCTATGGGGTGATTACCTTTGGGATGGGGGTAACTCTGCGGGAGGGCGACCGGGAATACTTTTACCGGGCGCTGGATCGGCACTTTCCGGGGTTGAAAGAGAGGTATCAGAAAGAGTACGGGTATTCCTATGAACTGCCCAGCGGCAGGAACGGGGAGCTGATGGAATTGCTGCGGGATATATGCAGGAAGAACGGCATTGTGTGTGATGCGGATGCCTGTTTCCGGTATCTGCGGGAGTTTCCGGAGAAGTATGAGCAGTTAAGCCTGTTTTGAAATGTTTCCGCCTGTGCGGCCTCCGCCCTGTACCCTCCGGCGCAGCCAGGGGGTAGGAGGAGATACGCTCTAGTACCGTTGCGTCTGCCGCTGAGTGAAAACGCGTCCGGATGAGATATATGGTTTGTGGCATCACGGGAAGCTTAAGTTAATGACATTGGCTTTTGACAGCAATGGATGGGGTAGGAAATTCCGGGATTACATGTTATAATCAAGACGTAAATGTGTATGTAGGTTAGAGTACTCTATAGGTTATTGGGAGGAATGGTCGGTATGGGAAAATATAATAATTTCCGGCTTCATTTCACGTTTTGGCGTAAGCATGGCGGAATACGGTTTCTGAACGCGGAGTATGTGCATCCGTTAAAGCAGGATCTTGTACAGGAGTTTCAGCGGGATTTTGAAAGGGATGCAAATATAAAAGCGGCAATTGTGTTTGGCAGCGGTGTGGAGTTTCGCTGTAACAGTTACAGTGATCTGGATCTGTGTATTGAGAGGTATGATCCGGAAAAGCCGTTTCATTATGATGCGGCGGGCAATGGGGAGGCTGTGGATATTATTTATGCGGACAGGATGGGGGATCGGCTGCGCAGGGAGATTGAGGAAAAGGGGATTGTAGTGTATGACAGGGAGGGGACGTATGTGTGATGTCAGGTTGTTCCGCAGGGCATTCCTCGATTACAGGGCAGCGGGGAATCTGCTGAAAGTGCCGGAAAATGATGAGGCGTATATGAATGCGGTGGCGTACCATCTACAGCAGGCAGTAGAAAAGGCTTTGAAAGCGTTTTTGGAATGTGTCGGTGTGACGGTGCCAAATACCCATGATATTGACAAGCTTGTGCGGATGTCAAAAAATAACGGTTCCTGTGCGGTGTTAACGGATTGGATAGTGGAAAAAGCGGATATGCTGACGCGCTGGGAGACGGATACGCGTTATGATGTGGATTATTGTGTGGAGGAAAGGAAGGTACGGGCAGGCCTGGAAGAGATAGGAAAGTTTCTGGAACTCAATGGCCTGAAGGAGGACTTGAGGGAAGAACTGCAGGAGCCGGGGGCAAAAGAAAATCTGGCGCTTTGCTTTCCGGGGAAGTATCGGCCGGACAGCGATTTTGAGTGGAACTGTATGTTCCAGGTGTTCCGGAAAAGGACGGCGGGGCATATCAGAAAATAATCCAGTATGCGGTATCGCCGTCGAAAACGATTTGCTCGGAAGCATTGAAGAAGTCCCAGTTTTTGCCTGCAAAATATGTCTGGTATATGTTTTCGTCCATCGGGACTTTTTCAAAGTTCCTTTCCGTTACCACATTTACCAGGGTGTTTGTTACAGTGCCAAGGGCGCGTTCGTTGATCTGGTCAGTCTTATAGTATACATTGTCATAGCTCTGCGGGCAGTTTGTGTCATTTGCCACTCCGAGCTTCCGGACTGTGATTCCGGTTTCCGCCTCGTATTTTTGCACTTCTTCGTAGAACATCATAGTGTAGGTTTTATCCAAGGTATTGCTTACCATATGGTTCGTTACGATAAAATGGCAGAACATGATTTGCACCGCCAGGTATCCGCAGCAGGCATAGCCGGTGATTTTCTCCCATGCAAGTTCCTGCGAGGTCTGGAAAGCGATTAACAATGCCATTGCCTGCATAACGTAAAAGACCCATATGATCCGGGGATAGGGGCTGATGTATTTCTGGGCCATCGGCAGTATATATACCATGGCTGACATGGCGGCGATAAGCAGACAGTAATACAGGATCGCCATTTTGTCCCGGTCTTTTATAAATTTCAATAATGTGATGCCAGCGGCAAAAAGCAGGAGCAGCAGAGGGAGCCATACTTTTGGCATTAACCCTCTGCTGTTTTGCAGAAGGCAGACAAAATCCTTCAGGCATATATTGATTTTTTCGGGGATATTACCCAGCCCGGGGGCTTTTTCCGCCGCACGCAGGATGCCAAGGCTGACGAGGACATCGATACTTTTCATATCAACAAGCCCTGCGCCGAAGGCGGTGAAACCGCAGATCAATTCCTGTTTTACGGTACGGAGGGTGATTTTGTACCCATTTTCCAGGAAGATCCATGCGGAGAGGATAATCGCCGCATAGGTAACGGATACCTGATATTCCATAGCCGAACATAAAAAGAGCAGGAAGGCCCTCCAATATTTTTCCCGGACAAAAAACAGGATACCTATGGAAGCAAAAAGGTAGCCAAGCCCGAACATCAGGGAGCATTCCCCGAACATCAGAGATTCCGAGAACAGTACATTGGAAAAAACAAGGGCAAATACGGCATGGTAAGCAGCTTTCCGGAAAATGCTGTCGTATTTTATCAGCGGTGCAAAGCTTATCTGTACCAGCAGTATGGATACGGCTAACAGGAATACTGTCAGGAATACGGTTATTCCTGTATGGTCTGCCGTAGTCAGCCCGAACTGGTAGAGTATATAGTCCATCAGGCCGGAAAGGTAGCGTCCTCCTTCACATCGCCCTATGATATCAATTTCCGGATGTACGTAGTGAAATAATGTATCGCAGTTAAAACTCCTGCGGAACATGCCGCACCAGGTAATAAATAAAATTATGTAATCGATGAGAAACTGATAGAATAATTCTTTTTTTCTTTTCATTGTTAAACCTCTGTATCCCACAGACGAGGGTTGTGGGAATGCATCAATAAAGAGCTCGAAAACAGGTTTATTTTAGCATAGAGGGCTTATTTTGTCATCATAATATTTGAAAAAACCTATCAATAGGAAAATTTTCCTATTATTAGGCCGGGATGGTTCAGGCACCCCATCTGTTTTCTTTGCAGCTTATTTGAATGAGGTTGGAGAAAAATTTTCATATTTTCAGTTGCCTTATTTGGTGTATTATGCTACAATATCTTTCGGCTGCAAACAGATGTCCGCAGCAGGGAAACTGCTGCCCATGGTTATATTTGATATAGAGACGTCTGTTTTTGCAGGAAAGTATGAATTGGATCGAAAAGTTTTAGCAGGAATCATGGGTTAATTGTTTAAGAAGAGGAAATAAAGGTATTTGCATGGACGCGACAGACGGTTATTTTGTAGTGAAGAAAAAAGCAGTGCCGGAGATACTTTTAAAAGTATTGGAGGTAAAGCGTTTGCTGGAAACCGGAAAGGCGGCGAGTGTGCATGAGGCGACGGAACGGGTGGGTATCAGCCGCAGTTCATTTTATAAGTACAAAGATGATATTTTCCGGTTCCATGACAGTGCGCAGGGAACGACCATTACACTCTCGCTTCAGATGGATGACGAACCGGGGGTATTGTCGGAGATGCTGCGGGTGATCGCCGACTTTAAGGCTAACATACTGACTATCCACCAGAGTATACCCATCAACGGGGTGGCGTCACTGAGCCTTAGCGTGCAGGTCCTTCCCGGGACAGGCAATATGTCGCAGATGCTGGAAGCCCTGGAGAGGCATCCGGGGGTGCATTATGTAAAGGTGCTGGCAAAGGAGTGAAGGGAAGGGAGCAGGGGAAAATGCGGAATAAGAATGAGTGGGAATGAATGGGGAAAGAATGCAGCGGAGGAATGATGGGGAAAACAGGGGAAAATGCGGCAGCGGGGTAGGGAAGCGGGGCTTGCGCCATGCAGGGGCATAAGAAGGGGAATGGGAAAAGGGAATAACAGAGAAAAGAAATAAGGGGAAAAAGTAAGCCGGGGATGGGAAGCCCGGGAAGACGATGAGCCAAAAACCAGCAAATATGGAAAATCAGAAAAGCGGAAAGAGCCGGCAGAATGGAGGAGCAAAATGATAAATGTAGCAGTATTAGGATACGGCACCGTGGGAAGCGGTGTGGTGGAAGTAATTGAGAAAAATAAGGAGGAGATCAACAAGAAGTCCGGGGAAGAGCTGAATTTGAAGTATATTCTTGATTTGAGGGATTTTCCCGGCGACCCTTATGAGTCAAAAGTAGTGCATGATGTGAATATTATATTAGAAGATCCGGAAGTTGCAGTTATCTGTGAGACTATGGGAGGTATCCATCCTGCCTATGAATTTTCAAAGCGGGCGCTTCAGGGCGGGAAGAGCGTATGTACTTCCAATAAGGAACTGGTAGCAAATCACGGGCCGGAGCTTCTGCGTATTGCGAGGGAAAATAAATGCAATTATCTGTTTGAAGCCAGTGTCGGGGGCGGGATTCCGATTATCCGTCCGATCAATTATTCGCTTACGGCGGAAAAAATCGACGCGATCACGGGGATATTGAACGGGACTACGAATTATATCCTTTCCAAGATGGCGTCGGAGGGAGCCGATTTTGAGGAGGTACTCAAAGAGGCGCAGGAAAAGGGGTATGCGGAACGCAATCCGGAGGCGGATGTGGAGGGTTATGATGCCTGCCGCAAGATCGCTATCCTTTCGTCCCTTATGACCGGGAAAAATGTAAAATATGAGGATATTTATACCGAGGGGATTACGAAGATAACGGCAGCGGATTTTGTTTATGCAAAGGCGCTGGGGCGTTCGATTAAGCTGTTAGCGATGAGCAGGGAATGTGAGGACGGCAGTTTCTATGCTATGGTTGCGCCGTTTATGATTCCGGTAAGCCATCCCCTGCACAGTGTGAACGGTGTATTTAACGCGGTGTTCGTACATGGAAATATGCTCGGCGATTCCATGTATTACGGGCGCGGCGCCGGAAAGCTCCCCACGGCGAGCGCGGTAGTGTCCGATGTGGTGGACTGTGCAAGGCATATCGGAAAGACTATTATGTGTTTCTGGGATGATGAGGATGTGCTGCAGACTAAGGTGGATAATATCCGTCATAAGTTTTTTGTCCGTGCGGATGCGGAGCTGGAACAAAAGGCGGTCGATATCTTTGGGCTGGTCAGGGTAGTGGTAGCGGATGTGGAGGGTGAGTTTGCCTTTGTTACGGAGGAAATGAGCGAGAGGGACTTTGCACAAAAGGCGGAATTGCTCGGAGGTGTGAGGAACCGGATCCGTATTGAGGGCGAAGCTTAAAAAGAAGTTATATATAAGGAAGAAAAGAGGGAGAACGATGAAGTATATAGTCGTACTGGGAGATGGGATGGCGGATGAGCCGGTAGAAGCGCTGGGGGGCAGGACGCCGCTTGCATATGCGCATACGCCGGTGATGGACGCGCTGAGTAAAAGGGCGGAGATCGGAATGGTGCATACCATTCCGGAAGGTATGAAGCCAGGCTCGGATACCGCGAACCTTGCCGTGCTTGGCTATGATCCGAAGGTTTATTATTCCGGACGTTCGCCGCTGGAAGCGCTCAGTATCGGGGTGCCGATGAAAGAGACGGATATCGCCCTGCGCTGTAATATTGTGACGCTTTCCGAGGAGGAAGGGTCTTTTGGGGAAAAGACGATTATCGATCACAGTTCCGGGGAGATCTGTACGGAGGATTGTGCCGTATTGCTGGATGCGGTCAGAAAAGAACTGGAGACGGATACTTATAAGTTTTATGTAGGGACCAGTTACAGGCATTGCCTGATCTGGGATAAAGGGGAGGTTTTGGAGCTGACGGCGCCTCATGATGTCCTCGGGCAGAAGATTGGCCAATATCTCCCGGAGGATGCGGCGCTGCGCAGGATGATGGAAAGGAGTTACGAGATTCTTGTCAATCATCCGATAAATGCGGAGCGGAAGAAGCGGGGGCTGAATGCGGCGAACTGCTGTTGGTTCTGGGGGGCAGGGACTAAGCCGGCGCTTGCTTCTTTTGAGGAAAAAACGGGGAAAAAGGGGATGATGGTGTCGGCGGTGGATCTTCTGAAGGGGATAGCGGCAGGCGCCGGGATGGGTGTCAGTATCGTGGAGGGCGCAAACGGAGGGCTGCATACCAATTATGAGGGGAAGACGGAGGCCGCTTTGAAAGCGATCCTGGAGGATGGTTATGATTTTGCCTATATCCATGTGGAAGCGCCGGATGAGATGGGGCACCAGGGCAGCGCGGAGAAAAAGGTGCAGGCGATAGAATATCTGGACAGCCGGATCCTGAAACCTTTGACAGAAAGGCTGGATGCTTTGAAGACGGATTATCGGCTGCTGGTATTGCCGGATCATCCGACTCCTGTCCGTGTCCGTACCCATACGGCGGACAGTGTCCCTTATATGTTATATGACAGTACGGCCCCTTTGGACGAAACATGGGATTACAATGAGGAAGAGGGGCGTAAAAGCGGAAATTATATTGCGGAGGGGCATAAACTGATAGAGCATTTGTTTTTGAAGCAGGAGAGTGGGACTTAACAAAACAGAAATGGAGATTAGGGTATGAGAAAGGTTGTAAAATTCGGCGGGAGTTCTCTTGCCAGCGCCGAACAGTTTAAGAAGGTAGGGGATATTATCCACAGTGACGCGGAGAGGAGATATGTGATCCCTTCCGCGCCGGGTAAGCGCAACGATAAGGATACGAAAGTGACGGATATGCTTTATGCCTGCTATGCAAAAGCGGAGGCGGGAGAAGATTTTATGGCTGATTTGAAGGCAATCCAGGCGCGGTATGAGGAGATTATTGCAGGTTTGCAGCTTGGCCTTTCCATGGATGAAGAGTTCAAAATTATTGAGGATAATTTCCGGGAAAAGAGCGGGGAAGATTACGCGGCTTCCAGGGGGGAATACCTGAATGGGATTATTATGGCGCATTACCTTGGTTTTGAATTTATAGATGCGGCATCGGTGATTATTTTTGAGGAAAACGGAGAATTTGCGGCGGAAAAGACGAACGAGGTTCTGTCCCGGCGGCTTGGAAAGGTGGAAAAGGCAGTAATTCCCGGTTTTTACGGTGCCTATGAGGATGGGAGGGTGAAAACCTTTTCCCGGGGAGGCTCTGATATCACGGGTTCTATCGTGGCGAGGGCCGCGAGAGCGGATGTGTATGAAAACTGGACGGATGTATCGGGCTTTCTTGTGGCGGATCCACGTATCATTGATAACCCTCCCGTGATTGAGACGATTACTTACCGGGAACTGCGGGAGCTTTCCTATATGGGGGCGGCCGTGCTTCATGAGGATGCTATTTTCCCCGTCAGGAGGGAAGGGATACCGATCAATATCCGGAATACGAATGCGCCGGAGGAGAAGGGTACATGGATTGTGGAAAGCACATGCCAGAAATCGAAATATGTGATTACCGGCGTCGCGGGCAAAAAGGGTTTCTGTTCGGTGAACATAGAGAAAGACATGATGAACGCGGAGATAGGCTTTGGACGGAAGGTGCTGCAGGCGTTTGAGGATTATGGGATTTCCTTTGAGCATGTGCCGTCAGGGATTGATACAATGACGGTATTCGTACACCAGGATGAATTTATGGATAAGGAGCAGAAGGTGGCTGCGGCCATCCACCGGCTGGCGGATCCGGATACCATTGAAATAGAATCGGATCTGGCGCTGGTGGCAGTGGTAGGCCGGGGGATGAAGTCGACGAGAGGGACGGCAGGGAGGATTTTCTCCGCATTGGCGCATAAGAACGTGAATGTAAGGATGATAGACCAGGGATCCAGCGAGCTGAATATTATTATCGGCGTGTCGAATGCTGATTTCGAGAATGCGATCCGGGCTATTTATGAGATATTCGTGGAGGTGCAGTTGTAGGTGCGTTCATAGGTTTCATTCATCGGCAAAACTGTTCTCATAATCCAGAAGCGGATGGTATATTGCATCGACATAAACAGTAAAAATTTCCACCTGTGGGGTTGGCGCCCTGTCCCCTCCCTGTGGCCCCTGGCTGCGCTGGAGAGGAAAAATCCAACTGCAAAAATGAGATATTTCTAACGGTTTTTCCGGATAGATTTGCTGCCAGGCGGTGACTCCGCCCAAAACGGCAGCAAATCTATCCAGAAAAGCCATAAGAAATCTCATCATTTTTTTGAATGGATTTTTCCTCTCCAGCGCAGCCAGGGGCCACAGGGAGGGGACAGGGCGCCAACCCCACAGGTGGAAATTTTTTAAGCCGGGGGCAACTCTTGAAAGCTGCTCCGTGTTTATGTTGTTTTCCTATTCTGTCAGGTAATGCAGAAACTGCAGGGCCGTATCCGGCCTTTCGGAATTGACGGCAAAACCGAGGATGGGTGTTTCACCGCTGAGGGTATAGCAGTTGTATTCCTTCAGTTTGGCGCTGCCGGGCAGATAGATGCCGACAGGGATGGGGGATTCCATGGCAGAGGGATCCGTATGGTCGATGTCAGGGACGGATTCCGGCCCGGCGGGCTCAAAATCATTCGCTTCGCTTTCTTTATCCAGCGCAGCCTGATCGATATAATAAAAATACGGTTCATACCGGGCATATTCTTCTTCCGGCAGGATATCGCGTAAATCAAGGAACATGCCGCTGGAGGCAAAATGTGTGAAAGGTTTTAGATCGGCCGTCAGTATGTCCAGGCCGGAGGTCTGTGTCATGGCAACGGTGCGCTGGAGGACTGCCATGTCGGTCTGCGAGTAGGAATCAAGGTTTAAAGCGGAGTTGGCATCAATAAAGCAATCATAGATTTCCGTATCGATGCCCGCAAATCCGGCGAAATCATTCTGGAAATCATTTTGGCGTTCACCGCCGTAGGCGTTCAGCAGGGTGGCTGAAAAGGCTTCCTCTTTGGCAGTGGCAACGTCATAGATGAACGTGCCAGCAAAGACGGTTATGAAAAGAATGACAATAGTGTGTATCTTATAATAGTCCCAGAAATATCCCAGTTTTTCTTTGAAGGATTTTCCTTTCAGTTTTTTTTGCTGCTCGCGGATTTCATCATGGATTGCCATAAGCGGTACCTTCTTTTCTTTATTATGATTTTCTTTATTATAATTGAATACGTATTGCTGTAAACTTTTTTGAGATACTTTTTTGCTGTTATCCATTATACCACAAGGGAAATGATTAACAATAAAGGATATGTAAAATTTTACGGAAAGTTTATGGAAGGGAACAGCTTTGGAAAGGAGATGGAGAAGCCTGGAGTTCGGAAAACGGAATTTTTTATTTCATTTGAAAATTATTGATTAGATGAATAGGGAGGTGTTTTATGACAGCTTTAAGGCAAAGCGTAATAAGGGAATTAGAAAAGATACCGGAAGACAAAATAAGTTTTATTTTGCAGATTTGTGGGGATGCCTGGGGAAAGACACTATGCTCCGCACCGAGTCCGGAATGAAAAAAATCAGCGATATTACTGTTGGCGAAAAAATATTTACGGAAAAGGGCTTTGTCCCTCTGAAGAACATGGTGACGGGAACGGAGGAAAAGATTGTGGCTTTAGGGGTATCTGAGGATGCAACTTTGTTTATCACAAAAAAACATCCTGTTGCAACCGAACGGGGAATTATCCGTGCGGAGGATATCCGGATATCTGACAGGTTACTGCTTGACGACGGAAGTTATAAAGACATTTACTATTTTGAAACTATGGATTATAACGATAAGGTATACAGTCCGGAGCTTGAAGAATCCGCCCTGATTTCCGCGGAAGGGATTATGGTGGGGGATTATCTGACCCCTGTCGGCATAACGGAAGAACCACAGCAGGAGGCGGAGCCGCTGGAACCCGAACTGCTGGAAGAACTTGAAAGGTGGTCGGATCTGAAAAACGAGCAGCTTAAAAAGGAGGTAAATGTATAATGGGATACGAAGAAATGAAAGCCTTACAGGAAAAATATGAAAAAGAAATCCTCTCTTCCGGCGGAATTCATGGAATCGGCATTGGACGCAGGAAAAACGGCGGGGACGGCGGCGGGGAATTGGCGTTTCTGATCTATGCGGAAAGCCAGTCCGCCGTCGATACCCTGCGGGGAAAAAATCTGCTGTCGGATATCCCGGCTCCCTGTGAATATATTGTCGAACCGCCGTTTAAGACGGATATTTTATATGTGGACGGCGATAATTTGGTTTCCCAGGATCAGGGGCGTTACCGGCCGCTGATGGGCGGCATTCAGATTTATCTGAGGAATGGTTCATCCTCCTGGATGGGCACGTTAGGGACTTTTGTCAAATCCCAGGCGGCCGGCGATAACAATTTATATATGCTTTCCAATCTCCATGTTCTGGAAACCGTAGGACTGGCTGTCTCCCAGCCTTTATTCGGCAGGGAGAATATTGTTGGAATGGTATCCAAGGCAACGGATTTCATAGATACGGATGCGGCTCTGGCAATCGTTAATGCGCCGGATGATGTGGCCGTGAATGTGATAGAGGAAATCGGCAGGGTCAGCCAGACAACGGCGCTCACCAGCGCAGACCTTGGCCAGAGGATGATAAAAAGGGGACGGACCACGGGACTGACGGAAGGTACGCTTGAAACCATAAACGGTACGTTTAAGGTAGACGGCGTATATAGATATGACTGCGCCTGTGTCAGGGCGGATGCGGGAACGCTTTTCTCAGACCGCGGAGATTCCGGGTCTCCGGTAATCTTAAAGGGGAATGGAAGACTGGCCGGATTGCATTTCGCCGGCAACCAGAAGCTTGGGGGGACGTCCATTTTCTGTAAGATTGATAATGTCTTCCGGAATCTTAATGTAAAGCTTGCTGATACGTAATTGCCGAAATCGGGCGAAGCGTGCTGTGTAACTATTCGTATGCAATGTCATTAACTTAAGCTTTTCGGGGCGCTGCAGACCATATATCTCAATCCGGACCATTGAAAGACGCCGGCACTTAGGCGCCGTGTTTTGGCGCTACACTACATGTAATGTAGTGTTAGTACCGTTGCGTCTGCCGCTGAGCGAAAGCGCGTCCGGATGAGATATGTGGTCTGCGGCGCTCTGGAAAGCTTAAGTTAATGACATTGATTCGTATGATGAACACGGCAAAAAAGCCGTTGAACAACTGGCAAAAAAGGGCCGAACCCTGTGACTGGTGATTTTTGTTGAAAAATGTCTAAAAAGTGATAAAATGGATTTGTTACCGCCCCTATACTGGTAACAGGAAGGGGGTGTGCCATTTGGAAATCATAACTTCTTTTATCCTCTCCGTGTTGGCGGGTGTAGTTGCCTACTACATATGCAAGTGGTTAGACGAAGAGGAATAGCGGTAGCCTAGCCCGAACGGTTTACTTCTCCGTAAAAGAAGAAGCCCCCCGGAAGTAGTGACGTACTTCTGGGGGGCGTTCTTTTTGTGTGCCACATGGGACACCATAACTTCTTTTTGTTGCCTAACGGTATTATAGCATATGCAATTCTGGTTTGCAATAGAAAAATATTTTCCACCTGTGCGGTTGACTTTCTGTAAGAAATGCTTTATTTATGCGGTTTTCAAGCCTTTTTACTTCTCAAGGCTCTTCATTACAGAAGATTGTCTGTAAGTAAAACCTCCATCCAAAACGATGCAAAAAGACAGGCTGACCCCTCCGAAAGCAAAACAGGCACCTGGTCTTTGGTTAACTTAAGTTTTCCGCTCTATCGCAAATCTTAAGTTAAGGATCCTAATGACATTGGTTCAGAGTAATGAAAAATAATGCTCCCGCCTCTCCGCTGAAAAAGGAGAAACAGGAGCGTTTTTGTTTTCGTAGAAAGTTAAATTCTACGAAAATTCAGGGGGAAAAATTGTGGACGACTACCATACAGAAAACCGAATGCGCTGGATATGGAGGATATGCCTTTTATATTTCCATATCCGGTGCATAAGGAGCGGGAGTCCCTGCGGTAGGTGTAATGCATCATATGTGGGCTATACCGGGTGATTTATGGATTAGTTCATGGAAGCAGAGGTGTTAAGAAATGATGAAGAAAAAGATGGCTGTTTTGGCGGCTCTCATTATAATTATACACGGCTTTCCGGTGGAGGCGGCTGCCGCAGAGCATAACGGGGATGTGTCAGAGAAAGGCGTTGTAAGCACTGTGGAAAATGGGGAATCCTCAGACGGGGTACTGGAAGCAGGAGGGGGCGGGAACCGGGTAAAAAGTGAGGAAACTATGCCGTGGCTGGACAATGAGGATAGAGACAGCACTGCCTGGACGGGGGTATCTGTGTCCGGCCAGATGATACCCGTATCCGGCCAGGTGATACCTGGGACAGAGGCTGCAAAATACGGGAAAGAAGAAAACGATCCGCTGTTGGTACCTTCAGAGATACATGTAGTTATTGACCCATGGGAAATAGACGGGAAAGGGCAGCTTTATTCCGAAAGGTATGTGATACAGAATAATGGGACAGAGACAGGGACGCTGTTATTATCTCACCCTATGTGTTTTTCAAACGGGGAGGATGAAGCAATTGTAAAGACAGACAGGGAAGAGATACATAGCGGTCAGGAGAAGTCTGTTTGTGTAGAAATGGTGTTTGAAAATGAGGACAGAATGTTTTTTGGCCGGGAGGATTTGAGCCAGGATAACATTGTGTATGAAATAAAGCTTGAACCGAAAGAAAAACTGGTTTTCTGGTTTGAGGGGGAAGTGAATGAATACGCCGCCCAGCCCTGGCAGGACGGTGATATTACAGTAGCTCTGGATTATTCCTGGAAGGAAGGCGTAGAAGAGGTGCCTGGGGAAATAAGCGCAGAAGGGGAGGATGTGGCAGCCGGACAGGAAAAAGCAGGGGAAGGAGAACTGGCAGGGGATGCCGGAGAGGCAGGGGCAAACGGCGGGGATGCGCTGACGGAGATTGAAAAGGCGGATTCCAAAGATACGCCGCTGGGTACGGAAGAGGAAGAAGGGAAAGAGGTATCAGTAGGAGCGGAAAAGGAAGACGGAAAAGATGTTCCGGCGGGTACGGAAAAAGAAGACGAAAAAAGCGCTATGGCAGGAACGGAGTACCCGGACGGAGCAGGAAACAGCCTGGGGCTGAAAACAGAAGGAGATATACAGCAGAAAGACATCGGAAAGGATACCGATGTGGAAGAAGGGGGAAATGGTAATGCAGGGTAGGAAAATTCTGGTAAGACAGTCCTGCATGCCTCCATATGAGGAATATATAGAGGCAATCAGGCCCTTGTGGGACAGCCATTGGCTTACCAATATGGGGAAGTACCATAGGGAACTGGAAAAAAAGCTTCAGGAATACCTGGAGGTGCCGGAACTTTCACTGATGGTCAACGGACATATGGCACTGGAAATGGCAATCCAGATGATGGAGTTCCCGGAAGGCGCGGAAGTTATCACAACACCGTTTACCTTTATTTCAACGACACACGCTATTGTGAGGAACAAGCTGGAGCCAGTGTTCTGTGACGTGAAAGAATCGGACGGGACCATTGATGAAACGAAAATCGAAAGGCTTATAACAGAGAAAACAGCGGCAATTATTCCTGTCCACGTATATGGGAATGTATGCAATGTAGAGGAGATAGAACGGATTGCGTGGAAATACAGGCTGAAAGTTATTTATGATGCAGCCCATGCATTCGGGGTCAGGTATAAAGGAAAGGGCATAGGGAATTGCGGCGATGCTGCAGTTTTCAGCTTCCATGCGACCAAAGTATTTAATACGGTGGAGGGCGGCGCCGTGTCCGTCCCACGCAATGAAATGTATGAGAGGCTGTATAACCTGAAAAATTTTGGTATTCGGAATGAGGAGCTCGTGGTAGATGTGGGCGCCAATGCCAAAATGAATGAGTTCAGCGCGGTGATGGGATTGTGTAATTTAAGGCATGCCGTAGAAGCGGCGGAGGAAAGAAAAAGGCGATATGAACTGTACCGGGATTTGCTGGACGGAGTGAAAGGAATCCGTTTCTTTGAAAGCAGGGAAGGGACGGAATCCAATTATGCGTATTTCCCCATTCTGGTTGGGGAGGGCTACCGGACGGACAGGGACGGGCTGTGCAGAGTACTGATGGAAAACAATATTTTTCCGAGGAAATACTTTTACCCTCTTACTGCCGACCAGGCATGTTTTAAGAACAAATATTGCCGAGTGGAGCTTGCATGCGCAAGAAAGCTTTCAAAAGAAGTACTGGTGCTGCCGCTTTATGCGGATTTGGATCGGGGGGCAGTGGAGGAAATTGCGGAAATGATAAGGGATCCGTTTGGCAGATAAATTTGCGGCATGCGGGGGTATGGAGATGAAAATTGTTATTATGCAGCCATATTTATTCCCATATATAGGCTATTGGCAGTTAATCAATGCAGCCGATGCGTTTGTTATATTGGACGACGTGAATTTTATAAAAAGGGGCTACATTAACCGAAACAACATTTTAATGAGCGGTAAGCCGTATCTGTTTACCATTCCCGTAAGGGATGCTTCGCAGAACCGCCTGATTATGGATACGAAGCTGTGTTTTGACAGGAAAGAAAAGGGGAAATTTCTGGCAAGGATAGAAAATGCATACCGGAAAGCCCCTTATTTTGGACATACAGCGGGGCTGATAAGGGAAATCACAGAATATGGTGAGGAAAGCCTGACGGCGTATGCGGAGTACAGCATAAAGAGGATAGCGGATTACTTAGGGATACAGACGGCGGTTATGCGATCATCGGAAATACCGAAGGATAATTTTCTGACAGGGCAGGACAGAATTATAGAAATATGCAGATGCCTCCATGCGGATACTTATATCAACCCGTCAGGAGGAAGGGCGTTATATCAGAGAGAAAGGTTTATGCAAAGCAGGATAAAGCTGTATTTCCTGGACACAAGATTTGACAGGGTGGAATATCGGCAGTACGGAGGGGAATTTGTCGGGAAATTGTCAATTATAGATGTGCTGATGTTTAACCCGGTTGAGAGGGTGCGGGGGTTTTTGGAGGAGTATGAATTAAATGGGCGATGAAAATGGAAAAGTATCTTATCTGGATATTGTAAAGCATTATGAAAATTGTTTCAGGCTGCATGGGGACTGTTGTAAGGGCGTTGACTGGCCTGACGAGGCGGATGCTGAGAAAAGGTATGGGGTAATGCTCGGGCTGATTGAATTTGACAGAATCCATCCTGCCTGGGACTCGGAAATATCTGTGCTGGATTTTGGCTGCGGGCTTGGCCATTTATATGGATATATTGGGAGGCACGGGTTTAATTATAAATATACAGGCATGGATGTTTCTGAAATGTTCATAGAAAGATGCAGGGAAAAATATCCGGATGGGAATTTCCTGTGTACGGATATTTTGAAGGATAACAGAGATTTCGATGGGCAGTATGATTATATTATTTCCAATGGTGTCTTTACGGAGAAACGGGAATTGGATTACGGGGAAATGCTGGATTATTTTAAAAAGATGCTGCAAAGGCTTTATGCGGGATGCAGATGCGGCCTGGCGTTTAATGTAATGTCAAAGGATGTCAGTTGGGAGAGGGATGACTTATTCCATCTGCCGCTCAGTGACCTGAGCAGGTTCCTGGCGGAAAATATTTCCAGGGATTATATAATACGCAATGATTATGGGCTGTATGAGTACACCGTTTATATATATAAGCGGAAAGGTTAAGGAAAACAAACAGGCAAAAAATGGAAAAAGGTTAGGATGATGGATAGAGTAGTGGTTTTTGGGGTGGGACAGATAGCAGAGGTGGCTTATTTTTATCTGAAGAATGATTCGGAATATGAAGTGGCTGCGTTCACTGTCGACGGAGAGTATGTAAAGGAACCTTATTTTTCAAACTTGCCGGTAGTGCCGTTTGAAGAGATAACCAGATCCTGCCCGCCTGATCGGTACAAAATGTTTGTTCCAATCAGTTATAAGTCCATGAACAGGGCGAGGGAAGAAAAGTATTTGGAGGCAAAAGCAAAAGGGTATTCCTTTATAAAAATATATCAGTTCCAAAGCAATATATTATGGCACAGAGGTAGGGGAAAACAGTTTTATTTTAGAGAATAATGTGATACAGCCGTATTCCAGGATAGGGAATAATGTCATTGTGTGGAGCGGGAACCATCTGGGGCATCACTCGGTGATAGAGGACAATTGTTTTATAACTTCACAGGCAGTTGTATCAGGCAATGTACGGATAGGGGGCAATTCGTTTGTGGGCGTCAATGCGACGATAAGGGATAATCTGAAGGTAGGAAAATATAATCTGATTGGCGCGGGGGCAGTAATATTAAAGGATACTTTGGATTATGAGGTATATGCGGCAAAGGGCAGTACGGTGAAGATGCCTGGAAGGAGTATTGATGTGAGGCATATATAGACAGATATCAGATATGTGTAAAAGGAACTGGGTATAAAGGTGTCTGGGAAATTCGGGGAGGTATATATATGGAAGAGAAAAAAGAACAGGGAAACAAAAAAGAACTGACAACATCGCAAATTATTTTAATTGTAGGTTTCCTCTGTGTAATTGCAGCAGTGCTGATTGTAGGGTTCTTTATTTATAAATCTATGCGGCCTCAACCGCAAGAGACAGTTGCTACAGGAAGCCTGGTAGTGGATGAGTCTAATTTAGAGACTATTACGCAGGATATGCAGAGCAGGGTAGATGATAGTATGTTTGAAACAAATATGAATGTAGTCTGGAACTTTCCTGATGGGGAAAGTCCTTCTG
Source organism: uncultured Lachnospiraceae bacterium (assembly GCA_947385425.1). Classification (GTDB taxonomy): domain Bacteria; phylum Bacillota; class Clostridia; order Lachnospirales; family Lachnospiraceae; genus Kineothrix. Next base: position 24,147 of record CANDKY010000026.1, on the reverse strand, counting down.
ATGATGCGTATGTAGCGAATGCGGGAAGCAACCATTACGCGATTTCCTTTGAAGTATTGCTTGATGGAACGGAAGTTATATTTACTTCCGGTGTGATACCAGTAGGAAAACGCATTAAGGAAATTAAATTGGACGAGGATTTGCCGGCAGGCAGCTATGAGGCAGTCTGCATGTATCATTTACTGAGAGAAGACGGGACGGAGAACAGTTCTTTTGGTGTCAATATTTACCTTAATATCAATAATTAGGTGCTTTTGCGCAAAATGGTAAACCTTTGTTTTCCGTTAATCCAGGACAGGTTATCTTATGGTATATGCGTCTGGCTTCCTAAAGGGAAGGGGGGGAGGAAATGAGGCTGGGAACAGGCGATATATAGATAAACGTATATGTAAATTTTTATTTTCAATGTCAGGAGGAAAAAACATGAAGAAAAAAATAGTAGCATCAATTTTGAGTGTTGCGATATGTGCAAGTATGCTTGGCACAACATGTTTTGCGGCAGCAACGGATAAAACTTTGACGGGAGATTCAACGGAAACGGATAAGACAATTACAGGTGATTCTGAAGTTAAGAGCCCGATCTATTCGGTGGTAGTGCCGACTACGGTAGAATTTGGGATTGACGCGTTTGAGCAGGCCGGCCAGACAAATTCCCAGATTGCCAGTGCGGAACTTCCAATTTATAACAAGAGCAATGTAGCCGTGCGTGTACAGGCAGACATTAAAGTGGAGCCGAAAGATGACACGGTTACTTTGGTTGACAGTGCTTCTGAAGTTACGGAAACCGATACGTCCAAAAATTTGTTTATTGGGCTTGAAATTCCTAAAAAAGTTGATTTGAAACTGGGTACTGCAGCGGATGCAACAGGGGCAGATGCAACGGCAATGGCAAGTTATACGAAGCACAGTGATGGCAAGCTTTATCTGACGACAGGGCTGACAAGTGAGGATACAGATGCAGGCGGGGCTTTTAATGGCGAAGGTGCTGCTGCAGCGGCTGATATTCAGGCTCAGGCAATTACAGGCAATACCATTGACTATCCGGCAGGAACAGAAAGCGACCCGCAGTACATAATTGCGTTGGGAGCAGATGAAGTTTCCGTAGCTTTTGCGCTTGACAAAGCCGCGTATTATAAGGTTTACAGCAAATCTTCGGATGGAACAGGTACGGATAAGTTTTATAAAGCGGCAAGCGCAACAGACGGCGGTACGGTATTCCGCCTTACCGGTACGGTAAACAGTCGTGCACCGTGGGCGGCAAGTGATGTTAAGGCATCTGTTACGTATTCCTTCCTGGGTATCAGAGGGGCAAATTATAAAACCCAGTCGGCGGCGACCAGCGGCGATAGTATTGCTTATGTTGATGGTACGGCTAAGCTGCTGAAAGAGTCTACGGGGCCTGTATTTACGCCATCTGCAACTCCCGGGATTGTAACTTATACGGCTGGGGAGGGTAAGGATGCGTTGGTATCAATAACAAGTATAAAATGGCAAATTGCTGATGGTTCGCAGGCAGAAATTATAGATTATATTACTCATGATGCTACGGCAAAAACATTAACATTAAATGAAGGAACCCGTAACTATTGGGCAGATACTGTTAGTGAAAAAGAAGCAACAATTACTTATAAATTAGCGGACGATACGACAAAAGAAGTTAAGGTAAAATTCAAAATTAAATAATTGTAAAGGCATAATTCATTGAAATAGGTATTACCAGAAAAAATTTTGTTGGATAATCTGTAACCTGTTTGTATAGGCAAAGGTAGGAGAAGTACTTTGCCTATACAAATATTTTCAAAGATAAATTGGTATATTGAGCAAAATATATTGAAAAATTGAAGCCGCCAAAAGGAGTAAGACAAAAAGCTTTTTAGAGTTTCAGAAATAACGGACAAGGAGTAGGTCTATGGGGAAAATATATGGATATATCTGTGGACTGCCTGGCAAAATAGATGTGAATAAACAGAAGGATTTAATGTATGAAATGCAGGTAGCGGATAAGGACATTTATATTGACCACCGGGAGAATAGTACCAGAGTGAAGGAGCAATATCAGAATCTTTTAGGAAAGCTGAAAGCCGGGGATTTGATTTATATAAAGGAACTTGGAAGCCTTGGCGACAGTTACGGGGAAGTGGGGATTCAACTGCGGGTTCTGACAAAAGAAAAGAAAGCAGATGTGGCAGTATTGGATATGCCCCAGATCGATACCAGGCGGGGGAAGATACAATGTGGAACGTTGGTGGAGGATGTAGTGCTGTCTATGCTGGAGTATGCAGACAGTGCGGAGTGGTTCATGCGTAAACAGAAGGAAGGAATAGAACGAGCCAGAAGCCGGGGAGTACAATTTGGCAGGCCGGAACTTGCTATGCCGGGAAATTTTGAAGAAATATATCGGATGTGGAGAAGAAAGGAAATTAAGGGGGAAGAGGCAGCGGAAATGTGCCATATATCAAGGGCATCGTTTTATAAGAGAGCGAGCCTGAAGAAGAAACTGGAGACGGCAGAGATATATGCTGTGGGAACGGGGTGTGGGGAGATTCTGAGGTATGGTAAAGAGGAATAAAAGTTAATTTACTGCAGTGGAGGCATTATAGATGAGTTGGATAAAAAAAGGAAAATTATTTTGTGTCGAGAAAAATACAAAATGGATGTATTCACATGCGACATTGCCTGTTTTTTTTCGGTTAATGAAAATTTCTTTCGTATATATTTCAGTACCAGAAATGAAGAAGGAAAATCATATCCGGCATATGCTGTTTTTGAGAGAAACAGTTGGGAATTAATTGAATTATGCAGTGAACCGTTACTTGAATGGGGAAGGCCGGGGACTTTTGACGACAGCGGTATTATGTTCTCGTCATTAGTGCGGAACGGAGAAAATATTTATGCATATTACATTGGGTGGAATCAATGTTTTCCGGTATCATATCATTTGTCTATTGGTCTGGCGGTCAGCAGTGACGGCGGCAGGACTTTTGAAAAATATTCGGATGGGCCGCTTTTGGATCGTTCTTTGGAGGAACCAATCTTTAATACTGCCCCATGTGTTTTGCTTGATTCGGATATGTGGGAAATGTGGTATGTGTCCTGTTCACATTGGATACAGGGAGAGGGGAAAATGGAACCGGTTTATAATGTGCAGTATGCGAGTTCCTTCGATGGGGTTCACTGGAAGAAGGATAAGGCCAAGTCGTGTATAAGCTGCAGACAGGATGAAGCGATAGGGCGTCCATGGGTAATTAAAGAAAATAATATGTATAAAATGTGGTATTCGTACCGCAAAACATTGGACTATAGAGTGAATAAAGAAAATAGTTATAAAATTGGTTATGCAGAATCTGTGAATGGGCGGGATTGGGAACGGAAGGACGAAATGGCTCAAATTGATCTTTCAGAAACGGGATGGGATTCCCAAATGCTGTGTTATAATAGCGTATTTCAAGAAAATGGTAAATTATATATGTTATATAATGGCAATTTATTTGGTAAAACAGGTTTTGGGGTGGCTAAGTGGGAAGAATTACAGAAATAAGTAAGTGAGAGGTTTTATGGGAGTAATGGGATGTACAGAATTTTACATTTATTCCGTATCGAAAAATTCACAGATAATTTTTTGCGTTTTATATTTGATAACTTCAGGGATAATTATCATGAGTTTTGGATATATGGGGTGCGTGACAGCAGTATAAGAGTGAATATATCATTATATAAGAATGCCAAATGTATCCGTAATATTATTAAAAAATTAAAAGGGGATGAAATATACAAATTTGATAAGATAATATATCACGGAATATTTGATTATGAAATTATAGAATATTTTTTTTGGAATAGAAAATTGTTGGGACGGCTTTATTTGTACTTTTGGGGTGGAGATAAATTTTATGTACAGGATAAAATGAAAAATTTTAGAAAAAAATATGTTATCAGGAATGTACATGGACTAATTAATATTATTCCCGAAGAGAAAAGGTATATGCAAAAAAATTATAATCCGAAAGGGAGATTCTTTTGTGTCAGATATGGGCGTACTGATTTTGAAATCCTTAGAAATATTAAGGCTCAAAATAAAAAGGAAAAAGGATATATTGCGGTGCAGATTGGAAATTCAGCAACAAAGACAAACAGGCATATTGCGATACTTAGGCAATTATCAAAGTTTAAGAATGAAAATATAAAAATATTTGCGCCATTGTCATATGGTGATCCTATATATGCAAAAGCAGTAATAAAAGAGGGAAAACGTATATTTGGTAAGAAATTTGTTGGTATAACAGGATTTATAAAGGAAGCCGAGTATTACCAATTTCTGAACAATATGGATATTTCAATATTTGATATAAACAGGCAACAGGCTCTTGGAAATATTTTTTCACTATTATATTTAGGGAAAAAAGTTTTCTTAAAGGATAATTCTGTCTTAGCACATTATTTTAGAACAGAAAATCATTGCATTATAAATACAATGCATGAAATTGAGCAGATGGCATTTGAAGAGTTTATTAAATTTCCCAAAGAATATCAGGTAAGTAATGAAGATAGATTAGTGCAAATGTTTGATTTAGCACCATTAATGAATGGAATAATATTTTTAATGAGAAACTGAGCTATTAATATAAACAGCAAAAATTGAGGTATGGCTGATGGGTGAACGGGTTGATTATTTTGTGTGGAGTGATAACTGGTATATAGAAGGGAATAAGGCGTGGCTTGTTGACGGCGAAAAAAATTGTTTATTATGTTTGAATTTGGATGTAGATGAGTGTGAATATAAAGGAGAAATACCAGATAAGGCATCCAGTAAATTCCGACTGAATCCCAGATGTATAAAATGCAACAGTGATATTTTTCTGATGCCGGATTGTGGAGACAGCATTTGGGTATATCAGTTGGATAATTCTCAATTTCACAGGATCAAGATAGAAAATCCCGAGGGAGTTCAGATTTCAATTACAAATTTCTGGCAGGATAATGGAAAAATAATAGCAGTTTCAATAGGATTAAGGCAAATAATAGAGATAAACATAAAGGAAAGAAAGATAGAGAACAGTTACCAGATTTGTAAGTCAAAGAATGTAAAAATATCAAGAAGTGTGAAGGTTGGAGGCAAAATATATTGTATATCTGCCGTATCAAATCAGATTTATCAGTTTGATTTAAATGCAAAAAAGACAGAAGTATATACAATTCCAAATACAGAAGATGGATTCCGTACGATATGCTATGATGGGGAAAATTTTTGGCTGAGCGGGTGGCATAAAGCAGTATATGTTTGGAATAAGGAAGATGATGTAACAAGGGTCATTGATGATTTTCCACCGCAATTCGGTATATATAATTTTGCGCATTATGGCGATAGTTTATTGGACTGCAAGGCAGTCAAATATGATACTCCGGTATTTATTGATTCTGCAGCAGTGGGACAGTATATATGGTATATCCCATTTCAGACTAATAAAATAATTTATGTGGATGGATTACATATTTATATGAAGTACGGATTAAAAGGCGCAGAATTCCGGATAGAGAAAAGCTTTGGGAAGTACAGAATAATATATTTTATGATACGGAATGGAGATATGGAATCGATAGGAAAGTAATCCAGGAATACCGGTATAAAGTAACAGATATGGATATGGCGGATTTAAAGGAGACCGTCTCATCTGTTTATGGAATAAAAAATTTATGTTTTATCATTAAGTCAGAGGAACTGACAGAAGCAGTATTGAACAGAATTGAAGAAGTCACGTTCCATAGTGTGATAGGGCATTTTATCTTAGTAACAGACGGAAAAAAACAATTGGCATCAGGGACAGGGAAACATATACAGAGCCTTTTCTTTTATGTGAAGGTGCAGAGATGCTGCAACACAAGATTTTTGGAGGAACTGCAGGAATTAGAGATTTTATACGAAGTGGTTGATTTGCCGGATAATCTCTTTGGAAAACTGGATATTAAAAGCCGGGATATAACAGAACAGGTTATGTACGATGCGGTACAGACGTTTATAAGAGGAAAGGCAGACGGGAAGGTATTTGATCAGGAGAAAACAATATGGATTGTCCAGTTGTTTAACGGATTGGCAAATCAAATGCTGATATGTTTATTTGGTAAATTTTTGGAAAAGTATTCCGGTAAGAAAGTAGTTTTTGACGATACGGTTTTAGCGATGGATATTTCTGATCCAACGGCAAATGCGGAAAGAATAGGCAGATGGTGTTCCAATCTCAGCCTTGATAAGGTAGAAGGAATAGTAAGTGAAACGAGAAAAAGGAACAGTTTTTATTGTTTTTCAAGGGCAGAGGCTGCAGAGGTATTCCAACTGCCAATATGTTTATTAAGCGATTATTTTGATATGGAGTCATGGCAGGCTTATTTACATAAAGTGAAACAGGAATTAGTGTCAGAATATGCGCAGCCATTTCCTTTAGGGCAGATACTGTTAAAATCGGGAGTGGACGTGACAGTGATGCAGGATTCGCAAATGCCGGCCAATTTTCTCAACGTTTCTAATTATTTTTGCTTTGACACACATATATTGGAATGGCCGTTTGGCAACCTGTCAGCAACTAAATTTATTGTTTCTTATAATCGCCCTGCGTATTATATGGGTGTATGGACAATGGGCAAAATCAAAGACTGGCTTTTTAACAACAGGGAGTTTGTAAAGGAGACATTCCGGTTTTGTATTCCAAAAGATGCAAGGAATATACATTATATGGAGTTAATACGTGAATCAGAAGCCGTTATGATTCATTTACGCAGAGGGGATTTTATAGAACTGCAGTATTCGGTGAACGGACAATATGTAAAAGACTCTGTAACCCAGATTATGAAGTCACAACGGTCAGATCGTATTAAGTTTTTTGTATTTTCGGATGACTTAGACTGGTGCAGGAACAATATAGAAGAACTGGGGTTGGGTAAGTACAGGGAAAGAACAGTTTTTGTAGAGGGGAATGCCGGAAGGAATAGTTATTTGGATATGTATTTAATGAGCTTAGGAAAAATATTGATTCCCAGCCCTAATAGTACCTTTAGTTATATGGCGTTACTGTTATCTTCAACAATGGAAAAGTGTGTAGATGGATTACAGTATGCATATTTTTTAAAGCACAATATGGCGGGAGAAGTAAAAATCGTGGATGTAACGAGCAGGATTCTGTAAAAGGAAAATGTATGCCAGTAAAATATAAGTGATTGGAAAAGAAGCAAGATTATGAAAAACGTTTATGATATCAGGTATGAAAAAAATTTGTCATTTATATTTTCAGCCCAATGTAGGGGGAATAATTATGATATCAGCCCGATAGGGCATGAGCATGTTGCAATAATGCTTTATTTATATTATGAAGATACCCTTTCAGAGTATTTTAAATATTTTGACAATATTCCAGAGGATATCCATGTATATATTATTTCTTCAAGGGAAAACGTATTAAATATAGTCAGAAAATATTCGGAAAAGAATCAAAAGAGAAATTTCAGCTTTCTATTAAAAGAAAACAGAGGGAGAGATATTAGTGCACTCCTTGTTGTTGGCGCCGAGATTGTAAAGAAATATTTGTATGTATGTTTTATTCATGATAAGAAGGAACATCCGCCGGCAACAAAAGAGGAAACGGAGTTGTGGATTGAGAACTTGTGGGGGAATCTGATTGGAAGCAATACTTATGTTGAATCGGTACTAAAGGTATTTGCGGAAAATCCCATGCTGGGTATTTTGTCCCCGCCTGATCCAATTGGTGACCATTTTTGCACATGGTATGGATTGGGCTGGCATGATTCCTACCAGATCACTAAAAAAATAGCAGAAAGGTTGCAATTAAAAGCAGATATGGATATCAACAAGCCGCCAATAACGATTGGAACAGCACTTTGGTTTAGGACGGAAGCTTTGAAAAAACTTTTTGAGGCAGGATGGGATTATGAGGATTTTGATGACGGAAAATTGAAAGACAGTAATTATTTAAGCTATGGCATCGAACGGATATTTGCATATGTGGCACAGGATGCGGGATTTGATACCGGAGAAGTCATGACGACAGAGTATGCAGAAAAACAAAACAGCTATCTCCATTATGCAATAGGGAGAATTTTTATTGAGATAATGCCTTTTTTTCCGTTGCCAATGGTGGCGGCAGTAGACGAGTATAAGCGGAACCTTCCCCGGTTAATTGAGTTTGTGGAAAGGAACAGAAAAATATATTTGTATGGTGCAGGTGTCAGGGGGAGATTTTGTTTAGCGTTGTTGAGGCATGCAGGAGTAAAAGTTGAGGGGTTCATTGTAAGCAGCCAGCCTGATATGGAAATGGTAGAGGTTCTGCCGGTAATAATGTTACAGAACATAGACTTTTTAAGTGACTCCGATATTGGAGTTGTGATCACAGTAGTAAAAGAGGAAGAAAGGGTACGGATTGTAGAAAAACTACGCGAAAGGAAGTTCAGTAATTATCTTGAATTATGGAAATAATGCGCTCCTTTCAAACTCTTTATTGGTGCAGTATCGCAAGCGGGGCTTGCGGTATGCGGGGGTATAAGAATGAAAATAACGGGAAACAGTTTCGGCGAATTTCATGCTGCGGCAGCGAAAAAAAAAGTAATTGCATTTGGCGCGTCAGACTTTTTAAGATTAGTGAGTCTGAATTACAAGGAACTGAATTTAGGGAATTGTATCAGTTGTGTTGTGGATAATGATACAAACAAACAGGGAAGCAGCATTATGGTGGGTGGCAGTGAGAAGGACATAGTGTCCCCGGATGGACTTTTGAAATATGGCGCAGGGAATACTGTGATCCTGATTGCTTCGGAGGTATATGCATATGAGATATATATGCAGGTTGAAGAACTGCTTGGCGGTAAAAGCACGGATATTTTTGTCCTGCCTTTAATGATAGCGAAGCATACAGATGACGTTACCGTTAGGAAGCCGGTAGACGGAACGGGAAACAAAATTCCGAAGATAATCCATTATTTCTGGTTCAGCGGGGAAGAAAAGGGAAGCCTGGCCGCGAAATGTATTGAGAGCTGGAAGCGGGCATGCCCTGCTTATGAACTGATGGAATGGAACGCGGATAATTATGATGTCACGAAGAACCCGTTTGCCTATGGGGCATTCCGGCAGGGGAAATGGGCATATGTTTCCGATTATGCAAGGCTGGATGTCATTTCGCGGTATGGCGGTATTTATATGGATTTGGATGTCATTTTGTACAAAAGCATGGATCCGCTGCTTTGCCATGATTTTTTCATCGGCTTCGGGCCAATCCGGGATGTAGAGGCAGCCGTATTCGGGGCGGTGAAGGGCTGCCCGGTTGTGGGGGAAATGCTGCAGATATACGAAAGCCGGGAATTTGACATAGAGAAAAGTACTACCCTTTTGCAGCTCCAGCCGTCTTTGCTGGACAGGTTTTTTGAAGGCAGAGGATTTGAAATAAACGGAAGATATCAGGAAAAAGACGGAATTGCCATTTATCCAAGGGATCTTTTTTCGGCCAGAAACTGGTTTACGGGGGCATATGAAACAACGGATACGGCAATGGGAATTCACGAATGCGCAGGGGGATGGACAGGCCAGGGTGGAAGGAATAAGAAGCAGATTAAAATGGAAGGGAACCGGAAGCTGGAAGAGATATATGGGATGCAGGGATGAGAAGATTATTTTATTTGGGGCGGGCCGGAGGAAGGACAAAATTACCGGGTTCATTGAAAAATACGGCGGGTTTGAAGTTGTTGAAATCTGGGACAATAACAGCAGCCTGTGGGGGAAAAGGATAACAGCAGGCGGCAGGGATGTGATGGTCAGACAGCCGTATAAAATACAGAAATATAATATCATCATAGGAACGGATATTTATTACGATGAAATCCGGGAGCAGCTTACCGGCGGGTTGGGAATAAACGGGGAGTGGATTAAAACAGGCAATTATATTTTTAAGGATTTTAAAAAACAGATTTTAAGAAGGTAAAAGGGGGCAAAGGACAAGGACATTGCGGGGATCTGCAGGTATCTGGAGAGTCATGAGCTGGATATGTTCAACGGGCAGGTGGGAAGGGAATATGGCAGCGGCATGTTCGGGATTCACAGGGATGCAGGCAGCGGGCTTTTGTATTCGTACTGGGAAGGGAAGAGGATTTACTTAAAGTCTGAAATACAAAATGAGCTTATAGCAAAAGAGTATCTTTGCTCCCTCTGCCGTGAGCAGGATGAACGCTCGCCGCACTGTTACGCTATAGATAAATTAGGCTTAGGGAGCGGGGATGTTGTTATAGACGGCGGGGCGGCGGAGGGCTTCTTCGCCCTGCAGATTGTTGAAAAAGTGAAAAAGATATATCTGGTTGAGGGGGAAGGGCAATGGGTGGAGGCGCTTAGGCATACGTTCCGGCCCTACAAAGAAAAAGTATCCATCCTGCCGAAATGGCTTGGAAACATAAATGATGAAAAAACGGTTACCATTGACCGGATTAATGAAGAAGAGAAAATAACATTGGTGAAACTGGATATTGAGGGCGCAGAGGCGGATGCCATCGCCGGCGGGGAAAAGACGTTTAACTCGGACGGGCCGATGAAGGCAGTAATCTGTACATACCATAAAACGGAAGATGCGGGGCAGTTTTATGGATATTTTAAAAGCAGGGGCTACCGTACGGAATTTTCCAAAGGGTATCTGTTTGCCGGAGGGCTGGATATTGTAAAGCCGGAACTTAGGAAAGGCGTCCTGTTTGCCGGAAAGGGGTAGAAGGGCTATGGGTTACAGGCTGTCTGTGTGTATTCCGAATTATAACAGGCCCGGGCGGCTGGAGCGGCTTGTCAGGGGGTTTGCGGGGCAGATTGTGCAGGGAGGGATGGAAAGGGAAGTAGAAATATGTATCAGAGATGATTGTTCGCCGGCCAGTCCGTCTGCCATTATAGAAAATATAAAGAGGGAATTCCCGGGGGCAGCCATTTTATATGAGCGGAACAGGCAGAATATGGGGATGGATTATAATTTCCTGCATAGTGTGCGGATGGCTGGCGGCCGGTATGTGTGGATTGTCGGGAATGACGACATGCCGGAGAGCGGTGCATTGCGTAAAATCATGGGGATTACCGGTGCGGGGGGATATGGGGAGCCGGACATTATCGTCACTTTTGATTCCTATGGCTACGACGGTGCCTTTGTGGGGACAGTTTACCCCTTGGGGGGCGGCGTGCAAAATGCCGTTTTATTCGATACTTCCGATAAGGGGCAGTTCCATGGGCTGGTTATGGCGGCAAAAGACAATTCGGCGTTATTTGGGTTCCTGTCCAATGTAGTGTTTAAAAGAAAGCGGTGGCTGGAACACGGCGATATGTTTGAGGATAAAATGTCCAGCATATTCATACAGGTGTACATGAATATGCAGACATTAGTGGAAGGTGCTAAGTACCTCTATGTCCCTGAAAAGATCATTGTGAACTTCCTGGATGACGGGACAAACCAGACATTGGACAGGACATACCGCATAGCAGCGGGGCTGTATGATGCGATGGATTATTTTTTCCGGGGGGAGGAAAGGGGGCGCATAGAGGAGAATGTAGTTGACATCTTTATGGCAGGCCGGCTTTTGGAGCTTCCGGATACTGACAGCAGGAGAAAGAAGGTTGACAGCTTCGTGTCAGAGAGGATGGATATGTTACGGCAGTACTATGTCAGGTGCGCAGACAGGGGGGATTTTTTTAAGGGAAAACCTGTTGTTGTGTATGGGGCGGGGAAGTTCGGACATGCCGCTGTCAGGAATCTGCTGCGGCATAAGGCGGAAATTATTGGGATATGTGATGCGGATAAAAGGAAACAAGGGAATTCCATACAGGGCATACGGATATTTGGTTTTGGCAGGCTGGAGGCGGAATACCGGAAGCATAAGGGATGCATTGTGGTAGTGGCAAACAATGCGCATCTCGTGCAGATTATAAAAGTGCTCCGCAGCAGCGGCATTTCCAGGATTGCCGTCATTACATAATGCTGCTGCCAGCCAGAAATCATGGCACGGACCATGCAAAACGGAAGTCTAATTTCTGGTCGGATGGAGTAATAGCCGGATCTGGACGGAGGCAGGGCGCGGAGTGGCGGGGCGGCTGCACCGCGCCAGAGTGTGGGAACGGATTTTAAGGCATGCCCGAGGCAGGTTTCTGGGCATGCGGCAAGGGAGGGTGGAAAATGGGATGTGGGAAGAAGATTGTGCTGTTTGGTGCAGGGCAGTATGGCATCAAGGCTCTGGAAAGGTTCGGCAGGGATGCCGTGGAATGTTTTGTGGACAACAGCGCTTCAAAGCAGGGGACTTTCCTGGAGGGGAAGCCGGTAAGGGGCATAGGGGACATTATGCCGCAGATAGCCGGGTACCATATTGTAATTGCGACAAGCTATTCGCCAAGCGTTGAAAAGCAGCTGCGGGGATTAGGGGTTACGGATTATGAAATATTTGAAGGGGAAGTGCTGCACGGGTATTACGAGACAGAGGAGCTTGTTGTGAACCCGTACGAGGGCGCAGGGGAGGCGCTGTCGGAGGAAGAGTGGTCAGGGAGCGAGAAAATGCAGTATGCGAGGAAGGCGGTAAACGATGCCGTTGAAAAAATCCGGGGCAGGCAGGGGCTTTTTGAGCATATTGAAGTGGAAACTGTCAACAGGTGCAACGGGAACTGTTCCTTCTGTCCGGTTAACAGGAAAGATGACCCCAGGGAAAAGGCAGTCATGGAACAGTGGCTGTTTGAAGATATCGTAGACCAGCTTGCCGAGGCCGGCTACAGGGGAAGGTTTACTACATTTTCCAATAATGAGCCCCTTTTGGATGGGAGGATTATAGATTTCAACAGGTATGCCAGGGAAAAGCTGCCGGATGCAAGGATGCACCTTTTTACGAATGGGACACTGCTTACTATAGATAAGTTTATTGCTTTGGCGGATATCCTGGATGAGCTTGTCATAGACAATTACCACCAGGGCCTGGAGCTGATAAAACCATGCCGTGAAATAGAGGAATACTGCCGGGAGCGCCCGGAGTTAAGGAAGAAAGTGACAATAGTGCTCAGAAAACCGGAAGAAATACTGACCTCAAGGGGCGGGCTTGCCCCCAACAGGAAGCAGCTAAGGGATTATGGGGACGACAGGTGTATCCTCCCGTTTAAACAGATGGTAGTCCGCCCGGACGGGAAAGTGTCTTTATGCTGCAATGACGCACTGGGGAAATATACGTTGGGCGATTTAAAGGAAGAACGGCTGCTGGATGTATGGTTCGGCCCCAGGTTCCGGATGGTACGGGAGCGCCTGTACGAAGGGCGGAAAGAGTGGGGGGACTGCAGGCACTGCGACACGTTTTTGATGGGATAGGTTATGGATGGGTTGATCAGCATTATAGTCCCGGTATACAATGTAGGGAAATATGTAGGGAAATGTATTGAAAGCCTGTGCGGGCAGTCGCTCAGGGATATTGAAATTATTTTAGTGGATGACGGGTCAACGGACAATTCACCGGGATTATGCGATTTTTACGGCAGGCGGGATGCACGGGTAAAAGTCATACATAAAGGGAACGGGGGCCTTGTCAGTGCCAGGAAGGCAGGGCTGGAAGCGGCCACGGGGGAATATATCGGGTATGTGGACGGGGACGACTGGGTAGAGAAGGGCTACTATGAGACGATGCTCCGTTATATGGTACAGTACCAGGCCGACATGGTGGAAACGGAACATTATATGGATGCAGGGGCTGAATCAAGGAGGGTAAAAAGCAGGCTGCCTTATGGCAGGTACAGCACGGAAGAGCTGATTCCGGTGATGCTCTGTGATAGGGATTTCAACGAGTGCAGGATGCAGCCTTACCTTTGGTCAAAGCTGTTTAAAAGGCGCCTCCTTGAAAAGCATCAGATGGGGGCTGACAGTACAATCCAGTGCGGGGAGGACATGGCAGTAGTTTACCCATATATATTGGAGGCAGGGAGCGTTTATATTGCAGAATATGCAGGCTGCCATTATGTACAGCGCCGGGATTCGATGACCGGGATAGGGAGTATGGGGAGCCGGGAAGCGGACAGGGCGCTTATCCGGTATCTGAAACAGGCCTTTGAGGCGGATGCAGGGCATTCCGGCGTCATGCTGGGGCAGTTGAACCAGTACGCCAAGTCCATGCTGCTGCTGCGGCAGGTAAGTTTTTTTGACCGGTTCCCGGGAGGGAAAAAACTGATGCCTTTTGGCGGCCTGGAAGAGGGCCAGCGTGCTGCGGTGTATGGGGCGGGGAGGATGGGGAAGTCAGTATACCGGTACCTGGAAACAGAAAGCAGCAATGGCGTTGTGATGTGGGGGGACAGGGAGTACGCCCTGTACCGGCAACTGGGCATGCCGGTGGTGCCGCCGGAAGAAATCGTGGGGAACCAGGAGAAATACGATAAACTTTTCATAGCGGTAAGCAGCAGGAAGCTGGCTCGGAATATCCAGGATTCCCTGGCCGGGAGCGGGATGGACAGGGGAAAGATGGCATGGCTTACGGAAGAATTTATAAGCGGCAGCTATGATGTGCTGCACCCTTTATTGGAAACCGGATGCGGGTAAACGGAGGTTTTACGGCTGTTCTGCGGATACAGGAAAAGAATAGATGTAAGGAAGCCAAAGCGGTGGCTTTTATGGGAGGCTGACCGCATATACATTTTCAGGGAGGTAGAATATGGGAAAGAAAAATTATTTAAAGCATGCATTGATAATTTGTCTTGCGGCGGGCATTTCCTTTGGGAGCAGCATGTGGGTGCGGGCGTCTGCGGAAACTCCGATAGAAAATGTGGCGGAAGGTTTGGAGGATGATACGGGCAGGGGAACGGGAGAGAGTATAAACGGGATGACGGAAGAGGATACAGGCAGAGAAGAAACGGGAACTCCAGATATGGGAAGTGGGGAGGACGGGGATACCAGGGAGCAGACAGATGCCATGCTTTGTATAGAACTTCCGCCTGAGTACGAAACAGGGCATTCCCCTTTTGATTTTATATTGGATCCGCAGGGAGTCATTAATGCGACAGGCGCAGCCCGTTACGGGGGGCGTTCTTTTGAAGAAGGTGCGACATTGTATTTTGAAAATACAAAGGGGGATTACAATTTTTCCAGTAAGAGTGACTGGCTTGACATTATTAATAAAGGTACAGAGACTGTGCGTATAACGATTCGGGCAACATTAAAGAACCTTGGGGATGTCCGGGTGGTGGGGGATGGTTCTTTTACAGATGATGATACCTGTTCGGTTTATCTGGCGCTTGAAGATAATCAAGGGAATTATATTCCACTGGATGAACATGGGGAGGCAGTAATTCAGGAAGAAATAAACGGGGCTGTCGGTGAAAGTCCGGACGTGTTATATTCTTTCTGCCTGACCGGTTCCTGCAATCCAAACGGGGACTGGGGAAAGATATCAGATGTTCCATATGTGGCAGTGGACTGGTCAGTGGAACCGGTAATTAATGGGAATGAGGAAAGGGAATCGGACGTTTTGGAGAAACAACCGACAACAGATGATATCGGAGCAACTGCTTCCGCAAATGTGGCATAAGAGAAGGAAGAAAAATGAGGGGGTATTTTATGAAGACGGCAGACTATTGGACACTCGGCAATAACGTGCGCAGTTTCCGCATGAAAAGGGGGCTGACGCAGGAAGCGCTGGCGGAGAAGGCGAATCTGTCCGTAAAGGGGATACAGAAGGTGGAGGCGGGGCAGGGCGGCATCCATATGGTTACGTTCATGAAAATTTCGATGGCCCTGGAGGTTTCGATGGATATACTGGCGGGGCAGGAAACGGATGAGAAGAGGAAATACCAGCAGGAGGCTTTCTGCAGGCTGGTGGAAGATAAGATGGACGAAGAGGTCGAGTTTGCCATGGAAGTGGTGCGTATGATATTTTATCTGAAAGCGAAATATTCTAATTAGGGAAACTTCCTATCCTTTTAAAGCTGCTTTTGCCCACGGCCAGTGTAATTGTATTCGGTGTGTCGATTTGCTTTTTTTTCAGACTGGCATTATAATGGAGTATAACCAGAGGAAAGGACGTAAGCCAGGTATGCCAGCATTAAATAAATTGAGAGCAACACACAGAGTAGTAAACAATGACGGTAAAACAATAGGGTTTATAATAAATAATGAATTTTATCCGGATTATACGGTATATAGTGAACTACAATCTATAGAGAACCTGGAATTGGAAGAAAAAGACAGTATCAGGGAAAAGAATGAACTGCCCCGAATTAAGTATAGTGAACTGAACGGAATAAAATATAAGCAATTATCAGAAGAAAATCCGTTCCAAAGGGATATACAGACAGACTTATTGGAATGGAAAGAAGACCCGATGCATGTAGTATTGCAATTAGAAGGTACAAGGCAGGTCGGAAAAACAACCGAACTTTTAAAATTTGCATATAAAAATTATGAGTACTTAATATATGTCAATGCAGCAGACGATATATATGGTTTTGCAAGTGTGCTGAAATCACCGCGGATGGTAAGCGCAATGCAGGAATATTGCAGGACGGCGGGGCTGCCGGAGTTTGTAAACGATAAAAATACGATACTCATTATAGATGAAATCCAGAACAGCTATAATATATACAATTCCATACGGCGTATGTATTCAACCTTTAAATGTGACATAGTAATTACAGGAAGTTATTTGGGGAAGATTCTGGGAAACAGGGATTTTTTCCTGCCCGCAGGCACAATAGAAAAAAGATACCTTTTTACACTTAGCTTCAGGGAATTTTGCAGGGTTTACAAGAAAGAAAAGATCTTGGACAATATAGATTTGCATGGGCGCGGAAATAATGGAGATTACACAGCCTTAGAGGAATTATACCAGTTATATGTAAAAATAGGGGGATATCCGGAGGTAATAAAAAGGTACAGGCAGACTAAGAGCATCAGTATATGTTATGAAACCATACACAAGCTGCTTGTTACTTTCAAGGAAGAGTCCAGAAATTATTTTGACGGTGACAGGGATGTGGAAATATTTGACAGTGTATACAGGGAAGCTTTAAAAGAAATGTGTTTTGAAAAAAGGGGTACGGGCAGGAACATTATAGATACAGTTACTAAATTAAGTAAAGAAAATACAGATTTATTGGTAAATAAGAATGAAATAGCAAGGGCGGTAATATGGCTGGAATATACCGGAATAATAAGTACCAGTGATTTGGCAGTGAATGGTGATATAAAGAATATAGCGCCCGGGAGAAGAATTTATTTTTCAGATTGCGGCTTGGCATCCTATCTGGCAAGCCAAAGCCCGCTAAATGAGTCGGCATTGGCTGGTTTAATAACGGAAACATTTATATTTAATGAATTACACAGACTATTCAGAGTGAGAGTATCCATGCGGAAGGTGAGGGGAGACAATGTATGCTTCTCGGTTTATGAGGATTATGAATTAGATTTTATGGTAATGGCGAAGGACAGGATCATCTATGGGATAGAAGGAAAAACGAAAGACGGGACAACAATTTCCTTAAAAGTTTTTAAGGATAGAAACTTTATTGATAAAGGTATAGTAGCAAAAAACACTCATGGGGGCGGAGGCGATATCTTCGGATCTATTCCGGTATATACGGTAGGATGCAGGTTTCCGTATAATTAGCCGGTTAAACGCCGGGCTGAGTAACTGCCGGCAAATAACCTGTGCAGTTTCTTATCTTTGGGGTATATTTGGTAATCGGTACATTGGGAGGTGTGGATATGAACAGGAAACCTGTGGTAAATATAGGTGTACAGCGGTTTGACAAACTTAGGAAACAGGGGGCTTTTTATATCGACAAGACGGAGTTTATCAGGGAATGGTGGGAAACCGGTTCAGATGTGACGCTAATCACGCGTCCCCGCCGTTTTGGCAAGACACTGAATATGAGTATGATCGAGTGCTTTTTCTCCAGGGAATATGAGGGCAGGGGGGACTTGTTTGAGGGGCTTTCAATATTCGGGAGCGGGGCAGACAGGGAAAAATACCGAAATCTGCAGGGGAAATTCCCGGTGATATTCCTGACTTTTGCGAATGCAAAGGCAGCCGGATATTCCGAGATGGAAAATAAGATAACAGAAGTGATTGCAGGCCTGTATAATGCGAATGATTATTTGCTTGACAGCGGCTGTCTGAATGAGAATGAGAAAGAGTACTATAAAAAAATAAAAATAGGGATGCCTAGTGACATTGCCGAGGGCGCAGTCCATCAGATGGCGTGTTTTATGCAGCGCTATTATAAGGAAAATGTGATTATTATCCTTGACGAGTATGATACGCCGATGCAGGAGGCCTGGCTTTGCGGATACTGGGATAGGGCTGTCCGTTTTTTCAGTTGTTTTTTCAATGCCACATTTAAGACCAATCCTTATCTTGAACGCGGCCTGATTACAGGAATAACGAGAATTGCCAGGGAAAGTATTTTTACCGGAATGAATAATCTGGAGGTGATAACGACTACATCGGATGAATATGCGGCTGCTTTCGGATTTACGGAAAACGAAGTTTTTGATGCGCTTGAAGACATGGGGCTTGGCAGTGAAAAAGGCGAAGTAAAAAAATGGTATGACGGTTTTACGTTTGGAAAGTGTACGGATATTTACAATCCGTGGTCTATTTCTTCTTTTATCAGGAAAAACGGAAAATACGAAAATTACTGGGCAGATACAAGTTCAAACAGCCTTGTAAATTCGCTGATGCAGACAGGGGTTCCGGGTATCAAGCAGACAATGGAGGCTCTCCTGCAGGGGAAGAGTTTCGAGGCGGAGCTTGATGAAAGGATTGTTTTTGACCAGCTTGGCGGCAGTGCCAGTGCGGTATGGAGCCTGCTGTTGGCGACCGGATACCTGAAGGTGCTGAAGCTGGAGTATGTGGGTGAGCGGAAAAGGAAAGTATATACTCTGGCGCTCACCAATATGGAGGCGGTGTATATCTTTGAGAACATGGTAAAAGGATGGTTTGGCGGCAATACCGAAACGTATTACAATGAATTTATCCATGCGCTTTTACACGATAATGTCCGCAGGATGAACACCTTTATGAATAAAGTAGCCCTGAACACGTTCAGTTCTTTTGACAGTGGGAATAAGCCGTCAGGACAGACAGAACCGGAACGTTTTTACCATGGTTTTGTGCTTGGCATGGTTGTGAATATGGCGGATACGTATATTGTGCGGTCAAACCGTGAGAGCGGATACGGGCGTTATGATGTTATGCTGGAGCCTGTTGACAAAGAAGGCAGGGCATTTATTTTTGAATTCAAGGTACTTGACCCGGACGAGGGGGAAGAAAACCTCGAGGATACGCTCGCGGCGGCACACCGCCAGATAGCGGAGAAGCGGTATGAGGCGGAACTTGTGTCACGCGGTTTTGCCCCGGAGAACATACGCAGTTATGGATTTGCATTCCGGGGAAAGGAGTGCCTTATAGGATAAGGGATTATCGGCTGCATAGCCCACTATGCGCAAGCCGGAAAAGTTGCAAAGAATCAGCTTGAAATTTTCCCTGTTTTGTAATATGATAAAGTACATAACAGGGCAGGGAGGGTCCAGCGGCCCAACCGATAAGTCCGGACAGGATGGATAAACGTTATGATGAGTGAAATATACGTAGAATGTTTAGTGAAGAAAAAGACAAATGTGGGAATGCGTTTCCTGCGTATCCTTACGATGATGCTGGCAGTCGCATTTATACTTGTAGGGCTTTTGGATATCAGGGCATTGATTGTCGGTGCGCTGGCGGGAGTGGCGGCATATTTTGTTTATTTGAATGCGGATTTGGAATATGAGTATCTGTATCTGGATAAAGAGCTTACGGTAGATAAGATCATGGCGAAGACGAGGCGGAAGAGGGTAGGAAAGTATGATCTGAACAAGATGGAGGTTTTTGCGCCCATAAATTCTTACCATCTGGATAATTTTAAAAACAGGACGGTTAAGACCGTTGATTACAGCACCGGCGAGGAGAAGAAGCCGGAGACGAGATATGTGATGTTTTACGACAGTGGGGAAAGGGTTGTATTAGAGCCTAACCAGGAGATGGTTAAGGCGATTCAGAATATTGCGCCGAGAAAAGTATTCACGGATTAGTTAAGGAAGGGATTGGTAATCCAGAGTTTGTTTTTGGATTCACAATCCTTACTTTTTAATCCGGGACAGAATTTCAATTTTCGGGTTGACATGGTGATGTAAGTTTGGTAAACTTTTTCAAATTTACATCACTATTCAATTATATAAACTGGAAACAGCATCAGTCCGTAACGGCACCCGGAAGAATTACAGACCCAGCATTATAGGGGCGGTAATTCTTCCGTGGGTGGTGGTGCCGGGACGGATTGATGCGGAACTGGAAACAGCATCAGTCCGTAACGGCACCCGGAAGAATTACAGACCCAGCATTAAGGGGCGGTAATTCTTCCGTGGGTGGTGGTGCCGGGACGGACTGATGCGGAACTGGAATGGAGGAAAGAGATGGGGCAGATTATTGGCGAAGGAATTACATTTGATGATGTATTGCTTGTACCGAGCTATTCAAAGGTAATTCCGAATCAGGTAGACCTGGCAACACAGCTTACAAAGAAAATCAGACTGAATATTCCGATGATGAGTGCAGGGATGGACACCGTTACGGAGAACCGGATGGCGATTGCCATGGCCAGACAGGGCGGTATCGGGATTATCCACAAGAATATGTCCATAGAGGCGCAGGCAGAAGAAGTGGATAAAGTAAAACGTTCGGAAAACGGCGTTATTACGGATCCTTTTTCACTGACCCCCGAACATACATTAAGAGATGCGGACTCCCTGATGGCAAAATTCCGTATTTCCGGAGTACCTATTACAGAGGGAAGGAAGCTGGTGGGTATCATCACGAACCGCGACCTGAAATTTGAGACGGATTTTTCAAAGAAGATCAAGGAGTCCATGACTTCGGAAGGGCTGATCACCGCCAGGGAGGGCATTACGCTGGAAGAGGCGAAGCAGGTGCTGGCAAAGGCGCGGAAAGAGAAGCTGCCTATAGTGGATGAGGATTACAATTTAGCCGGCTTGATTACCATTAAGGATATCGAGAAAACCATCAAGTATCCTCTGGCTGCCAAAGATGAACAGGGCAGGCTGTTATGCGGGGCAGGAGTGGGCATCACGGCCAATGTCCTGGATCGGGTAGGTGCCCTTGTGGATGCAAAGGTGGATGTGGTTGTGCTGGATTCCGCACACGGACATTCCGAAAATGTGTTAAGATGTCTCCGCATGATTAAGGAAAAATATCCGGATCTGCAGGTGATTGCAGGGAACGTAGCAACCGGGGAAGGGACGAAAGCGTTAATTGAGGCCGGCGCAGATGCGGTGAAGGTAGGTATCGGCCCGGGTTCGATTTGCACGACGCGTGTGGTGGCGGGCATCGGTGTGCCGCAGATCACGGCGATTATGGATGCTTATGCGGCGGCTAAGGATTACGGGATTCCGATTATTGCAGACGGAGGCATCAAATATTCCGGCGACATGACGAAAGCGATAGCGGCAGGCGGAAGTGTCTGCATGATGGGCAGTATCTTTGCCGGCTGTGATGAGAGCCCCGGAACCTTTGAACTGTATCAGGGCAGAAAGTACAAAGTATACCGCGGCATGGGATCCATCGCGGCAATGGAGAACGGGAGCAAAGACCGCTATTTCCAGGATGATGCGAAGAAACTGGTGCCGGAAGGCGTGGAAGGCCGGGTGGCATATAAGGGTACTGTGGAGGATACCGTATTCCAGTTGATGGGCGGGATGCGTTCCGGTATGGGATACTGCGGCGCGGCAACGATTCCGGAATTGCAGCAGAACGGGAAATTTATTAAGATTTCGGCGGCATCTTTGAAGGAAAGCCATCCCCATGATATCCATATTACGAAAGAAGCGCCGAATTACAGTGTTGACGAGTAGCGTGAAAAGAAGATCTAAGGCGTCAAAGGACGCCGCAACGGTGTTCTTTACCGTTTAAGAGCTTCTAGGATTTGCCATGCTTAGCATTGCAAATCCGTTTCACGCGGAAAAACGCCGGGAAAGAGGCGTTTTTCCAGGATTTGCGCTGATGTGGCAGGGATTATAGTGGTTGGAGTGTCAGGAGAAGGGAAATATATTGGGATATATTTATGGCAGCCCGGGTTGGTAATCTGGGCTGTATTTCATGTAGTTTCTTTTTGGGGCAGGATGATGTAAAATTAGATGAAGGGGCATGTTAAAAGGGTAATGGTGAAAAGGATGTCAATAGACTATGGGAAATTGGGGAAAAGGGTCAGGGAACGGAGAGAAAGAGGGAGGATGTCACAGGCGAAACTGGCAGCCGCAGCGGAAGTATCGGCACAGCATATCAGTAATATCGAAAATGCGAAAACTAAAGTAAGCCTGGAAAAGCTGGTGGATATTGCTAATGTGCTGGGCTGTTCCATGGATGAACTGATGTGCGACAGCCTGGTGGAGGCAAAGGTAATTTATATAAATGAGGCAGTAGGTATATTCAATGGTTTTTCTGATGCTGAGGTAAGGGCATTGCCGGAATTTATGAGGACATGTACATATTTTATTGGGTTAATGGATGGCAGTGTACAATATAAGAATGTTAGTAAATAGCAATTTTGACATTTATCGGATCATTTTTTACAGAGTGCCGGGAAATGGGGATATTTGTGCTATACTCAGTATGGATTTGATTTTCTTGTTTTTTATTCTTAAACCATGCGGGCGGAGAAGTTTGGTATGTATTCTCCGTCCGTATGGTTTTTTATTTTAGGAACTGTATGGAAATAGATCGGGGCAGTAAAGGTAATCTTTTATTTTATTTTGTTCTGCATTGCGGCACTTTATGATATCCATTCCTTCATTGCCAAGGTACATTGCCCGTGGACAGCAATCTGCTTTTGGTTGGAAGGAAGACAAAGCCAAGAAAACTATTGGTTTCCCCTTTCCTTTTTCCAATATCGCTGAACCCATGCTTCTGCCTCGTTTTCTTCAAGCTTATATTTCCCTGCAACCTTTTTAATTGTTTCTGAAACAGGCAAATCCATCTCCTGGCACATCTCAATCGCTGAAATCACGGATGCTAAATACTCTTTCAGAATGTCCCTGCCTTTACAGATATGGATCGTATTAGTAACTGCTTCCCTGGTTCGTCCATATAATTTTACCTGTTCGTCATATACTTTTGTAAAAGTGACATACTGGCTGATAATATCATTGTTCTTGCCATCATATATCATTTTTACCTTTACATCAATGGCGCATTTCTCCCCGCCCCAAAATTCTTCTGAAAGGGAAACATATTCCGGTTTGCTTACCCGTTTTCCAGTGAATATCACATATAATTCTGCTTTTGGCAGCTTTACTTTTTTACTGCCGTAAAGGTTATCGTTCCTGCGTTCAAAATATTCATGATAGGACTGCACCAGATACATCAATGCCCGGATGATAATGTTCATCGTCCATGTGGTTTGGGCCTCAGTCAGAATCATAATTTTGTCCCTTACTGTGAATCCCAAATCATTATAGCATGCATCCACTAATATATTTTTAATCGTGATGTCCTTCAGTTCATTTTCCGTGGTTTCTGTATCTTCTGGGTGAAGCGCCCGGTATAACTGAATCAGGTATTTTTTGTCTTGAAATAAATTTGTAAAAAGGCTGTCTTTAACCGTATATTTCGCAATATCTGTTTTTTCCATTCCTTCTTCCTTTCATCCCCGCCTTTTCTGCGGGAAAATAATCAGGTTATCCTGGTTTCATTATACCTTTTTCCAATATCGCTGAACCCATGCTTCTGCCTCGTTTTCTTCAAGCTTATATTTTCCTGCAACCTTTTTAATTGTTTCTGAAACAGGCAAACCCATCTCCTGGCACATCTCAATCGCTGAAATCACGGCTGCTTTTTTTGCTGCTTCTTTTCGCTCACTCTCCACATAAGCGCGCATTACCTGTTCTTCATCAAATAATGTCATCATCATATCCACAACCTCCTTTTCCCTGCTTGATAAATACTCTTTCAGAATGTCCCTGTCTTTACAGATATGGATCGTATTCGTAACTGCTTCCCTGGTCCGTCCATATAATTTCACCTGTTCGTCATATACTTTTGTAAAAGTGACATACTGGCTGATAATATCATTGT
>CANDKY010000025.1 GCA_947385425.1 uncultured Lachnospiraceae bacterium | reverse complement strand
AAAATATTTTAAACATTTTTCATTTTACCTATTGACATTTCTTAGCTGGACTTTTAGAGTTTATTATACTGAATACTGTAAATTATATGCTGTTGTCCCTGGCGGCGGCCCGGTAGCCGCTGGGGGTGTTTTCCATAAGTTCCCGGAATTGTTTTGAGAAGTAGCTTGGATTCGAGAACCCGCAGTTGAGCGCAATATCGGTGACAGGCATGTCAGTATCCGACAACAGCCTTGCGGCATGGAAAATCCTTTTCCGGCGGACATATTCGACAGGGCTGTAGTGCAGGTAATGGTGAAAGATACGCTGGCATTCCCTGGTGCAGATATTGGCAGCATCCGCAATTTCCGAAACGGTAATGCTATTCCCGAGGTTCCCGTCAATCCACAGAAGCATTTCTTTTAACCGGATTTCGTGGATGGACGGGATGGAGCGGCTGTCTGTCCCGCCGGTACATCTGGATTGCACATAGAGCAGGATAGACGACAGGGCGTTTCTGACATGGAATTCATACCCATACTCCGGCGATTCGCATGCCGAAAAAGCATGTGCGAACTGTTCAAAATAGACATCATCGCCGTTTCCTCTTTGGAATTTCATATAGGCGGCGCCGTTTTCCAGCAGCGGACGGACATACGCTGTGTCAAATATGCTTCCGGGCATTCCGCCAATGATCTCCGGGCCAAAGACAAAAGAACGGTATTTGCATGGAGAAGCGGTTTCCGCGGTAAAGGAATGAAGGGTTTCCGTATTGATAAAGCATCCGTCCCCCGCCTGCAGCCGGTATGTGCTGTCGCCAATGCCAATCCGTATGTTTCCTTCGAGCAGAAGAAATATTTCCAGCTCCTTATGCCAGTGAGGAGGGATATGCCCTGCCGCAAACTGGCGGATATCCCCGTCATTGACTGTCAAATCCAATGAGTGCAGTTTTTTTTCCTGCAATTCTTTGCCGTTGCCGTCGGTAAGGATAAAGCTCGGTTTTCTTATCATATAAATTTTCCTGCCTCTCAAAGAACAGAAATTGATTTTGTCGCATTTGTTATAGTATAAGTCGTTTTTCCTAAAGCGGCAAGAGTTTCTTTTTGATATTATCCAAACAGAAAAAATTTCTACCTGCGCGGTTGGTGCCCTGTACCCTCCCGGCAGCCCTTGGCTGCATAGAAGAGGAAAAAGCCAACCGGCACAGGCAGAAAAATTTTAAGACACGGCCCGGAACTCAAAAGGACAGTATACAGTAAGGTATTTTGAGAGGGTTGGGAGGAGGAGGATACGAATGACGGAAAGCCATGTTCTGGATATGACAAAGGGAAGCCCGGTGCGTTTGTTACTGCGTTTTTCCCTGCCTTTGTTTTTGGGGAATCTGCTTCAGCAGCTCTACAATCTGGCGGATACTTCTATTGCCGGGAATTTGCTCGGGGACAGTGCCCTGTCGCAGATAGGGGCGACTGCCGCGCTGTACAGTTTGATTACCAATACGGCATTTGGACTGAATAACGGCCTTGCTTTGACGGTAAGCCGTTATTTCGGCGCGGCGGACAAACAGAAAATGAGGCAGTCTGTTTGTTGGATGGTATTGTTTTCCGGTATATCCGCTGTTATAATGACAGCAGGGTTTTTATTGTTCCGGGATCCGCTTCTTGCGGTATTGCAGGTGCCGGAAGAACTTTGGGAAGGGGCGTCGGGTTATCTTACGATTATACTGGCCGGTATTCCGCTGACAATGGCATATAATCTGGAAGCAAGCCTGCTGCAGGCGGTTGGCAACAGCGCTACGCCGCTTAAGTTTCTGCTTTTTAGCAGTGTATTGAACGTGGCGTTGGATTTTCTGTTCATGAAGCCTTTGTCAATGGGGGTGCAGGGGGCAGCGGCGGCTACGGTACTGGCACAGGGGATCAGTGCTTTTTCAGGGGGGATTTATATTATCTGCAAATATCCGCAGCTCCGTTTTGGGAAAAGGGAACTGAAAGTTTCGCGCCGGTTTGCGCTGGAAATGTACTGGACAGGGCTCAGCATGGCGCTTATGGGTACAGTTTATAATATTGGCAGTGTTGTCCTGCAAAGCAGTATCAATGCATTGGGGGACTTATATATCGCCGCACAGGTCGGGGGAAGGCGTCTGGCAGAGCTTTTTTATACGCCGGGGCTTGCGATTGGCACAAGCGTTGCGACATATTCCAGCCAGAATTACGGGGCCGGGCAGGCAGAGCGGATACGGAAGGGGATAGGTACGGCGGTTATTCTTTTTGGTATCTGGTGGATTATCGCGATGATTTTTTTGTTTGTGTCCGCTTCGGATGCCGTGAGGCTGATAACGGGCAGCAGCAACGGGGAGGTTATCGCAAACGGAGTTCTTTATCTGAAGGCCGGCATCCCTATGATGCCGCCTATGGCAGTCCTTATAATCCTCAGAAATGCGCTTCAGGGAATGCGGCATTCTGTCTCACCGCTTTTGTGCAGTACATTGGAACTGGCAGGAAAAGTGATATTTGCGCTTTGGCTAGTCCCGGCCAGAGGGTATATGGCGGTATGCATTTGCGAACCCGTGACATGGGTGATCTGCGTGCTCTTTATTTCAGGCGCATGTGTTATGCACAGGGCGGAATTTCGGAGCCAGAAAGGGGGAGCATGATTTACCTTTTCCGCTTATCCAGCTTATATCTTTTTTGCTCCAGCTTTGCACGAAACGCTTCTGCAAAGCATATAAAGGCATGAGCGAATCCGGGTTTGCCAAAGCTTTAGGGAAACTCGGCAGTTGCATACAATAACCAAGAAAGGAAGTGTATACTATGAGTTATCAGGAAATTGCCAAAAATATGATTGACCGCCTGCCAGACGACAAAATGATTTTCGTTATCAACATGCTTTAAGGACTGGGGGAAATGTCCGGGCTTGACATACATCCAGATTTCAAGCCAAATGCTGAAACAATCGCAGCAATGGCTGAAACAGATGAAATGATAAGAACCGGGAATGGGCAACACTTTGAGAGTTCAACAGAGGAATTGTTTGCCCAGTAAATAAGCATGATTCAACCACAAGTGGAGTTGAAAGGCCGTATTCCCTTCCTGGGTTATTGCATGGAGTTGTTGCTTATACTAATATTAAGGGAGCACACAAAGCATTGGATTATTTCAGAATAAGGGGAAAGGCGGTCAGAATGAATCATTTAAGGACAGGCGAAGTAATAAATAAGAGACGCAAGGAGCTTGGACTGACGCAGAATCAGCTTGCCAAAGCTCTCGGTATTTCCTTTCAGGCAGTATCAAAATGGGAAAACGGGACAGCGTATCCGGATATAGGAATGCTTCCCCGGCTGGCAGCGGTACTGGGCACGACGGCCGACGCACTGCTTGGCTGCAGCAGTGCCATGACGGAATATGACAGGCGGTATAGGACGGATGATTATTACTGGGGGCTTGTGCCGAACAGCATATGTTACGAAGCTATGAAAGCGCTTCCGCCGGTGAGGCCTTACCGGGTACTGGACATTGGCTGCGGGGAAGGGAAGGATGCGGTGTTTTTTGCCAGATGCGGTTATGCGGTTACGGCCTTTGACAAATCATGGGAAGGGCTGGAAAAGGCAAAACGGCTGGCGGAACACAATAAGGTTGATGTAAGGTTTTTCAAAGCGGATATTTTTGATTACCGGCCGGAAACAGAGTACGATATCATATTCAGCAGCGGGGTGCTGCATTTTCTTTCCGCGGATATGCGGGAAGAGTTCTGCAAAAGTTTGAAGGCGCATACCGCGGATAACGGCATAAATGCCATGAATGTATTTGTCGGGAAACCTTTTATAAGCCCGGCACCGGATCTGACTGAGGAGGAGGAAAGGGCAGGTTTGTGGCATTCCGGCGAACTGTCCGGGTATTATCATGACTGGTTTTTCCATATCTGTAAAGAGGAGATATTTGACTGCAGCAGCGGAGGGACAGCCCATAAACATTGTATGGATACGCTTGTTGCGCAAAAGAGGACAGGGGGAAATATCACTCACGCGTAGTACCCCCGTACTTGTACTCTACCGGCAGCAGCGTCAGGGAGGGAAGGGGAGACGGGCCGTCGTACAGCAACAGCTCCACGCATTTCTCCGTGAGCAGTTCCACCGGCTGGCAGATCGAGGATATAAAAAGCCCGCCTTCTCTGTTCCCGAATTTGCGGATACCGTCAAAGCCGATAATCTGCACATCCTCCGGTACCCGAAAACCTTCCTGCCGGAGAAGTTTCATGAACAGATATCCGTGGTAATTCGTGTGGGCAAAGACGCCGTAAAAAGTTAAAGAGCCATCTTTATTGCGGTGCCTGCCGATAAAGTCTTTCATGATGGAAAATTTCTCATCGCATTCCACTTCATCAATATAATCAGGTTCTATATGGTATTTGGCGCAGGCATGCAGGTAGCCGTCTTTCCTCTTGTCGGATTCTCCGGGAAAAACGGAGTGGAAACGGATATAGACGGGATGACGGCAGCCAAATTCCAGCAGTTTTTCAATGGCCAGGCATCCGCCGGCAAAATTATCCGATGCAATCCGCGGGATAATATGGTTTTCAAAAAAACGGTCAAACACGACAATAGGGATGTCCTGTGTAATATACTTTCCGATATCGGAGTAGGTGAGGGCAATGATACCGTCCACTTTGTTGTTTATGGCCATGTTCAGGTAGTCGATTTCCTTTTGGGGAATGCCGTCGGCGCAGCATAAAAGCAGTTTTTTACCCTTTTTGTAAAGGGAGGACTCGATATGATCGGTAAAAGCGGCGAAAAAAGGGTTGGCGCTTTTTTTGATAACATAATAAAATCCTTCCATTCCTGAGAATAATTTTCTGAATTTTATTTTAATGGAGAAGATGGATGATGTCTATTACTTTTTCGCTTTTCACAGCGTAAGAGATATAATGCGAGAAACGTTTCATTTATATATATTTCATAAAATATACAGTATATGCGCCGCACTTTATTTCCGTCATGATCCTGTGCGGTATGCTGCGTATCTTCCTTTCCCCGTATGGAGGGCTGATTAATATCCTTGGGGAAGCGTTCGGGCTTATCAAAACTCCGGTGAATCTGATTGACTCCGCTTCCGCGTTCCGAACCATTTACATTGCGTCCAGTATCTGGCAGGATGCGGGCTGGGGGACGATTATTTACATATCGACGCTTTCGAGTGTGGATGCTTCCCTCCATGAGGCGGCGAAGGTGGACGGGGCAAATGCGTTACAGAGGATTATCCATATTGATATACCGGAACTGATCCCGGTCATTGTCATCCAGTTGATTATGTCGTTCGGGAATCTGATGAATGTGGGATTTGAAAAGGCATACCTGCTGCAGACCAGCTTAAATAAGGAAACTTCCGAAATTATTGCAACCTATGTTTACGAGCAGGGTATGTTGAAGGCAATGTACAGTTTTTCAACGGCGGTCAGTTTGTTTAATACTGTGGTGAACATTATTTTGCTTGTCGTGGTAAATAAAATCTGTAAAAAGCTTTCCGATGTAAGTTTTGTGTAGAAGGAGGGGCGTAGGGTGAATAAGAATAAAGAAAACGGGCTGTCCTCGGAAAAGGTGTTTAATTTCTGCAATTGTGCTTTCCTTCTGGTTCTGGTGGTTATCGTTGCATATCCTCTTTATTATGTACTGATTGCCTCTGTTTCAGATCCTTATGAGGTTTATGCGGGCAAGACATTTTTACTTCCTTCAAAAGTGACCTTTGAAGGTTATGCGAGGGTGTTTAAGGAGGAATCCATTGCAAGGGGGTATCTTAACAGTATTTATTATACGGTCCTGGGTACCTTGGTTTCCGTAGCGCTGATTATTACGACGGCGTATGCCGTATCGAAGAAGACGCTGCCATTTAGGAAGGGTATTATGATATTTTATGTCATCACAATGTATTTTGGCGGCGGCCTGATTCCTACCTATCTTGTAGTTTCCAAGACAGGGCTTTTAGCATCATGTGAACCTGAATGAAATGGGGACTACGGGGCATGATTCCTTCTCTGTGACAAAGGATTGCAAAAACCCGGAACTTCTTTTAAAATGGGTGGATCAAAGATATGAGCCTATTATCAGCATGCAGTGTATTTATGGGCCGATTGGTACTTACTGGACGGAGGAACCGGATGAAAACGGCTGTTATTCTTTAAGGGAACTGGAAGCAGGCGAAACCGCAGGTGAAATTAAGGCTAAAAATGAATGGACAGGACCCTCTGAGCAGTTGGCGGAAGATTATGGCACCTACTATTATATGGAAGACCGCGCACAGGAAAGACTGGACGATACGCGGAATTTCTGGTTCCAGTATGTGGACAGCACAGAGTATTATCCGTCGGTTGTTTATACGGAGGAAGAAATTGAAGTTATTAATGACAAACTCAGCGATATTAAGTCTATGACCGAGGAGCGGGTTTCCCATTGGCTCGGGGACGGAGGTATTGAAAATGAGTGGGATCAGTATCTGTCAGATTTGGACAGTATGGGGCTTTCGGATGTAATTGAGGCATGGCAGGCGGCTTATGACCGTTATGCTGCGGCGCTTACAGAGTAAAGGTTTACCTTTTCTTCCATCAATGCGGATGTGGTGAAAAGCGCTTTCAATATCATTACCGTTGTTTTCCGGCAGGCGGAAGGGTGGTGCGACCTCTATATAAACGGGGTATTGTCCAACCGGAAACAGTTTCCAAGGCATATGCAGTTAAAATGGCCGGAGCGGGGGGGCATATCTGGGAAAACGGATAGACGGGGCGGATTAGATGAGCCTTCCACGCGAATTGTCCGTGAAGGATGGCAGGCTGTTCCAGAAACCGGTCAGGGAGTTGGACTTACTGCGGCGGAATGAGGTATTCCATAAGGGCGTATCTTTTGAAGGTACCATCAGCCTGGAAGGGGTAAAGGGGAGGATGGTGGATTTGTAAATGACGGGGAACAGGTGCTGAGTGCAATCCTTTATACAGACCAGGAGGCGGATGGTATCTCCTTTTTGGCGGATGGCGCTGTGAATATGGATATTGTAAAATATGACCTTGGGATGGAACTGCAAAACAGACGGGGATAAATTAGGGACAAAAAGGGAAGGGAGAGGAGATGGGAAATGAAGAATTTTGATGTGGTGGCTGTGGTATATTGTAAGGCAATGGGGAGAAAATGCGATTGATGAACTTGTTAATTGATGTTATACTATTCATATAAACAGACTTAGAGGAATAGCAGACATGAAATTTGAGTGGGATGAATATAAAAATATTATAAACAAAGAAAAACATAAGATTTCCTTTGAAACGGCAGCATATGTTTTTGATGATCCTTATTATATTGAAATGTTTGATTTTGAACATAGTATTGATGAAGAGCGGTATATTGCAATAGGAAAGATTGGTGAGGTATTATTTGTGGTATTTACGGAAAGAAAAGATACAATTCGCCTGATTTCAGCCAGACTTGCAACAAATGCGGAAAGGAGCTTGTATTATGACCAAGATATTCATTATTGACAGTGGGCAAAAGCCTACAGAAGAACAACTGAAAGAAATCGAGGATGCAAAAAATAGCCCTATTATATTTGATGAGGATTGCGAGGAGTTGTCTCCAGCTATGATGAAAGCTTTTAAAAGTGCGGTTGTGCAGCGAAATCGTAAGAAAAAGGCGTAGGTGCGCCAATTGTTTATGAAATAAAGTAGTTTATAAAAGCAGGAAATCGTAAGATTGAAATATCCTGTTTTTTTGTGTACACACGAGTATCCAAGGGAAATTCTAAATTTTTTCGAAAAGTACGTGTCACTGCCTTGACTCAAGGGGGGCGCCCTGTGTGTGATGCCGGAAGCAGGGGAAGTGGAGGCGTTTATAGTGAAAAGAGCAGGAAATAATGGGTGTGGACTTTAGAACAAAGTGAGGCTGCTGATGAAAAGGAAGATCCGGCGGAGCAGGCGGGAGGCATAATCGGAAGGAGAGCGGAATATGGTGAAGGAAATTAAAATATGCAGCAATTACTTATTGATTCCGGTGAGGACAGAGGAAGAAAATAAGAGGTTATTTATTTACGACGGGGAAGAGAGGATATATGAGTTCGCGGTTCCCATAGGGGAGTGCGATGGGAATTACGCATTCCATTATTATGCGGCAGTTCCGGTTTCCGGCTGGAAGGGAAAGAAGCTTACCATAAAAGGGGATGTCCCTGGGAATTTTATGGAAGCGATCTCCTGTTCGGACAGTATTTTGCGCAGTGCGCAGGAACGTCCCCTGCTCCATTGCACACCTGATACGGGATGGCTGAACGATCCTAACGGGATGATTTACCATGACGGGGTTTATCATTTGTTTTTCCAGCACAATCCCTTTGACATAAGGTGGGAGAATATGAGCTGGGGGCATGCGGTGAGCAGTGATCTGCTCCACTGGCAGAAGAAGGGGGATGTGCTGTTCCCGGACGGGGACGGCGTTATGTATTCCGGGTGCGGTATGGTAAACGAACGGGGAGATATGGGGCTTGGAAGGGATGCGGAAATATTCTTTTATACCTGTGCAGGGAACAGTTCCGAGTGGACAAGGGATAAAAAGTTCGTCCAGAAGGCGGCATACAGCACGGATCATGGGGAAACCCTGGTAAAGGCAGAGGGCTGTATATTAGGGCATATTGCGGGCGAGAACAGGGATCCGAAGGTTTACTGGTATGAAAAAAGGGAACTTTATTATATGGTTCTTTATCTGGAAGGCAACGATTATGCGATTTTTAATTCCGGGGATTTGGAACATTGGGAAATGACGCAGAAGCTGACGCTGCCGCAGACATGGGAATGCCCGGATCTGCGGGAAATACCGTCAGAAGGCGGCGGCTCCAAATGGATGTTCTGGGGGGCGGACGGATATTATTTCCTTGGGGATTTTGACGGTTCCCGTTTTGAGACGGACGGAATCAGACATGAAGCGTACCGGACGATGCTTCCTTATGCCGCCCAGACGTTCTGGGGGCCGGATCGTGTGATTATGATTCCCTGGATGAGGACAGGGAATAAGGGAAAGGTGTACCGGGGGATGATGGGTATCCCGCGTCAGCTTACTTTGGCGGAAAAAGGCGGGGAGTATGTTTTGCGCCAGAAACCGGTGGATGAGTTCGAGAACGGAAAGGAAAAGGTATTTGATTGGAAGCCCGGAAATCTGGCTGTTTATGAGCAGAAATGCAAGGCGGCAGTGGAGGTTTGCGTAACTTTGGAAGAGAACGGGGATTTTGCGGTGGATATCTATGGTACGGTTTGTACCTATGAGGCGGGGACAGGGCTGCTGAGAATGGAAGGGATTGCGGAGCGCAGTGATGCGGTGAAGACGGCCGTTAAACTGGGCGATAAAGAGGGGATGTCCTGTGACGGGCCTGGAATACGTTATCTGAATGCCGGGAAATTGCCGGAGAAAATATCGTTCCTTTCGGATGCGGAGATTTTGGAAGTGACGGTGGACGACGGGCTGGTGTGCGGCGCTTATGAGACAGAGGCGGATAGTTTGTGCGGGGAAATCCGTGTACAGGCCGGCAGGGGTGTGAGGATGGAGATTTTCCAGATAGTATAAGGAAGAGGGTTAAACCATAAAAGTAAGCCTCCGTCCGGGATGCGCAAGGGCATCGTCCGGAGGAGGCTTGTCTGTTATTCCACGCGCTTATGCCAGATGATCCAGTTCACCGCTTTTATATCTTGCAACGATGCTCTGGATGCGTTCGTTGGGGTTAAGTAAATCGCTGATGGATGCATCATGGTTCAGGGTATCGATCAGGTAAGCGATATATTTGCTCATGTCGCAGTTAATGTACCATTCCCTGGCCAGAAGCTCCGGTGTCTGGTAAATCAGGTTTGTGGTCAGTACCCTGTCGATGATCCCTTTTTCATATGCCTGGTCGAAACCATCCAGGCCGCCTGTGAAGAGGCCGAAAGTAGAACAGATGAAAACATGCTTTGCCTTGCGTTTTTTCAGTTCCGCGGCTACTTCAAGGGCACTTTCGCCGGAAGAAATCATATCGTCAATGATAAGCATATCTTTGCCTTCCACACTGGTACCGAGGAACTCATGGGCAACGATCGGGTTGCGCCCATCCTCAATCCGTGTATAATCGCGTCTCTTATAAAACATCCCCATATCCAGGCCGAGGACATTAGCCATATAGATGGCACGGTTCATGCCGCCTTCATCGGGGCTGATGACCATCATGTGGCTGGTATCTATCTGCAATTCCCTGACATGGAGCAAAAGGGCTTTGATGAACTGGTAAGCGGGCTGTACGGTTTCGAAACCATGGAGTGGGATCGCATTCTGCACGCGGGGATCGTGCGCATCAAATGTGATGATATTGTCTACACCCATGGCAACCATTTCCTGAAGTGCGAGCGCGCAGTCGAGGGATTCCCTGGACGATCTCTTATGCTGCCTGCTTTCGTAAAGATAAGGCATGATGACGGTGATTCTTCTCGCTTTGCCCCCGACGGCGGCGATAATACGCTTTAAATCCTGGTAGTGGTCATCAGGGGACATATGGTTCTCATGGCCGCCCAGAGAATAGGTGAGGCTGTAGTTTGCCACATCTACTAAGATGTATAAGTCCATGCCGCGGACAGATTCTAAGATGATGCCTTTGGCTTCGCCGGAACCGAAGCGGGGAACTTCCGCATGTAAAATATAGGAATCGCGCTGGTATCCTGCAAAAGCAAGGCTTTCTTTGTGTTCACTCTCACGTTCCGTCCTCCATTTGACGAGGAAATTATCAACTTGCGCACCTAACGGCTGGCATCCTTTTAAGGGAATGATGCCGAGGGAACCGACAGGAATGGTTTCCAGGTTTCTTTTTTCTTCACGTTTAGCCATGTAAGTCCTCACTTTCCGCAATTGAGCTAAAGGTTTATCTGTTCAGTTTTTTGCGTATACGGATATCCGGCCCGGTCAGCTTATATATCTGGTAGTTGCTCATGATACGGGAAAATATCCTGTCCGAATAACGGTTTCTTAATTCCTCCAGGGATAAATTGGTGGAAATAATGGTAGGTTTTCGGCGTATATGCCTTTCGTTCAGGCAGGAAAACAACTGTGTGGTAATAAAATTGTTGGTGAGCTCTGTCCCCAGGTCGTCAATAATAAGCAGGTCACACTGATACAGGTCGTGATGCATATTATGGAGATCTTCTTTGCTTTTATGGTCAAAGGAAATCTGGGACAATGTTTCAAATAAACGGACGGCGCTGAAATATATGACAGAACGGCCGTTTTCAATCATTTCTTTTGCAATACAGCCGGAAAGAAATGATTTGCCTGTACCCACTGTACCATAAAAAAATAAATTGTGGTAGTCAAAATCTTTATTTCGTGCAAATTTTTTGCTTGCCTCGGCTGCGCTCCGGAAACGGGCGAGGTCTTCTCCCTGGTAATAGTCGTAGGAAAGGGTGGAAAAGTTTTCTTTTTCCAACAGTTGGCTGATATTGGACTGCTCATACAGAAGGGAGATCTCCGCCTGGCGGAAACAGTGGCATTTTTTTCCGTCGATATAACCTGTATCCCGGCAGTCCGGGCAGTCGTAAACGGGTTCCAGGTAGTCGGCAGGCAGCCCGGCGGAAAGCAGCAGCCCGTTTTTTGCTTCCGACAGTTCCCGGAGAAGCCGGCGGAGTTCGGTAAGGGCGGTTTCATCGCCGCTTAAAAGTTTCCTGCCCTGCTGCACCGAGATGGAGGCGATGGAATCAGCCAGTTCCTTGTAGCCGTCAATCTTTTGGTAGACATAGCTGCGCCGTTCTTCCAGAAGATATCGGTTCTTATTTTGCTTTTCTTCGTATGTACGGATTATGGAATCGTACTGATTATTGTTAAGTGGCATAATTTTATTCCAGTTCCGCTCCCGCCGTCCGTCTCCCTGAGCCAGCAGAGCAAAAACCGTCCGAAGAGCAGGGCCGGCTTTTACTCTGGGGGAACCAGACAGCGGGAACTGTTATTAGTTTTGCAGGAGTTCTCTCTCCAATGCATCAAAATCGTAGCTGTTTTGTTTGAACTGGTTGAATTTGTTGGCATTGGAAGAGAGGCGGGGCTGGGACGCCTTTGCGCGTTTGAAAGTCTCGTCTGCCCTGGCGATATCGGTAACGTGGCGGACACCGGCGCGGTGCCAGTTGTTCAGGATGCTGTCCGCATATTCAAACCGGTGCTTGTCCGTGCTCAGGACTGTGCGCTCACAGGCAATGGAAATGATATCCATACCATAGCCTAACCTTTTGGTCCAGTATATGATAAAATCAGCTTCTTTGTCGGTAGGCGTATTGCTTTTGCCAAGTGCTTTCATAATATCATATACAATTTTCTCATATTTATAAGTCTGTTTTTCGGCTTCTTCCGGTGTATGGATGCCTTCCTGTGCCCAGCGGATTGCAACTTTTTCTATGTAATGGAAGTCCTTCTTGCCCCGCTCCAGGCAGTATTGTACCAGATAGTCGATCAAATCGACGGAAAATCCCAGCTTGTCCGAAAGGAACAGGACAGTCCTAATCTCGGAGGCGGACAATGTTTTACCGATATACTGTTCCACAATAAAAAGGAGCTGCGAAGTGGTTTCGTCGGATTTGAAAGCTTTTAACTGGTCTAAGGTGTAGGCCGGTTTTACATAGGGATCGGCCTGGGCCGCTGCCGGTTTGGAAACGAGTGTTACGACAGGAGCCAGGGGTTTGCCGGCTGCCGTTTCTTCCGGACGGTTCAGTTCCAGAAGGTGGATGCCGGAAAGGCTCTTATCATCGTCATACTCCAAAGAAAGCAGGCGGTGTTTTTCCCAGTACTTCAGCGCCCGTAATACATCCTTTTCCGTATGGTTGAATTTGTCAGCAATATCGGATATGCTGACGGGCAGGTTGGCATTTATCATCCGGATAAGGTAAAGGTAGACTTTAAGTTGTGCATCGTTTGCGTCTTTGATATATTCATCAATAAAAATATTGGATACGGCTGTGGCATCCACATAGTTATCCTTATAAATTTTTAATTGGCCCATATGATTTTCACCTGTCTTTCCTAAACGGTAGGTTCCGGATTGTTTCCTGAGACGATCCTGCCCCGGTTCCCCCGCCCGATGTAAAATGCATTATATCATAACAATTTCCAAAAGAAAATAGTCAAAATGCCGGAAAATGCCGTAAATACGCGGGATATGAGCTTTTGTGGAAGATGTGGATAATGTGGATAATTGTCCGCGGGCGGTTGGCAAATTACATGGGAAAGGGAAGAAAGGCGCATAAAACCAGGGCTGGGAGAAAAAGGGTATTTTACATAAAGGACACAAAATATCCACAATTTTTCAGAGGGTGTTCCCTTCCGAAAATTGTGGATATTGTGGAAAGTTATTTTTGGAGCAGGTTTTCGCCGATTTTTACGACATCCCCGGCCCCCATAGTTATCAACAGGTCATCTTTTAGGCAATTTTCCAGAAGGAAATTTTCAATCGCATCAAAAGACGGGAAGTAATAACATTCCCCTCCTGACTGGCGGATTTCATCCTGCAGGTTTTTGGAACTGATGCCGAGGGTGTCTGTTTCCCGGGCGGCATAAATATCTGCCAGTACTATTTTATCTGCGTGGCACAGGGCCCTGGCAAATTCAGGGAGGAAATTTTTCGTGCGGGTATAAGTATGGGGCTGGAAGACACACCACAGGTTATTGTGAGGGTAATTTGCCGCAGCTTTTAAAGTTGCAGTAATTTCCGTGGGATGGTGCGCATAATCATCTATTATAGTGAATCCGTTCTTCTTGCCCTTGTATTCAAAACGCCTGTCTGTTCCGGTAAAGTGGAGCAACGCCCTTTTTGCCGTGCGCCTTTCGATATGGAGCAGATCTGCCAGAGCGATAGCGCTCATTGCATTGAAAACGTTATGTTCGCCCGGGACGGCCAAGGCGAAACGGTCTTCGCCGCGGTCCGGACTGTGCAGCGTAAAGGAGGCGTGTGCATAGCCGTCATAGGAAATATCCGAGCAGTAGTAATCGCAGGTGCAGGAGGAACCGTAAGTAATAACCCGGCAGGCAAGGCCGGCCGTGAATTCTTCGCAGCATTCGATATCGCCATTAATAATCAGGGCGCCGTCTTCCGGGAGGAGCCCGGCGAAACGGCAAAAGGAGCGGCGGATATCATCAATATCCTTAAAAAAGTCGAGGTGATCTTCTTCTATATTTAATATAATTCCGATTTTTGGGAAGAAACTTAAAAAGCTGTTGGTGTATTCGCAGGCTTCGGCGACGAAGTAATCGGACTTGCCTATGCGGATATTTCCGCCGATATCCTTGAAAATACCGCCGATGGATAAAGTGGGGTCGCTGTTATTTTCAAGCAGGACTTCCGCTATCATAGAGGTGGTGGTAGTTTTGCCGTGAGTACCGCTGACTGCTATGGGGGTTTTGTAGTTTTTCATCATCTGCCCTAAAAGTTCCGCGCGGGTTAAGCTGGGGAGGCCAAGCCTGTTCATGGCGATATATTCCGGGTTATCGGGATGGATCGCGCTGGTATAAACGACAAGATCAATGTCCGGCGTCAGGTTGGAGGCTTTTTGCCCGTAATAAATGGCAGCGCCTTTTCCGGCCAGTGATTCCGTAAGTTCCGATTCCTTCATGTCAGAGCCGGAGACACGGAAGCCTTCGGTGAGGAGGATTTCGGCAAGGCCGCTCATGCTGATGCCGCCGATACCGATGAAATAAATATGGATTGGATGATTGAAGTCTATTTTATACATGGATTCACTTCCTGTTCTTTCTTTTTATTCTTTTATTATATGCAAATTTTGGATATGTAAACGGAAGAATTTGCTGCATTCATCATTATTATACAGGGATGGGGGAAAAAAACAATAAAAATTTTAAAGATAAGGGAAGGATACCGGGGCAGTGTATGCAGTCCCCGGAGCCGCCGCCGGGCTCCGGTCGCGGGAGGAAAATGCAAAGTTATAGAAAATATACAAAAAAGAAAAAAGATGTATAAAAAAATTGTAAAAATCCCACATAAATTCCCGAAAAAGAAAAAGAACTTTTGTAAAAAAGATTCACTTTTCTATCAGGATATGGTATAATTAAAAAACATAATATAGTGACTTGTATGAGTTGACTAAATTTAGAGGTGATGAAATGATCAAAAAAGAGATGATTGCCATGCTGCTGGCCGGCGGGCAGGGCAGCAGACTGGGTGTCCTGACGTCAAAGGTGGCAAAGCCTGCGGTGGCTTTTGGCGGAAAATACCGAATTATAGACTTTCCGCTTAGTAATTGCATTAATTCCGGGGTGGATACGGTGGGTGTGCTTACCCAGTATCAGCCGCTCCGTCTGAATACACATATAGGGATAGGGATTCCGTGGGATTTGGACAGGAATATTGGGGGCGTGACTGTGCTGCCGCCTTATGAAAAGAGCGCCCACAGTGAATGGTATACAGGGACAGCCAATGCAATCTATCAGAATATGGACTATATTGACAGTTATAACCCGGATTATGTGCTGATACTTTCCGGCGATCATATTTACAAGATGGATTATGAAGTGATGCTGGACTTCCATAAGGAAAATAATGCCGAGGTGACGATTGCGGTTATGCCGGTTCCGATGGAGGAAGCCAGGCGGTTTGGCATTATGATTACCGATGAGAACAAAAAGATTACCGATTTTGAAGAAAAACCCCAGAACCCCAGGAGCAATCTGGCATCCATGGGCATTTATATTTTCAACTGGAAAACATTGCGGGATGCCCTGATAGCGAATGCCGAGCAGCCATCGCTGGATTTCGGCAAACACGTTATACCTTACTGCCATAAGAACGGCGGGCCGCTTTATGCGTATGAGTTTAACGGCTACTGGAAGGATGTGGGGACGTTGAGTTCCTATTGGGAGGCAAACATGGAACTGATAAATATCGTTCCGGAGTTCAACCTGTATGAGGAGTACTGGAAGATATATACCCGCAGCCTCATCCTGCCTCCGCAGTACATATCGTCAGGCAGTGTGATAGAGAAGAGTATTATTGGGGAAGGTTCGGAGGTTTACGGTGAAGTATATAATTCCGTGATCGGATGTGGCGTCACGATAGGGAAAGGGACAGTGATAAGGGATTCCATTATTATGGATGAAACCCACATCGGTGAAGGGTGTGAATTATATAAAGCAATTATTGCGGAAAACGTGATGATTGAGAATAATGTCAGACTGGGTATCGGCGAGGAAGCACCGAATGAGACGGATCCTAATATTTACAATAACGGGATAGTCACGGTCGGTGAGAAGAGTGTTATCCCGGGCGGCGTAACAGTAGGGAAGAATTCTGTGATTTTCGGTGTGACAGCACCGGAAGATTATGAAAACTGCTATCTTCCAAGCGGAAAATCTTTAATAAAGGCAGGTGATGAACAGTGAGAGCAATCGGTATTATTTTAGCAGGCGGGAACAATCACAGAA
The DNA here is from genome assembly GCA_947385425.1 of uncultured Lachnospiraceae bacterium. Classification (GTDB taxonomy): domain Bacteria; phylum Bacillota; class Clostridia; order Lachnospirales; family Lachnospiraceae; genus Kineothrix. The sequence goes on along the minus strand of CANDKY010000025.1, from coordinate 26,151 downwards.
TGAAGGAACTTTCCAAAAGGCGTGCTGTCTGTGCGATGCCTATCGCCGGAAGCTATAGAGGTATAGATTTTGCGCTGAGTAATATGTCCAATTCCCATATTCATAAGGTTGCGGTATTTACCCAGTATAATGCAAGGAGCCTGAATGAGCACCTGAGTTCTTCCAAATGGTGGGATTTCGGACGTAAACAGGGAGGATTGTTTGTATTTACCCCCGCAGTTACGGCAGAAGGGAGTTTGTGGTATCGCGGGACGGCGGATGCGATTGCCCAAAACCTGTATTTTTTGAAAAACAGCCATGAGCCTTATGTGGTTATCGTTTCGGGTGACTGTGTTTACAAGATGGATTATAATAAAATACTCGAATACCATATTGAGCGCAAGGCAGATATTACAGTAGTGTGCAAGGACATGCCGGCAGGTACGGATGTAGGCAGATACGGCGTCATAAAAATGAATGAGGAGAGCCGTATTGAGGAGTTTGAGGAAAAGCCGATCGTGGCAAAATCGAATACTGTTTCCTGCGGTATCTATGTAGTCAGAAGACGCCAGCTCATCGAGATGATTGAGAAGGGAATGGAGGAAGACCGCTATGATTTTGTAAAAGATATTTTAATCCGTTATAAGGGCTTAAAGAGAATCTATGGCTATAAGATGAAAGAATATTGGAGCAACATTGCGTCCGTACAGGACTATTTTAATACAAATATGGATTTTCTGAAGCCGGAAATACGGAATTACTTTTTCAGGCAGTACCCGGACATTTATTCTAAGGTGGAAGATCTTCCGCCCGCCAAATATAATGTAGGGGCACAGGTAAGGAACAGCCTGGTTTCAAGCGGCTGTATTGTGAACGGGACCGTAGAGGATTCTGTTATATTTAAGAAGACGTATATTGGGAATAATTGTTACATTAAGAATTCTATTATTTTGAATGATGTTTATATCGGGGACAACACACATATTGAAAATTGCATCGTGGAGAGCAGGGATACCATCCGTGCGAATTCATACCACAAGGGAGAAGACGGAATTAAAATTGTTATAGAGCATAGTGACAGATATGTGATATAATGTTATAATACTAATAGACACTATTCAGACCATATGATATCCAAGGGGGATACGGCATGCAGATTACAGATGTTAGAGTACGGAAGATTGCAAAAGAAGGCAAGATGAAAGCGATCGTATCAATTACTCTTGATGATGAATTTGTTGTACATGATATTAAGGTGATTGAAGGCGAGAAAGGTCTTTTTATTGCAATGCCGAGTAAAAAAACGACAGATGGGGAATACAGGGATATTGCACATCCCATCAATTCGGATACCCGGGAGCGGATACAAGACATAATACTGGAAGGCTACGAGAGGGCGCTGCTGGAGCCGGATGTGGAGGGATAGGACTATTTTGGTTATTGTGCGATAGACGGAAAATTTTAGGGAATTTTTGGAACGGGTACTGGAGGAAGGATCCAGTACCCGTAATTTTTGCGCATAATGTTGTAATTACAATATTCCGGCGGTATAATAAACGGGGAGGAAAGAGATAAGTCACGGCATGAGTCGTGGCTTGTCGTTGTGAGCTGCAGAAAAATACGGAAATGGAACAGGAGATGGAAATGTATATAATAGCGGGCCTGGGGAATCCAGGAAGGGAATACGTGAATACCCGGCACAATGCAGGCTATGAGGTGATAGATGCCCTGGCGGATAAATATAATATCAGTGTAATGGAATTGAAGCACAGGGCGCTGCTTGGGAAGGGGTATATCGGCGGACAGAAAGCAGTGCTGGTAAAGCCCCTGACCTATATGAACCTGAGCGGGGAAAGCCTTCGTATGGTGGCGGATTATTACAAAGCGGACCCGGAACAGGAGCTGCTTGTAGTTTCGGATGATATCAGCCTGCCGCCGGGGCAGTTGCGTGTGAGGAAAAAAGGGAGCGCCGGGGGGCACAATGGGCTGAAAAATATAATAAAAATGCTTGGAACGGAGAATTTTAAGCGGCTCCGGTTAGGCGTGGGTGAGAAACCGAAAGATTACGATCTTGTGGACTGGGTGCTGGGACATTTTAATAAGGAAGAAAGAGCTTCCATGGATTCCGCCGTGGACAGGGCAGTACAGGCTGTGGAGATGATATTGGATAAAGGTGTGGACGCTGCGATGAATGAGTTTAACCGTAAGGTACAGGTAAAAGAAGCAGGAAACGGCTGAAAATAGGTTTGAAGAAATTACAGGGAAACAACCGTTTAAAAGAATAGAGGGAAAGTCCCCACAGGAGGAGGCGCCTGTAACGGAATTTCCGCGGAACAGGAAAAGAAAGGCATGGATATAAAATGAGGACATTTACGGCCCCCTTGCATGAATTAGGGGAGTTTGAGGAGATTGAAGGTTTTTTAAAGAAAACAGGAAGGGCCGTGGCCCTGACCGGCTGTGTCGATTCCCAGAAATTGCATATGATATATGGATTGAGCGATGGTTTGGGCCTTAAGTATAAAATCATCGTTACTTTCAGTGATTTGCGGGCAAGGGAAATTTATGAGGACTATCAGCTTTATGACAGGAATGTGACGTTATATCCGGCTAAGGATCTTATTTTCTATCAGGCGGACGTCCATGGGAACCAGTTGGTAAAGGAGCGGATGAAAGCGCTGCGCCGTGTGATGGAAGGAAGGCCCCTGACTGTGGTGACTACTTTCGGGAGCCTGATGACACCGCAGGTCCCTTTGGGAATACTGGAGGAAAATGTGGTAACAATCGGGCAGCAGTCGTCGGTCCGGGAACAGGATCTGGCAGGCCGGCTGGCGGAAATGGGGTATGAACGGAATTACCAGGTGGAGATGCCCGGGCAGTTCAGCATCCGGGGCGGAATCGTGGATATTTTTGATTTGACGGAAGAAAATCCGTACCGGGTAGAATTGTGGGGGGAGGAAGTGGAATCCATCCGCAGCTTTGATATTTTAAGCCAGCGCTCTATCGAAACACTGCAGTCTATCAGTATATATCCGGCCACGGAGATGGTGCTTTCCCAGGAAGAGCTGGAAAAGGGTATGGAGCGGATTGAGGCGGAGGCAAAAACCTGTGCGGGTAAACTGCGGGAGTCATTTAAAACGGAAGAGGCGCACCGCCTGCTGTTCCAGATCGGGGAATTGAAGGAACAAGTTTCGCAGTTGCGCACATCGGCAAACCTGGAAAGTTATATACGCTGTTTTTATCCCGATACCGTGTCTTTCCTGGAACTGTTTGACGCAAACAAAAGCGGCATTTTTATTGATGAACCGGCCAGGGTGAAGGAACATGCGGATGCAGTGGAACTGGAATTCCGTGAAAGCATGATGCATCGCCTGGAGAAGGGATATGCCCTGCCTGTGCAGACGGATATCCTGTTTGGCACAGAGGAAGTGGCGGCAAAAATGGCATCGGGCCGGGTGGCGATGTTTTCGGCCATTGACAGGAAGAATATGCTCCTGAAAGCAGAGAGGAAGTTTGACATCGGCGCAAAAAGTGTTGCCTCTTATAATAACAGTTTCGAAGCGCTGGTAAAAGACTTGAAATATTATCGCAGGAACGGTTTCCGGGTGCTGCTTCTTTCCGGTTCGCGGACAAGGGCAAAACGGCTGGCGGAGGATCTGCGGGATGAGGGGCTGGCCGGTTTCTACAGCGAAGATCCGTTCCGGGAGATACAGCCGGGGGAAATAATGACTTTCTACGGACATGTGCAGAAAGGCTTTGAATATCCGTTGATCAAATTCGTTGTGATATCCGAGAGCGATATTTTCGGCACGGAGAAAAAGAAAAAGCGGAAAAAGAAAAAGTATGAAGGGCAGAAAATAAATGATTTTGCGGATTTGAAGGTTGGGGATTATGTAGTGCATGAAAGCCATGGCCTTGGGATTTATAAAGGGATTGAGAAAGTGGAGGTGGAGAAGGTTGTCAAGGATTATATCAAGATAGAGTACCGGGACGGCGGCAATCTTTATATTCTTGCAACAGGGCTGGATGTGATACAGAAGTATGCTTCCGCGGATGCCCACAGGCCGAAGCTGAACAAACTGGGGACACAGGAGTGGAGCCGGACGAAGAGCAAGGTCAAAAGTGCCGTAAATGAAGTGGCAAAGGATCTGGTGGAACTGTATGCCATCCGGCAGCAGCAGGAAGGGTATGTTTATGGGAAAGATACCATATGGCAGCAGGAATTTGAGGAGATGTTCCCCTATGAGGAGACGGAGGACCAGTTGGCGGCCATCGCGGATACAAAAGCGGATATGGAGAGTAAAAAAATTATGGACCGGCTGGTCTGCGGGGATGTAGGCTACGGCAAGACAGAGATAGCAATCCGGGCAGCGTTTAAGGCAGTGCAGGAGAGCAAGCAGGTGGTCTACCTCGTGCCGACTACGATATTGGCGCAGCAGCATTACAATACCTTTGTGCAGAGAATGAAGGATTTCCCTGTGCGGATTGACCTGATGTCCCGCTTCCGCACGCAGTCGGAAATAAAAAAGACCGTGGAGGATTTGCGCAAGGGCCTTGTGGATATCGTGATCGGGACACACAGGGTATTGTCTAAGGATGTGGTATTCAAGGATCTGGGGCTTCTGATTATCGATGAGGAACAGCGTTTTGGGGTAACGCACAAAGAAAAAATAAAGAAAATGAAAGAAACGGTAGATGTGCTGACATTGACGGCTACCCCGATCCCGCGGACGCTGCATATGAGCCTGATTGGTATCCGTGATATGAGCGTACTGGAAGAAGCGCCGGAGGATCGGCTTCCTATCCAGACTTATGTGATGGAGTATAATGAGGAAATGGTGCGCGAGGCTATCGTCAGGGAACTGTCCAGGGGCGGGCAGGTATATTATGTCTATAACCGTGTCAACAACATTGCGGATGTGTCGGCCAGGGTGTCCGAACTGGTGCCGGAGGCGGATGTGGCGTTTGCCCATGGACAGATGAAAGAACATGAGCTGGAAAAGATTATGTATGAATTTATTGACGGGGAAATCGATGTGCTGGTGTCCACTACCATCATAGAGACAGGGCTTGACATTTCCAATGTCAATACGATTATTATCCATGATGCCGATAACATGGGGCTTTCCCAGCTTTATCAGCTTCGCGGGCGTGTGGGGCGTTCCAACCGCACTGCCTATGCTTTTCTCATGTACCGGAGGGATAAGATGTTAAAGGAAGTGGCGGAGAAGCGCCTGGCGGCTATCCGGGAGTTTACCTACCTGGGGAGCGGGTTCAAGATAGCTATGCGGGATCTGGAGATCCGCGGCGCAGGCAACCTTCTGGGTGCCAGGCAGCATGGCCATATGCAGGCGGTTGGTTATGACATGTATTGCAAGATGCTGAATGAAGCGGTAAAAACGCTGAAGGGGCTGGAGACAAAGGAAGATTTCAATACTACGGTAGATTTGGATGTGGATGCGTTTATCCCTCCTTCCTATATTGTAAATGAGTTCCAGAAGCTGGACATTTATAAACGGATTGCAAGTATCGAGAACCATGCGGAGAGCGAGGATATGAGGGAGGAGCTGCTAGACCGTTTCGGGGAGATCCCCAGATCCGTGGACAATCTCCTGCGCATTGCCCTGATCCGTGTACAGGCGCACAAGCTGTATATGTCGGAAATACGGGGAAAAAATGAAGCCATCCTGTTTCAGATGAATGAGGACGCGGGAATCCGGACGGACGGCATACCGGATTTGCTGAAAAAATATCCTAAGCTGTCATTCCAGACAAAAGGCGTGCCGCAGTTTAGGTTCCGTTATAAGAAATGCGGGATGGTGGAAAGGGATGCGGAACGGCTGTTGGAAGCTACAGAGGAACTGCTTGGGTCTATGGAAGAGAGGCTGCTGTAAAGCTTTGCGGAAATATATGGCACTCTTTCGGATAGGGGATTGGCTATGCGGATAAAATTTTCTAAAATAAAAAATTTACTTTTAGCGGTCAGCCTGCTGGTGCTTCTGCTCCTGTCCGTCTGGGGGATGGGAAGGGAGGATGACAGGGAACAACGCGGGGAGGCCGCCCCCTTTTGTTTATACTATAAACAGGCAGGCGTGGGGCAGAGGATCAAAGGTTTCTGGTCGGAAGGGATCCTGTATTTTTGTATGCCCGGATACATGCAGACGGAGAATGCCGTCTTGGAAACAGGCAGGCGGCAAAGGCTGGTGTTTGCTGCCGGGAATGGGGATGGCGCGGGAGACAGACGGCTGGAATTTGGCGGCGGCGATACTTTGGCGGGGATTGCGTGCGGGCAGGTGTACCGTGTGCGCTCCGGGGAAGACGGGGAAGGGACGGATATTCCGGTCATGTTCCTGAGAGGTTCCGCTATCCCAACCATTCGTCTGGCTACGGCTTCGGGCACGATGGATTATATCTATAAGCAGAAGGGTAATTTTGAGAGCGGCTATATGCAGGTGATAGATGCTGCGGGACGGACAGAATGCCTGGCAGGTATGGACAGGCTCTCCGGGAGGGGAAATACTTCCTGGGATGGGGAGAAAAAGTCTTTTGCCATAAAACTGGACAGGGCGGAAGATGTGCTGGGGATGGGGGCGGCAAAAAGCTGGGTACTTTATTCCAATTATTATGACGGCGCTTACATCAGGAACCAGCTTGGCTTTGAACTGGCACAGGCAGGGGGGATTGCATACAGCGGGGAAGCCAGGTTTGCGGAGCTGTACATCAATGATGAGTATATGGGCTTGTACCAGATCATGGAGAAAGTGCAGGCGGGGAAGAACCGGGTGGAGATCGGGGACAACTATCTGTTGGAAATCGATTACAGGGAGCGTGCGGCGGAGGAAGAGGATTATATTATGTTATCCAATGACCAGCCCATTGTCATCCATGCGCCCGCAAAGGACAGGGATGTAGAAGGTGTGCAGCTTTTTTTTGACCGTTTTGGCAGCCGGATGGAGGCGGGAGATGTGCCGGTGGATCAGATGGATCTTACTTCCTTTGCCAAAATGTTTATTATGGAAGATATCCTGCAGGATATGGATTTTGGCTATACCAGCCATTTTATGTCTTTGGACTTGGAGCGTGGGATATTGTCTGACGGGCCGGTATGGGATATGGATAATACGCTGGGCAGAGGGCTGGGAAAAGAGGCAAAACCGCTTTATCCGGTTGCGTTTGATCTGAATTATAATAATCTGAGCCGCTGGTATGCAAGGCTGTATGGGCGGGAAGAGTTCCGCCGGATGGTAAGCCGGGAGTACAGGGAACATTTCCGGCCGCTGCTGGAACAGATGGCGGGGGGCGGGGCCGGGGAACGGGTACAGGCAATCCGGGAATCCATTGTCATGGATCAGAAACGGTTTACCGGTGCGAGAAGTGTTTTTATGGGGACGGCTTCCCTGGAGGAGCATGTTTGTTATTTGGAAAACTATCTGGCGGATAAGCTGGAGGTTATGGATGCCAGCTATACCCAGGCCGCGGCGGAAAATTGGGAGGGGATATCCTTTCCTGCCCTGGAGAGGCAGGAATCCTCATTTGACGAAGAAGTGCAGGGGATGGGGGAGGAAGAAGGCGCGGGGATACCGGGCATCCGGGGATATGTACTGCGCCTGCGTTTTCCCTTTTTCTTGCTTGTTATGTGCATTGGTGGTATGATATTATGGAAGAAAAGCAAAGATTATATGCTATAACGGCTGCGCGGGCCGGAGGATGTGCAGACAGAAAAGTCTGCGGAAGGGCGCGGGAGAAAAGAAGGGAGCAGGATGGCGGGACGGTTTGCTGGCAGGGGGGATGAAAAGGCGGATGCCCGGTACAGGCATGAACTGAAATTTTTATGTACCAGGCAGCAGGCAGAGCTGTTGGAGAGCCAGATTGGCTGTCTGATGGAGAAGGACAGGCATAGCGGCGATGCAGGGTTTTATACAGTGCGCAGCCTTTACTTTGATGATTATGGAGACAGTGCCATGAAGCAGAAACTGGATGGCGTTGACTGCCGGAAAAAGTACAGGATACGCTATTACCTCCAGGGAGCGGGAGGGCCGTTCCGCCTGGAAATTAAGCATCGGGAAGGGGACAGGATCAGGAAGGAAACCTGCCGGCTGTCAGGGGAGGAGGTACAGCAGGTACTGGAAGGGGAATATCTTCCGTATGCAGCGCCCAATACCCCGGGAGGCAGTGTGCGGAACCGTTTTTTGGCAGCACGGGAAGCAATGCTGCTGCGTCCGGCAGCGATTGTGGAATATGATCGTGTGCCGTATGTTTTTCCGGACGGGAATGTACGGATTACGGTAGATATGAATATATGCGGATCGCCGGAAGTGGCTAAATTCATGGAAAAGGATATTGTGGCAATTCCTGTTTTGGAAAAAGGATGCCATCTGCTGGAAATCAAGTATGACGAATATCTGCCGGATGTCATACGCCAGGCAGTGCAGGTGGTAAGCCTGGAAAGAATATCTTTTTCCAAATACTATTTGTGCCGTTTAGCGGGGGAAGCCTTAAAGATGGAAAGGTAAGAAGGAGCAGAGCGATGGATTTCAGCGATATTTTTAATAAAGCATTTATAGAAGGGTTTTCCAATACGGATGTTGGCTTCCTGGAAGTGGCAATGGTTTTTGGCCTGGCGGTAGTGTTGGGCTGTTATATTTATATTGTGTACCGGTTTATAAGCAGGCAGGCTTTTTACTCCAAACAGTTTAATATGTCCCTGGCGATACTTCCGGTTATCGTGGCGGCAATTATACTGGCTGTCCAGTCCAGTGTCGTGATATCGTTGGGTATGGTAGGGGCTTTGTCTATTATCCGGTTCCGGACAGCGGTTAAGGATCCGATGGATTTAACTTTCCTGTTCTGGGCGGTCAGCGCGGGGATTATCTGCGGGGCGGGGCTGGGGGAACTGGCGGTGGCGGCTTCCCTGGTAATTACGTTGATGCTGTTGGTTTTGGACAGGCTGCAGGTGGTACGGGCACCAATGCTGTTGGTGCTGAATATAGTGGATCTGGATACAGAAGACGGTATACTGGAAACAGTAAGGGAGTATAGCAGATACAGCAAAGTTAAATCAAGGAATGTGACCGGGGGCAGGCTGCACATAATAGTGGAACTGCGCACGGAGAGGGGAAAAGAGTTGCTGAAAGCTCTGGAAGGGAAAGAGGGCATTTTGTCTATGACCCTGATGGAGCATGACGGCGAGGCTGTATGCTGACAGGAGCAGGATGGAAGAAGAGGGGAATAAGGGTAGAATGCCCGGAAGGGAGGATATAGGTGGGTGCCTATGAATGATAAGGATTTTACCGATTTTGGAAGAGAGATTGGGGAGCGGATTGACCGGTTTGTTAATTCAAAGGAAATCAGGGATTTGCAGGAGAATATCCGGATGACGGTGGAGGATGCCATGGACGGCGTGCGCCGTTCCGTTCAGGAAGCAGCCGATCAGGTGGGGAAATTTGACAGCCGGATATTCGGGAAGGATATATCCTCATATAGCCGGGAAGAACAGAAGGCTGTGGCGGACGGACAGGCGGGCCGGCCGGAGGTGGTTGAGGAAAACAGGAACAATTTCGGTATAGTCCGTCGCAGGGAGCCGGAGAGGCAGCTTCCGGTGGTCAGGAACCCGAAAGGAAGGTTTTCAGGCATTCTTATGGAGATTGTTGGTTCCTGCGGGGCGGTGGCAGGATGGACTTCGGCGATAGCGGGCGGCTTGCTTACTTTTGCGAGCATTGATCTTTTCGGCACCGGGGTGCTCGGCGCAGTATCTGCCGGCCTTGCCGCAGCGTTTGCAGGCGGCTGTACGGCAATGGCGGTTGTGGGGGGGATGTGGCGCAGGCGCGCAGGCCGTTTTAAAAAGTATATAAGGACGATGGGGGAGAGGGATTTTTATCCGGTGGAAGGACTGGCACAGATCGTCCAAAAGAAGGAAAAGTTTGTTATTAGGGATCTGCGGAGAATGATAGGAAGGGGATGGTTTAAGGAAGGGCATCTGGATGAGCAGGAAACCTGTTTTATGCTGACTAATGAATCCTATCAGATGTACCTGACGGCGCAGGAACAGCTCAGGCTGCAGAAAGAAGAAGACGAGAGGCTGGCGTTGGAACAGGAGCGGCTGGAACAGGATCCGGTCCAGAAGCAGTTACGTTTGATTGTGGAGGAGGGGAAAGAGTACATACGCCGTATACGGGCGGTCAATGACAAGATTGCGCAGGAAGATATTTCGGGGAAGCTCTACCGCCTGGAAAGCATTTGCGGGAGGATATTTGGCCATATCGGGGAAAAACCGGAGAAACTGCCGGATATTCGCAAATTTATGGATTATTACCTGCCTACGACTTTGAAACTGGTAGAACATTATTACGAATTCAGCAGCCAGCCGGTACAGGGGGAGAATATTACTACGGCGAAGCGGGAGATCGAAGAAATGCTGGATGATATCAACGGAGCTTTTGAAAAGATGTTTGATAAGCTGTTCGAAGAGGAAGCGATGGATATTTCTACGGATATATCGGTATTGTCCGCCATGCTGACGCAGGAGGGGCTGTTGGAGGATGGGATAAAGGTAAAAAAGTAAAAGCTATGGGACAATAAATAAAAGAAGAGGAGCGCAAGAGAATGGAAGAATATAAAGAAGGAATGCCGACACTGACGCTGAACCCGTTTGAAGAGCTGAAACAGGAACCGCAGGCCCCTGCTGTCCCGCAGGACAAACCGCAGGCACCGGCAATGGCAGAGGAAAGCATATTGACGCCGGAAGAGAAGAAGGTGGTGGACGATTTTGTAAAGCAGATCGATCTGAATAATTCGACAGTAATCCTGCAGTACGGCGCGGGGGCGCAAAAAAAGATAGCGGATTTCTCGGAATCAGCCCTGGCGAATGTGAAGACAAAGGATTTGGGGGAAATAGGGGAGCTTTTATCCGGTGTGGTGTATGAACTGAAGAAATTTGATGAGGAGGAAGAGAAGGGTTTCCTTGGCATTTTCAAAAAGGGCGGCAACAAGATAGAAGCGATGAAAAGCAAGTACGATAAGGCGGAAGCGAATATCAACAAAATCTGCGGAGTGCTGGAAGGGCACCAGATCCAACTGCTGAAAGATGCCGCTATGCTGGACAAGATGTATGAGCTGAATAAGAATTATTATAAGGAGCTGTCCATGTATATCCTGGCCGGGAAAAAGAAGTTAGAGAAGGTCAGGAGCGAGGAGCTGCCGGGAATGATGGAAAAGGCCCGGGTGAGCGGTTCGCAGGAGGATGCGCAGGCGGTGAATGACCTTGTTTCCCTGTGTGACCGGTTTGAAAAGAAAATACACGATCTGGAATTGACAAGAATGGTGTCTATCCAGATGGCGCCGCAGATACGCCTGGTACAGAGCAACGATACGGTGATGTCAGAGAAAATACAGTCTACTCTGGTCAATACGATACCGCTGTGGAAGAGCCAGATGGTATTGGCACTGGGTGTAAACCATTCGGCGCAGGCGGCACAGGCGCAGCGGGAAGTTACGGATATGACAAATGAGCTGCTGAAGAAGAACGCGGCAGTGCTGAAAATTGCGACGGTGGAGACGGCAAAAGAAGCGGAGCGGAGTGTTGTGGATATTGAGACGCTCAAACAGACCAATGAATCCCTGATTTCCACACTGGATGAAGTAGTCCGGATCCAGGCGGAAGGGAGGCAGAAACGCCAGGAAGCGGAAGTGGAGCTGCGCAGGATAGAAGGGGAGCTTCGGGATCGGCTGCTGCAGATTCAGAGATAGGTTATTTATAAAATTTTTAAATAAAATTTATTTTAACTATTTTCATTTTGCGAAAAATGTTGCATAATAACTATTAGGAGTACTAGCATTGTGTTACGGTTCTACATTAAGGGTGGTAAGATGGTATGCAAAAGTATGTAATGATGAAGGAAGAGACAAAAGGGTACAGAGTCGCTGATGTGTATTGCAGCATACACTTTGTAAAAGCAGGGATGAAAGGAACAGGGGAGAGAGATGCGCAAATATCAGGTATCGAAACGCGAAGACGACATTCTTTATGTTTTATGGAGAGCGGGCAGGCCGCTGTTGGCCTCGGAGATTGCGGATGACGAATTGAAACTGACTACAGTACATACAACATTGAAGAGGATGTTGAAAAAAGGGTTGGTCCAGGTGGTGGATTTTGCCAAGAGCGGAAATGTGTTCGGCAGATGTTATGAGCCTTCGATGAGCATGGTGGATTATGAGAGGGATAAATTTTCCAACAATTTCGCGAAGAATGCGGAAAGGGAGGTGACAATCGCCAGCATGGTGGAGGCAATCCTTGACGAGGAGAATGAAGAGACAGTAAGGCAGGAGCTGGACGGGCTGGAACAGATCATAAAGGAAAAACGCGAAAGGATAAGAAAAGAGAGGGAGAGGGAAGCCATGGAGAAGGGATAGGGGGCTTCCCTCTTCCCTTTCCGGAAGATATGGCGGTGCGGCAAGGTTAACTGTCCGTAACATTTGCCATATAATTTTCCAGGTCAGCCAGGAACTGTCTCCACGCGTCTTCGTGTTCCACATAATATTTGGGGCAGATTTTGCCGCCTTCATCGTAATGCCGCAGTACATCTTCCGGCTCTAATTCAAATTTATGCAGCAGCCATGCGGTGAGTTCAATGAGGGAGTCATAAGTTTCCCGGGTGAAGATCCCGCTTTCATCCACGAAACAGCATTCAATGGAAATAGAATCATAATTGCGTTCCTTGACGGCATAGGCGATTTCCGCTGTGGGGATACATTGGACGATAACCCCGTCAAATCCGATGATAAAGTGTGCGCTGGCCGACCGTTCATGGGTTTCGGCCAGTGACTGGAAGTAACTTTTATTTTGCTCCGCAGTGGTTCCGGCATTGGCGGTATAGTGGATGAAAATATTCTTTACTTCGGGGAGAAGTTCGCCGGGGCGGGAATATTCGTTAATTGTGAGCAAATCCACAGCCAGTTCCGGTCTCTCTAATTCTGTGGCATAAAATTTTCCCCATTCGCGGATATCCTGCGGAGCGCTCTGTTCTTCCACCATCATATTGGCCGCCGGCTTTGCTCTGTTTTCTGTCCTGAATTTTTCATATACCTGGTTTGCTGTTAAGGCAATTCCCAATAAGACGCCGATAATAACCAGAAAGGCGGTGCCCAGAAGCAGGCTCTTAAACATCCGGATTTTTCTGTGCCGTTTCAGGCGGCGCACCTGTTTTTCCTGCAAGGCTTTCCTGCGGGACGGTTCGGTGACAGCTTCCGTCTGTGGGGAATATCTCCTTGCAGGTTCCTGCGGCTCTATCCGGTTATCTATGGACATCCGTCTGCGGGTCTCTGCTGTGGCCTGCTGTTTGCGCCGTGCGCTATCCTGCCTGTGCTGTTTATTTTTGGAGGGATATTGGCGTTCCCTCTGAAGGTTCGGCCATTCTTTTATGTAATCCTGTGTGTGGCCTTCGGTGAAATCCCCCATGGAACCATCTGCAGAATCTTCCATGAAACCGTCTGCATAATCATCTATGAAATCATCCGCGAAATCTTCTATGAAATTATCTGTGAAATCCTGTTCCCGTTCCCGGCCCGCTGGCCTGCGTTTGGAGCGGGTGTTGGCGCTGCTTTTGATATCAATCCATTCAAGTTCCCGTATTTCCATCTCTTTCTCCCATGTATATTCCGTCAAAATTGGAAAACTTAAATAATAACAAATTATATAATAGCGTAAAAATTGGCTTGATTGTGTATCTTTATAAAATATTAATACTTAATTTTTTATAAATTGGGCATGAATATAATGTCAGTATTTTCCGATTCCGGCAGGGCAATTTTATAATTTTGCCAGGGCAAGGTATATAAATCCAATATTTCCACATACTAGATGAGAGGACGAAAAATAAAATACGATAATGGAGGATGGATGAAAAATATGAAAGCAACGGGAATTGTCAGAAGGATCGACGATTTGGGACGTATTGTAATACCGAAAGAAATAAGGAGGACACTTCGCATCAGGGAAAGTGATCCATTGGAAATATTTACAGACAGGGAAGGCGAGATTATTTTGAAAAAATATTCTCCTATCGGGGAGATGAGCACTTTTGCAAAGCAGTATGCGGAGAGCCTGGCGCAGGTTTCCGGCCATACGGCTCTTATTACGGACAGGGATCAGTTTATTGCAGTCTCCGGCGGATATAAGAATATGATGGGGAAAGGGCTGAGCCATGAACTGGAGGATAAGATTAATAACCGTGAGACAGTAATGGCATCGAAGGGGGAGCGGAATTTTATTGCTATTTCGGATGGCAACGGTGAGGAATATGTGCATCAGGCTATCAGCCCGATTATCTGTGAGGGCGATGTAATTGGTGCTGTAATTTTGGTGGAAAATGATGATAAGTCTAAAATGGGAGAAGTGGAGCAGAAGCTGGTGCTGTCTGCCGCCGGTTTTCTCGGGCGGCAGATGGAGCAGTGATTTTAAAATCTGGCAGGTGATGCAAATGCCCGCCGCTGAGGCAGCGGGCATTTTTCTGCACAGGGGCGCACAGATGAAGCTGCGCCCGGCGCGGCGGGCAACCCGGTTCTCCTATTATGTCTGGCTCATACGGTCTAATAATTCTATTTTAATATCGTATAATTTCCTCGACAGATCCACATAAACCTTGTGCGGGTTTATCAGCCTTCTGGTTTCATCCCAGAGTGTATTGAGTTCTTCCTGGCAGTAGGCGCGGATATCCATCACGGCGGGGGATTCATAGCAGCATTCGCCGTTTTTAAAGATGGGGGCCATGATTTCACGCATGGTATAGCTGCCTGCCGGAAGTTTTGTTTTTTTCCAGGGTTCTAGGGGGTCAAAGAGCAGGAGTGGTTCGTTGGTGTCGAAACTTTCGTCTACAAGGCAGATCAGGTCTGCTTTTACTTTCCCGGAAGCTTTTTCATAAATGCGGTATATTGTTTTGTTGCCGGGGTTTGTAACTTTTTCCGTATTTTCGGACAGTTTTATTTTCGGGACGAAATGGCCGTCCTGGTTCATAATGGCAGCCAGTTTGTATACCCCGCCAAAGGCCGGGCAGTCCTTGGATGTAATAAGGTTGGTGCCCACGCCCCATGAAGTGATTGCAGCGCCCTGTACTTTCAGGCTGTCAATCAGAAATTCGTCCAGATCATTGGAAGCGGAGATTACCGCATCTGTAAATCCTGCCGCGTCCAGCATCCGGCGCGCTTTTTTGGAAAGGTAGGCCAGGTCGCCGCTGTCTAAGCGTATGCCATAATTGGTGAGCGGGACGCCTGCATCACGCATTTCACGGAAAACCCGGATGGCATTTGGAACGCCGGATTTTAATGTATCGTAAGTGTCCACCAATAAAATGCAGGCTGTGGGGTACATGTCCGCATAAGTTTTAAAGGCGGTATATTCATCCGGGAAACTCATAATCCAGCTATGGGCATGGGTCCCCTTCACCGGGACGTCAAAAAGCTGGCCGCACAATACATTGGAAGTACCGATGCATCCGCCGATGATAGCAGCCCTTGCCCCGTAGGTGCCTGCATCGGGGCCCTGTGCACGCCGAAGACCGAATTCCATGATTCCGTCCCCGCGCGCCGCGTAGCAGACCCTCGCTGCTTTCGTAGCGATGAGGCTCTGGTGGTTAATAATATTTAAAATTGCCGTTTCCACTAACTGGGCCTGCATAATGGGTGCGATGACTTTGATCAAAGGTTCCCTGGGGAAAATGACGGTTCCTTCCGGAATGGCATATATGTCGCCTGTAAAACGGAAGTCTTTCAGATAGTCAAGAAAATCCTCCCCAAAGATGCCTAGGCTTGCCAGGTAGCGGATATCCTCTTCGGAAAAATGGAGTTCTTTAATATACTGAATGACTTGTTCCAGCCCTGCCGCGACAGCGTACCCGCCGTCACCGGGATTGTTGCGGTAAAATGCGTCAAAAATGACGGTTTCGTTCTGATCTTTGTGCTTGAAGTAGCCCTGCATCATTGTCAGTTCATACAGGTCGGTAAGCAGGGTGAGATTCTGTCTGTCCATATGCGTTCTCCAATCCGCCGCTGTGCGGCTTTATTTGTTGTTTTTTGAAATTCCGCTTTCGGCCCCGCAAAAGCTTAAGTATATGGTTTTAGCAGGAGCCGTAAGCAGAAATTTGTTATGCCGTCTCCTATATCATAAGGGAAAAACAGGAAGAAATCAATTTGATTTTAATTTTTAAAAAGTAGTGTTCAAAAGGCCGAAAGTGTTGTATACTTATAGTATCTGTAAAGATGGGATATTTTTGGGAAACGGAGGTGGTAGTTGTGTTGGCAGGGAAGAAAAGGGCAGGAAACAGGATGTTAGTGCCGGCTGCAGGGCTTGTCTTTGCAACCGTTATGCAGTGCGGGATTACGGCACGGGCCGCGGAAATGCCGCAGAGGGCATTCGCTCATTCATTTCTCCAGCATCAGTCGGTATCGGACAATGCGTTGGCAAACGGTTTGGCAGCGGATAATGCTTTATCTGCCGGTTCTGTATCGGACAATTCCGCTGTATCCGTACCGCCCGGCGGGGAACCAGAGGGGAGTATGCCATCTGAGGGGAATGGGAATATGCCTGTGCCGGGAAACGGCGGGGAAGGGCAGGGAACGCAGACAGAGGGGGATGCGGCAGGAGGGCTTCCGGAAGAGCCGGGAATGGAGCCCGGGACGGCAAACGGAGATGGACAGACCGGGGATGGAATGGAAGAGGGCGCAGAGGCTGCGGCGGACAGTGTGCTGGAAGAGGTCGGGGATGCCGGTATCGGCAAAGAGGTTCCCGAATTGGCGCAGGAGGTAGACAGCAGCCAGTTGCAGAGCCTGAATTATAAGGCGGGGATATTGACAGACTGGCAGCAGATCAATGAAGCGCTTCGCGGGCTGTCAGCAGATTCCTTAACCGGTTCCGGTGCAGGGGGGCTGGTGCTCCAACTGCAGAATGTCAGCGGGATACCGGCGGAGATTAAGGACAGCCTTGTGTCGGAGGATCCCGATAATACGAAGTATCTCCATTGCAACGTTGGTTACGGAGTAGCTCTTGTATTCGGGGGGAATACGGATAACAGCGGGTTCGGAGGAATCAGCGATGCTTCGGCTACTGTGGACAGTGAGAAGCGCGGGAAGAAAAGCATGGCTGTGACAGTGAAGTTTGCGTCCCATGAAGATATGGGGACGGTAGCGAGCCTGCATGTGAACTTGCCCCAGTGTTCGAAAGGGACAAAAGTGTCCGTATATGCAGAGACAGTGAGCCTGGATGATGACGGCAACGTGACCGTAGGTGAGAATGCCTGCATAGGGAATACAAAGGCTGACGAGAACGGGAACGTAGAAGTGCCGATCCAGTCTACGGCAAATTATATGTTTGTATATAAGGCAGCCAAAGAGTGACGGGTATTCGCGGTTTGGCCTGAAACGGGGTATCGGGCTTTATCCAAGGATATACAGGGTCTGCTGTGAGCAGGCAGGTTAGAGCGTGTTTGAAAATGAAAAGATAAGGAAGTCAGGAAAAAGAAAGCCAGGCGTTTCAAGCGCCTGGCTCTTGCCGTTACATTTTTCCGAAAGATTTGAAAAATCCTGGTTTAAGGCTCCTTACAGTACAAAGAAGGTACAGCTTCCAGGAGCAAGGCTTGTCTCACCGGCAGCCTGTTTTACCGATGCCAGTTCCGGAAGGGAATTGTTTTCTCCCAGGACAAGGGGCTTACCGTTCAGTGTCATAACTGTTGCGCGCATATTACCGTTTTCTCCTGCCAGCGTGTAACGTTCCGCTTCCTTTGGCAGGGTAACGGTGGTGGAGTCGGTCAGGGAATTGTTGATTACAAGATAAACAACACCGTCTTTTCCGTCCTTCCTGGAATGTGCATAAACATGGGCTCCCTCGCGGATAGGCTCACCGGAATCATAAACGGTAGTTCCCATCAGGCGGTTCCACAGCAGGACCGCAAAATAGTTTGGCCTGGGGTCGAATACTTCCCGTGCCAGGAATCCGTAATCGGAGGATGCCAGGGTATTGTGGAAAATGATACCGTTGGTGATGGAGGCAAAGCCGCCGAGTTCGTTTAAAGTACGCAGTACATCCAGGTATGTGGAGGCCCAGGTATCACCGCCGCCGCCTGCATCCCCCGATTCAGTAACCCACATTTCACCGCCGGGGCAGTATTTGTCCCTCATGGGCGCATAAGTGCGGGCAAAATTGGGCGCGGTCGCAAGATAAGGTTCGCCGGATGCATCTTCGGCCAGCCAATGCGCGCTGGGCATTGCGGAAGCAAGACGTTCCGAAATGCCATTATAATAGTGATAGCTGAATACATCAAGAGGTTCTTTGGTTCCGTCCATCAGGTCTGCGCAGCTACAGGTATTTTTAAGTAATTGTTCTATTCCGCCGCCGGATTTTCCGATGGAAGTATCTCCGCCGGTAGTGCTGGGGCCTACGCAGATGCAGTCCGGATAGTTCGCTTTGAGCCAGCGGAAGAACAGATCCTGGTCACGGCGGTAGTCTGCGGGAGTATACCCTTTTGGAAAGCCGGTATCCTCCATCATGTTCGGCTCATTGGTAAATTCCGCGGCATTGATGGGTACGCCGTATTCTTTGCTTAAAGAAAACAATTTTTCGGCTTCTGCCGGATGCCATGGTTCTTCCGCCGAGTGGAGCCCCGGGCAGTTGGCCACGGAAACGAGCAGTTTGGCACCGATTGCTTTTACAAAGTCCAGGACGCCGATCCACTGGTCTTTGGTCAGTATATTCAGGTATCCTTCCGGTACTTTGCCGCCTGTAGTCCCGTCAAAATCATAATAGGTTTTGGTAGCCCATGTACCGGAGACACGCACCCAGACAGGGCCGAACTCCTTTGCAAGGCTGCGGAGTTTTTCATTGTACAGGTCAATGGGAGGATAAACCTGCATCAGATCGTTGTACATGGAAGCTATCCCGTCGGCGGAAGGGCTTACGTGGAATTCTTCTGTGCCCGCAATCTGGCCGGGGGTATAGGCTTTCCAAAAGGTGCCGCCTGTGACCTCGGCAAATTCTACATTGTAGGACATCATCATGGGGTTGACTTCGCGCAGGGAATTCAAACCTTCCAGTTTTAAGTTAATGGTTTCAGGCATAATTTCAATTCTCCTTTCTGATTTTGTGCATTTTGTTGCATATATAGTTACGCGCTTTGGTAAAAATATACATTTTAACTGATTATATCATTTGTTGAAAGAAATGTATAGAGGCAATATTCACAAATGTGGTGGTGCTGCTGCCAAAGGGTATTGTTTACAGGTGTTCACAGGACGGCGCCGGCTCCGCGTCCGGAGAGGCCCTGCCTGCTTTTTGCAGCTTATTTGGACGGGGTTTTTCTAAGCAGAAGATGTAAGTTTGGGCACCGTCCGGGCCGGCAGTATGGGACATCCTTGTCCCGTACTGCCTAAAATGGCCATCCATGGCCATTTTTCCCTGGGTTTAGCCCCTTCTGCTAAGAAAAACCACCATCCAAAACGATGCAAAAAGCAGGCAGGGCCTCTCCGGACGCGGAGCCGGCACCTGGGTTTTGGACTAACGCCATTTTCCCCTGAGTTTGCGAATCTTCTGTTAAGTAAAACCATCATTCAAAACGATGCAAAAAAATCAGATGGGGTGCCAGGGCCGCGCATAGGGCGGGGAGTGAACCAATGTCATTAACTTAAGCTTCCCGTGGTGCCACAAACCATATATCTCATCCAGACGCGCTTCCGCTCACGGCAGACGCAACGGTACTAAGGCACCAAAATACGGTGCCTAAGTGCCGGCGTCTTTCAATGGTCTGGATTGAGGTATATGGTTTGCAGCACCCCGAAAAGCTTAAGTTAATGACATTGGGAGTGAACTGTGACAATAGAAATTGTAGTAAGCGCGA
This sequence comes from uncultured Lachnospiraceae bacterium, assembly GCA_947385425.1. Classification (GTDB taxonomy): domain Bacteria; phylum Bacillota; class Clostridia; order Lachnospirales; family Lachnospiraceae; genus Kineothrix. The sequence continues at coordinate 6,301 of CANDKY010000025.1, read as the reverse complement.
AAGCGCGAATAACAGGCTTGACACAGGCTGTCTGCGGGTATTATAATAACGGTATCTGTAAGAATTGCATAAACAGAAGGAAAGACGATGATGGAGACAGTAGGTATTGCCAGAAATTTGCAGCGAGCCGGCGGCGGTGGGAGGCCGGTATGAGTAAGGAATACTGAATATCACTCTTGAGTTGCGGGCTGAACCTTAATCCGGCGTTTTTTTGTTGGATAAGCGGACAGGAAGTAGGCACCGACGGCAGTCCGCCGTTAACGGATACCATATAACCTGTGAGCAGGCGATGCATGGGAGGCACCATTTTTGGGGCGGAAAATGTTTCCGAATGCAAGCAGGCGTATGATGTAACGGGTGGTATACGGGCAGCAGGCCCCGTCCTTTTACGGACGGGGCCTTTTTTTTCGCATCAAACGTGGATGCGGAACTGGAAAACAGCATCTAACACAGATGGCGCCAGAGGAAAAACAGATCATGCATTAAGGGCGGTTTTTCCTCTGCTGGGGAGCGCCATATGTGTTAGCTGCGGAACTGGAAAACAGCATCTGGCGCAAAAGGCACCCAGAGGAAAAACAGACCATGCATTAGGGGCGGCTTTTCCTCTGCCGGTGAGGTGCCTTTTGAGCTGGATGCGGAACTGGAAAACAGCATCTAACACAGATGGCGCCAGAGGAAAAACAGATCATGCATTAAGGGCGGTTTTTCCTCTGCTGGGGAGCGCCATATGTGTTAGCTGCGGAACTGGAAAACAGCATCTGGCGCAAAAGGCACCCAGAGGAAAAACAGACCATGCATTAGGGGCGGTTTTTCCTCTGCCGGTGAGGTGCCTTTTGAGCTGGATGCGGAACTGGAATAAGAAAGGATGGAGATCATGTATCAGAAAGTATCTACGAATCTTAACTTTGTAGAGCGGGAGAAGCAGACGGAAAAGTTTTGGAAGGAGAATGATATTTTCAGGAAAAGTATGGAGAACCGTAAGGACGGGCCGGTTTATACTTTCTATGACGGGCCTCCGACGGCAAACGGGAAGCCTCATATCGGGCATGTGCTGACGCGTGTGGTTAAGGATATGATACCAAGGTACCGTACCATGAAGGGGTATATGGTCCCGCGTAAAGCAGGATGGGATACCCATGGCCTTCCGGTGGAACTGGAAGTGGAGCGGAAGTTGGGGCTGGATGGGAAGGAGCAGATAGAGGAATACGGCCTGGATCCTTTTATCCGGGAGTGTAAGGAGAGTGTATGGAAATATAAAGGCATGTGGGAGGATTTTTCCGGTACGGTCGGTTTCTGGGCGGATATGGAGGATCCTTATGTGACTTACCACGATGATTTTATTGAATCGGAGTGGTGGGCATTAAAGCAGATTTGGGATAAAGGGCTGTTGTATAAAGGCTTTAAAATCGTGCCTTACTGCCCGCGCTGCGGCACACCGCTGTCTTCCCATGAAGTGGCGCAGGGGTACAAGGCGGTGAAGGAGCGTTCTGCCGTTGTGCGTTTCAAAGTGGCAGGGGAAGACGCATATTTCCTTGCATGGACGACAACTCCCTGGACGCTGCCCTCAAACACGGCATTGTGTATGAACCCGGACGCGGTGTATTGCAAAGTGAAGGCGGCAGACGGTTATACCTATTATATGGCCCAGGCATTGCTTGACAATGTGCTGGGGAAACTGGCGGAGGAAGGGAAGCCTGCCTACGAAGTGCTGCAGACTTATCAGGGCAGGGATCTGGAGAATATGGAATATGAGCCGTTATTCGCATGTACAGGGGAGGAGGCGGCCAAACAGAACAAGAGGGCGCATTTTGTAACCTGTGACGATTATGTTACTATGTCGGATGGTACGGGTATCGTGCATATCGCGCCTGCTTTTGGTGAGGACGACGCGCAGGTCGGGAGGCGGTATGATCTGCCTTTTGTACAGTTTGTGGACGGCAAAGGGAATATGACGGAAGAAACCCCTTATGCCGGAAAATTTGTCAAAGACGCGGATCCGGAGATATTAAAGGATTTGGACAAGGAAGGGAAACTTTTCAGCGCACCGAAATTTGAACATGACTACCCGTTCTGCTGGCGGTGCGATACGCCGTTAATTTATTATGCCAGGGAGTCCTGGTTTATCCGGATGACGGCAGTGAGGGATGACCTGGTGCGCAATAATAAGACGGTTAACTGGATTCCGGAGTCCATTGGGGAGGGGCGTTTCGGCAACTGGCTGGAAAATATCCAGGATTGGGGAATATCCAGAAACCGTTACTGGGGGACGCCGCTGAATGTGTGGGAATGTGAAAGCTGCGGGCACCAGGAGGCAATCGGTTCCAGGGCAGAGCTGGAGGAAATGAGCGGGAATCCGGCGGCGCGTACCGTGGAGCTTCACAGGCCGTATATCGATGAGATAACCTGTAATTGCCCGAAGTGCGCCGGGACAATGAAACGCGTGCCGGAGGTGATTGACTGCTGGTTTGATTCCGGCGCCATGCCTTTTGCACAGCACCATTATCCGTTTGAAAACGAAGATCTGTTTAAACAGCAGTTCCCGGCACAGTTTATTTCTGAAGCCGTAGATCAGACCAGAGGGTGGTTCTACTCTTTGATGGCAGAATCTACGCTGTTATTTAACTGTTCGCCTTTTGAAAACGTAATTGTCCTCGGCCATGTACAGGATGAGAATGGACAGAAGATGAGTAAATCCAAAGGGAATGCGGTGGATCCGTTTGATGCGCTGGCAACTTATGGGGCGGATGCTATCCGCTGGTATTTTACCATCAACTCGGCGCCATGGCTGCCAAACCGTTTCCACGGGAAAGCGGTTATGGAAGGCCAGCGTAAGTTTATGGGCACCTTGTGGAATACCTATGCTTTCTTTGTCCTTTACGCGAATATTGACGGTTTTGATGCGTCGCAGCATAAGCTTGATTACCAAAAACTTCCGGTTATGGATAAGTGGCTGCTGTCGAAACTGAATACGCTGGTGAAGGAAGCGGACGGCCATCTGGAGAATTACAGGCTGCCTGAGGCGGCAAGGGCGCTGGATGGCTTCGTGGATGAGATGAGCAACTGGTATGTGCGCAGGAGCCGTGAGCGTTTCTGGGCGAAAGGGATGGAACAGGATAAAATCAATGCATATATGACATTGTATACGGCATTGATTACCGTATGCAAATGTGCGGCGCCGATCATTCCGTTTATGACAGAGGACATTTACCGCAATCTGGTGTGCGGGATTGACAGCACCGCTCCGGAGAGTATCCATCTGTGCGATTACCCGAAAGCGGATGAGGCGGTAATTGACAGGAAACTGGAAGAGGATATGGATGAGGTCCTTAAAGTAGTGGTTATGGGAAGGGCTGCCAGGAATACGGCCAATATCAAGAACCGCCAGCCTATCGGGCGGATGTTTGTAAAGGCTTCCAATTCACTGGATGGTTTTTATCAGGATATCATCAAGGAAGAACTGAATGTAAAGGAAGTCAGCTTCACGGATGATGTGCGTGATTTTACCAGTTATACGTTCAAACCCCAACTGCGGACGGTAGGGCCAAAGTATGGCAAACAGCTTGGAGGGATTAGGACGGCCCTTGCGGCATTGGACGGCAATGCGGCTATGGATGAACTGAACGGGAAGGGGCGGCTGGCCTTTGAGGTTGACGGCGTAGCTGTGGAACTGGCAAAAGACGATCTGCTGATTGAAATGAGCCAGAAGGAAGGTTATGTGTCGGAGGCGGACAATACCATGACAGTCGTGCTGGATACGAACCTGACGGAAGAACTGATAGAGGAAGGCTTTGTGTATGAAGTACTAAGCAAAATCCAGACAATGCGGAAGGATGCGGGCTATGAAGTGATGGATCATATCAGGGTGGAAATTAGCGGAAATGGGAAAATCGCTTCCATAGTGGAAAAGAACAGAGATGTAATTGCGGAGAAGGTACTGGCGGATGAAATGCGGACGGATGAGGAAGGGACGTCTGCAGGGGCATGGAGCAGGAAGGAATGGAATGTGAATGGGGAAAAGGTTAACATTGGCATTTGCAGGCTCTAAGGGAAGGGCAGCCGATTAGGCCGCCTGAAATACAGGGAAATGTTTTTTGGATAATTATGCAGTTGTATGTATAATTTCAGAGGCTTCAGGTATGGGGTGTAAGGCATAAAAATGGCTATAGGGAAATCAGGTTTCAGTATTGGTTAGAGCAGTGTTGAATATTTATACTGGAAATTGATTTCCTTGCCATTGTATACTTGTAACGGAAAGGAAAGAATGATATAATAGGGCAATCGATTCTATTTTTTTATCTTTTGCCGCCAGTGTTCCAGGCTGTGGGCAGGAGAGCAGAACCTTGACATTAGAATATGATGTTGTATATAAGCTGGCTATAAATAAGGGAGTGTAGTATAGGATTAAGCTTTGTTTACAGGTAAGGGAGATAAGAGGTATGCTTGAAAAAATAAAAGTAATGAAGGTACAGAAGAAATTGAAATTCTGTTTTACTTTGATCGTATGTATTTCCAGCATTTCAGGGCTTTTAGGTCTTGTGGTGCTTCTCCGCAGTGATATCAATTACAGCAAAGCGTTGGTGACTAACGGTTTTTCACAGGGGGAAATCGGAATATTCAGTACATATCTGACGAAAGAGCCGGCGGTTGTAAGGGAAATGATTCTTCTGGAAGATCCGGCTGCTATACGGGAATCCGCGGAGGAACTGGATGAGCTGCAGGCCAGGACAGATGAGGCGTATGCACAGATGCTGCTGAACTGTAATTCAGAGGAAGAAGAACCGTATCTGGAAGTGATCCGTGAGACGCTGCCGCAGTACCGTGCGATTTTCGAAGAAGTGGAGGATCTCGCAACGGTAAACCGCAACACGGAAGCGTTGGATTTGCTCCTTACGCAGGGAAAACCTACATTGAAGGAACTTACGGATGCCATCGAAGGCTTGGTAGATTTAAATGTTGAGATGGGGGAGGAAGTTTCGAACGGCCTTACCATTCAGACTTATATTACATTAGGGGCCATTGCGCTCGTTATATTGGCGGCTGTATTCATTTCCATGCGGTTTGCGGGTTTTGTGGCGAAGCTGTTTGCCGAGCCTATCGTTAAAGTAAAGGACGCTACGGCACAGCTTGCCCAGGGAAACCTGGAGATTGAGATTGAGAGCATGTACCCGGATGAAATCGGCGAGATGACGGATTCATTTAAGGAGGCGATCGGGGAACTGAAGCTTTATATCCGGGAACTGCGCAGGACGCTCGGCGAAGTGGCCGACGGGAATTTCAATGTTTCTACAGATGTGCATTTCCGGGGAGATTTTGAGATACTGGGTAAGTCTATTGGTACCATTACCGATTCGTTAAGCGATACGCTTGGCCAGATCAATGAGGCGGCGGAGCAGGTGGCTTTGGGGTCGTCCCAGATGGCGGAGAGCGCACAGGCACTGGCAGAAGGGGCTACCGATCAGGCGGCTTCCGTGGAGGAACTGACAGCTACTATCCAGAATATCACGGAGAATGTGGTGAATACTTCGGACAAAGCCAATAAATCTTACCACGGCGCAGAGGAGTTCAGGGAAAAGGCCGAGAAGAGCAATGAGGATATCAGGAGGCTGAACCAGGCGATGGAGAGAATCAACGAAACATCGAAGGAGATTGCCAATATTATCGGTGATATCGAAGACATTGCTTCCCAGACGAACCTGCTGTCATTGAATGCTTCTATTGAAGCGGCAAGGGCAGGGGAGGCAGGAAAAGGCTTCGCCGTAGTGGCAGATCAGATTGGGAAGCTTGCGGCGGACAGCGCTACTTCGGCAGTGAATACAAAGCGCCTGATTGAGAATTCCATGAAAGAGATCGAGTTTGGGAATGAGATTACGGTAAAGGCTACGGCGGCTATCGAAACTGTTATCGGAGGCATCAAAATGCTGGCATCTTCTACGAAGGAAATCAGCGATCTGTCGGATTCCCAGGCGGATGCCATGAAACAGTTGGAGCTGGGCGTCGAGCAGATTGCGGATGTAATACAGAACAATTCGGCATCGGCACAGCAGACTTCGGCGACAAGCGAAGAATTATCCGCCCAGTCAACAAATTTGGAAGAGTTAGTAGGACAATTTAAATTAAAAGTTTAATATATTATGGCGTTTACTTATTTACGGTGCAATGCTGATAATATACAGCGGATATTCGAATATGAAATGGCAAAAAAGTGTAAAGAGCGCTCGGTCCCATGGCTGGACCGGGCGCTTTTTATGCACACGGGCACCCAAAGGAAAATGTCAGCAAGAACTGACGGGTGCCCGGCGCG